>JBEVJD010000266.1:0-3966 GCA_040510435.1 Pyrinomonadaceae bacterium | reverse complement strand
CTACCACCGGGACTATAGACTTCGCCCTGGCGCGCTACGTCGGCACGGTGAAGGAAAAGAGAGATCACTTTTAGGTTTCGCGACACATGAGCGGATGCGAACGCTACATTGAGGACGTGGGGTTGGAAACGCTCTTTGCCGGCGACGTGTTGCCCATTGCCTGACGGCGGTTTCGCACATATACTCCGTGCGCTTTAAATTCAAGGGGTCGGTCTTTCCACCCGACCAGCGGCGAGCGCCGACGCGGGCCGGGTCACTTCAGTGTTTTCCACTTTCCTTTCAGGAGAAGAAGCCAACGATGAAAAAAGTAGCTCCGTCCGTCGCCCTACTCGCGCTGGGATGTTTGTTAGCCGCCTGCTCTTCCCCGACGACCAACACCACAACGAACACGACCAACGCCACCACCAACGCCACGACTAACACCACGACCAACACCTCCGCCAACACGGCGAATACGACGGCGTCGAACACCTCGTCCGCCCCCAAGGCCGGCTCGCTCGCCGACCCGAAGAGTTCCATCGCTTACCAGTTCGATCTGGTCAAGGCGGGCGACGCGGACAAGCTCAAGAACTGCTTCACCCCGCGCGTGCGCGACGGCATCACGAAGGAAGTGGTCGAGAAGGCCAAGGGCGAGGCGGCGAAGTACACTCTCGACGACCTCTACGCCTCCGCCGAGATGGGCGAGTCCGACGGCAAGAAGACCGCCAAGGTCAAGATGAAGAACGGCCGCACCCTGACCACACTGATCGACACCAACGGCCAGTGGCTCGCCGACACGATCTGGTTCAAGTAACCCGGTGGCGGCACAGTCGAGCGCGCGTCGCGCGTCGCAAGTTTCCCGGAGGCGGAAGCCGTTCACACCCGAACACGGCTTCCGCCTTCAACACGACCGGCCGCAAACCCTTTCGACCATCAGGGAATCGACATGAGACTTCTCGCGCGAGTGCCGGCCGCCGCCGCCGCGGCGCTGCTCCTCTGCTGCCTCTCGACCCACGCGCGTCAGGCGGGGCTGCCCCCGTCGTGGGACGGCGTGTGGAAGGGCGTCACGACTCTCAACTGGGCGTCGGGCAAGGTGGAAGAGGCGGCGATGGAGTTGAACGTCGCTACGGTCGCGGGCGGGCCGTCGAAGACCTGGAAGGTCGTCTACGTCTTCGCCGACCGGCGCGAGGTGCGCGAGTACGAGATCAGACCCGCGGAGGGCGGCGGCGCGGGGCGGCTCGTCATCGACGAGAGGAACGGCTTCCTCATCGACAACTACCTGTCGGGCGAGACGCTGCACAGCCGCTTCACCATCAACGGCAACCTCGTCACGACCCGCTTCGAGCTGCGGGGCGAGGCGCTGGAGGTCGAGCTGACGATGTACGACGTGACGAAGCCGAGGGTGACGAAGTTGACCGGCGGCAACTTCGAGGTGGCTTCCTTCAGCCCGAAGTACGTCCAGCGCGGCACCCTCCGGCGCGAGCCTCCGGCGCGAAAAGATAAAAAGTAGAGGACGCGTGCGGTACGCCGCAGACTTTAACGTCACATGACCAGTGGCTTCGTGCGTCACGCGGACAGGTCTCTGAGCGCGTTGCAGCGTTGGGTGCGCTCGCGCGCCGTCCTCTACCGGCTGACGCTGGGGACGCGCGTGCTGCTGGCCGTGGGGTTCATCCCGACGGGGGCGGTGAAGCTGCTCGGCCGCCGCTTCACGAACATGAGCCCGGCGTCCGACATCGGGAACTTCTTCGAGACGCTGTACCGCTCGGGGCCCTACTGGCGCTTCCTCGGGCTGGCGCAGGTGGTCGCCGGGCTGCTCGTGCTCTCGCGCACGACGGCCACGCTGGGCGCGCTCGCGTTCTTCGCGATCATGCTCAACGTCTTCTTCATCACCCTCTCCTACGACTTCCGCGGGACGCCCGTCGTCACCGGCCTCATGCTCCTCGCGACCGTCTATTTGCTCCTCTGGGACTACGACCGGCTGCGCGGCCTCCTCGGTTTCGGCGCCGCGGGCGACACCGCGCCGCCGCCCGAGCAACGCCTGGGCGGCACGCTCGAACGCGGCGCGTACGTCGCGGGGCTCGCCTTCGGGCTCGCCTTCTTCAGCGCGATGCGCGGGCTCCTCGTCCCGCCGAGCGTGAGCTTCTGGCTCGTGCTCGGCTGTCTGCTGAGCTTCCTCGTCGCGCTCTGGTGCGGCCTCTTCCGCCGGAGGTAGCGCGGGCGGCACGCCGGCCGCGCGGACAACATAAGCGTTTAAGTTACGGCCGCCGCGATGGCGGCCGTTTTCATTTTCTGTATAATCAACCTCACCCCCTTGAGTTTTTAGCCGACAGCCCCTTTTCATTCGTCCCGACCGGATAAGTGTGTCTATGCCTATTAAGAGCCCGCAGGAAGAACCGTCCCACGCCGACGCAGCGCAGGAACTGGCCGCCGACTTCTGCGGCGCGGAGTTCGCGCAGGCGCGGCTCGCCGCCATCGTGGAGTCCGCCGACGACGCCATCATCAGCAAGACCCTCGAAGGCAACATCACCAGTTGGAACAAGGGGGCCGAGCGCATCTTCGGCTACACGGCCGAGGAGGCGATAGGCCAGCACGTCACCATCCTCTTCCCCGCAGACCACATCGACGAGGAGCCGGCCATCATCGCGCGCATCCGCTCGGGCGAGCGCGTCGAGCACTACGAGACCGTGCGCCGCCGCAAGGACGGCACGCTCATAGACCTCTCGCTCACGATCTCGCCCATCCTCGCCCCCGACGGCCGCATCGTCGGGGCCTCGAAGGTCGCGCGCGACATCACCGAGCAGCGGCGCGCGCAGCGCGCGCTCGACGACAGCGCGACGCGCCTGAACCTGGCGATGGCCGCCGCGCGCCTCGGCGACTGGAGCTGGGACATCAAGTCCGATGTCGTCAACCTCTCGGAGACGGCCGCGCTCATCTTCGGCGTCGAGCCGGACGCGCCCATCACGTGGACGGAGCTGCGCGGGCTGCTCTACGCGGAAGACCAGGAGCGCGCGCGTCTCGCCGTCGAGGAGTCGCTGGCCTCGCGCGGCGACTACGACATCGAGTACCGCGTGATGCACAAGGACGGCTCGCCCCGCTGGGTGCTGGCGCGCGGGCGCGGCCTGCACGGCGAAGAGGGCCGCGTGGTCGGGATGCTCGGCGTCGTGCAGGACATCACCGGGCGGAAGCAGACCGAGGAGGCTCTGCGCGAGCAGACCGAGGCGCTCGCCATCACTAACGAGTTGGGGCAGATCATCTCCGCCGAGCTTGACCTCCACCGGATGGTGCAGGCCGTCACCGACGCCGCGACCGAGTTGACGGCCGCGCGCTTCGGCTCCTTCTTCTACAACGTGCTCAACGAAGAGGGCGCCTCCTACATGCTCTACACGCTGTCGGGCGTGCCGCGCGAGGCGTTCGCGCACTTCCCCATGCCGCGCGCCACAGACCTCTTCGGCCCGACCTTCCGCGGCGAGGGCGTCGTGCTCATCAGTGACGTGAAGCAAGACCCGCGCTACGGGAAGAACTCGCCCTACTTCGGCATGCCCGAGGGGCACCTGCCCGTCGTGAGCTACCTCGCCGTGCCCGTCGCCTCGCGCTCGGGCGAGGTCCTGGGCGGCCTCTTCTTCGGCGCGCCGGAGGTGGGCGTCTTCACCGAGCGGCACGCGCGCATCGTCGAGGGGCTGGCCGCGCAGGCGGCCGTCGCGATGGACAACGCGCGGCTCTACGAGGCGGCGCAGCGCGCGCGCGCCGAGGCCGAGCGCCTCTACCGCGAGGCGCAGGAGTCGAGCCGCCTCAAGGACGAATTCCTCGCCACAGTCTCGCACGAGCTGCGGACGCCGCTCACGGCCATCCTCGGGTGGGCGCACATGCTCCGCACGGGGCAGTTCGACGAACAATCGGCAATGAAAGCCTTCGAGACCGTCGAGCGCAACGCGCGCGCGCAGGCGCAGCTCATAGACGACCTCCTCGACGTGTCGCGCATCGTGACGG
>JBEVJD010000265.1:0-16647 GCA_040510435.1 Pyrinomonadaceae bacterium | reverse complement strand
CCGCTCCCACAGTTCGAGCACGTGGCGGTCACGCTCTTCGTTCGACTTGTCGCTCCGAGGTCTACTCATCGAAGTAACTTACGGGCAAAGTCTCCGACAACATCTGCGGCAGACGCACGTAGCCGCCGCCGAGCGCGTCGGCGAGAAAGCGACCTTGGCCGCCGACGGTGAAGCGGCTCTGAGTATCAACGACGACGGAGGCGGCGCACGCACGCGCGAGCGACCCGCCGAGTGAAATGATCTCTTGTCGAATCCGCTCGCCGCGCGCCGTCCTGTCCCTAACACTTTCATCGTTCAGAGGCACGTTCGCGCGGCCGTCGGTGAAGACGACGAGGCGGACTCTGCGGGCACCCGTCGAGACTGCGCGGCGGGCGACTTCGAGGGCTCGCAGCAGCCCCGAGGCCAGAGGGGTCGCGCCGCCAACCGGCAGCGCGTCGAGCAGCGCGCGCGCCCTCGTAACGGAGTTTGACGGCGGGAGCAGAAGCTCCGCGCCACTGCCCCTGAAGACGACCAGCGCGACGCGGTCGCGGTTGACGTACGAGCGGCGGAGGAGTTGCGCCAGCGCGCCCTTCGCCTGCTCGATGCGGTTGAGGGCCATGCTGCCCGACGTGTCCACGACGAAGACGAAGAGCGTGCCCGACCTGCTCCTGTAACGCTTGAAGCGCAACGCCTCCGGCGCGACGCGAAACTTTACTTCGGCATGAGTCCTGACACTGGGAGTACGTCTGTCATTCAACGCCTGCATGACGGCCGCGGCCCGCAGCGTCGCGTCGAGCGCGACCCTGCCACCGTCCGACTTGGAAGGAGTCGCCCCCGCATAACGTCCGCGCGCGGAGAAGGTCGAGCCGCCCGAACCCGCACGCCTTCGAGCCGGCGCGCCCTCCCGTGTGGACTGCCGCGCCCGCGCAGACTCATCCTGAGCCAGCGCATTTGGCCTCAGCCCGACCTCTGCGGGAGGCAGAACAAGAACCTTCTCGTCGCGCCCCGCGCGGCTTTCATCTTCTTCGGCGGCTTCGACTCGCCCCTTCCCTCTGCCGTCTTCGGAACCGTTGCCGCGGCCCCCGGCGGGGGCGGGCTCTAACGGAGCTTCATCACGGCCGAAGACCTCTTGGGTCGCCTTCTCGACACGTGCGCTGCCGCCGCCCTGTTCGAGCGGGTCGCGGCGCAGACGATGGCGGAGCGACATCGGCGCGACCCTCCGCACGTCCGAGGCCGATACCACGCGCCGACCTTCGAGCGCGGCCAGTGCGCGCCCGGCTCGCGTCAGGGTTATCTCGCCGCGGTGGCCGTCCACGCCGAGTCGCAGGCACAGTTCGGCAATCTGTCGAAGGACGGCGCGCGGGACTTCCGTATCGGGGTAGAGCGCGGCGGCGCGCGTGACGCGGCGCCTGAGTCGCGTCTGCTCGGACTGAGCCGAAAGGTTGAAGGCCGCGGGGTCGCGGTCGAACGCTTCGCGGCGCTCGACGATGAGGACGCGGCTGTCCAAATCTCTCTCCGTCTCGACCTCGACGCAGAGGCCGAAGCGGTCGAGCAGTTGCGGCCTCAGCTCACCCTCCTCGGGGTTGCCGGAGCCGACGAGGACGAAACGCGCGGGGTGTTCCGCCGAGACGCCCTCGCGCTCGACGCGGTTGCGACCCGTGGCCGCCACGTCGAGGAGCAGATCGACGAGGTGGTCTTCGAGCAGGTTCACCTCGTCGATGTAGAGGAAGCCGCGGTTGGCGCGCGCGAGCAGCCCCGGCTCGAACGCCTTGACGCCTTCCTTGAGCGCGCGCCCGAGGTCGATGGTGCCGCACACGCGGTCTTCGGTCGCGCCCAGAGGCAGTTCGACGACGGGCACACGCTTGCGCTCGCGCTTCAGACCCGCGCCCGCCGAGAGCGCCGCCGAGCAGTCGTCGCAGAGAGTGTCTGAGCCGGAAGGGTCGCAGTTGTAGGCGCAGCCGCGCACGGCCGCGAGGGGCGGCAGGAGGTCGGCGAGCGCGCGCACGGCCGTGGACTTCCCAGTCCCGCGGTGCCCCGTGACGAGCACGCCGCCGACCGCGGGCGCGACGACGTTGAGCAGCAGCGCGAGTTTCATCTCCTCCTGGCCGACGATGGCCGTGAAGGGGAAGACCGGGCGCGCGGCCGAGGGTATTCCGCCCTTGTTTTTGCCGGAACGACCTGCCATGTGGTCTGGAACGAGAAAGAGAACCGAGGAGCGAGAGGGATTATAAACAGTTCGGGGCGGAACGGAAGAGAAATAATTTCAAATCTCAAATTTCAAAGCCGATGATGAGTTGCCCGGCGTCGCGGCCTTGAACGACAAGTGAGGTGTTGGGTTTTAGGTTTTGGGGGCTGGTTGTTGGTTAACACCTTCAGCCCAACGCCCAACACCCAAAACCTAAAACCCTTTTCAAATTCTCTTCAGGGCTCGATGGACATCTTGAGGATGTTGGCGAGCGGGCGGCGTGTGACCTTGCCGTCGCGGCCGACGATGACGACCTGGTTGTTCTCGACCGTCACGCGGCGGACGGCGCTCATGTCGCGTTCGAGTATCTCGCCGTCCTTAGTGATGATGATGAGCCGCTGCGAAGGCGCGGGCGGCGTGGGCGCCGGCTCCGGCGGCGTGTCCGCGGAAGGTTGCGCGGGAGGTTCGGCGCTCCTCGCTTCGGCGCTCCCGCGGGTCGAGCCGCGCCTCGTGTTGCGTGTGCCGCGGCGGCGCGAAGTTGCCGCGGGGGCGGGCGCGGGCGTTTCGGCCGGCGTGGAGGTGCCTGCGGTCGTCTCTTCCGAGGGCTTCGGCTCTGTGCTTTCGGGATTCGAGGGCTGTGCGGCGCTCTCGTTCGCGCGGGCGCGGGGCGTTGGTCGAGTGTTTCGGCCGCGCCTGTTCGTGTTTGACCTGCGCCCGGTAGTTCTCTCGGGCGTGGGCGTCGGCGCGGGCGTCGGTTCGACTGTGGCCGTCTCTTCCGCGGGCGGCGGCTCGACCTTCGGCTCTTCGATGCGCGCGCCGGTTGCGGTCACGCGCCGCGTGTTCGTGCCGCGAGGCGCGATCGAAGAGAGGGTCGGGGCCTCGTTCGTCGGCTGGTTCGCAAGTTCGGGCGGGGCGGGCAGGAACGAGCCGCCGAAGGTGATACGGTACGTGCCCTCCACGTCGCCGACGGCGCGCGCCTCGACGCGCAGGACGAGCGTCTGCTCACCGCGCAGGTAAAAGCTCTTCGTGAGCTTGGCCGCGTCGCCGAAGAGCGTGAACTTGACGAGCGGGCGGAAGCCCGTCGCCGTGAACACGTCCACGTCGCCGATAAGCTCGTTCGTTTCGAGGTTGACGACGAGGTCGCCCTCCGCGCCGCGGAAGATGTAGAAGTGGCGCGTGCGCCGCGCGTCGCCCACGTCACGCGGCGCGATGCGCCCGCCCAACTCGCCTGTAAAGACCGGCGTCGGGAAGTTCGCCTCGGACGACTGAGCGCGGGTCGCCGCCGCCGCCGTGTTGAAGAGGAGCCAAGCGGCGACGGCCAGGATTACTTTGCGCGACTTTAGACTGGGGTTAAAAAGCATGACAACCGGCCCCCGCGGGACTGCCGAGTTTACCAGCCGCCGCGCGGAGCAACAAACGTGAAGGCCGTGAACCGTAAACCGTCAACCGTGACTAGAAGGACTTGCTTTCCTCTAGTCACGGTTGACGGTTTACGATTTACGGCCTTTTGTGGCTTGATGCGGAAGGGGGGACTCGAACCCCCACGAGTTGCCTCACACGCCCCTCAAACGTGCGCGTCTACCAGTTCCGCCACTTCCGCTCTGGGTTGCCAAAACAGACTAACAAATAACACCGGCGCCGTTCAAGTCGGCCTCCGGTCTGAGGCCGACTGTGAAGGAGACTGCTACCTCGCCGGGCTGGCCGCGGTGGCCGGCGTGGCGGCGGGACTCGCTGCCGGACTCGCCGCCGGAGTCGTCGCGCCTGAGCCTTCGGCGGGCGAAGCCGCGGGAGAAGCGGCGGGTACCGCACCTTCGGCCGGAGCCGCGGGGCTCGCCGCCGGTGTCGGGGTAGACTGCGGGGCCACGCCGCCCTCCATCAACGAGCGCTGGCCGCCGCCCAGGCCGAAGCCGAGCAGCAACGCCACGATGAAGAAGGTCGCGGCCGCGCCGACGGTGATCTTGGCCAGGATGGTCTGCGTGCCGCGCGGGCCGAAGGCCGTGCTCGAAATCGAGCTGGTGAAGAGCGAGCCGGCGTCGGCCTTGCCCGGCTGCAAGAGCACCGAGACGATCAGCACGATACAGGCCAAAATGAAGAGACTGAAGAGCAGATAATAGAGCAAAACTTTTAAGACCTCGATTCCGAACTTACCTGTCGTAATTAACGATCTTCGCGAACGACCCTGCTTCAAGGCTCGCGCCGCCGACGAGCGCGCCGTCTACGTCCGGCTGTTTCATCAGTCCCGCGATGTTGTCGGGTTTGACCGAGCCGCCGTAGAGGATGCGGAGCGCGGCGGCCGCTTCCTGCGAGAACCTACCCGCGAAAACGCGCCGGACAAACGCGTGCATCTCCTGCGCTTGCTCCGGCGTCGCTGTACGTCCCGTCCCGATGGCCCAGACCGGTTCGTAAGCGATTATGATACGTTCGAGGTCGGAGGCTGTCAAATCGCGCAGGCCGCCCTCGACCTGCCCCTTCACGACCCTCTCAGCCATGCCGCCGTCGCGCTGCTCAAGAGTCTCGCCGACGCAGACGATGACCGTTAAGCCCTCCTTGAGCGCCGCCAGCGCCTTGCGGTTCACGAAGTCGTCCGACTCGTGGTAGAACTGCCGCCGCTCGGAGTGGCCGACGATGACGTGCGTGGCGCCCGCATCCTTCAGCATGTCGGCCGCGACCTCGCCCGTGTGCGCCCCGTGCTTCGACTCGGTCGAACAGTCCTGCCCGGCCACGTGAATGTTCGAGCCTTCCAAGCGGTCGGCCACCGTCTTCAGCGCCGTGAAGGCCGGCGCGATGATGACATCACACTGGTTCGCGTTCGCCACCAAAGGCTTCAACTCGACCGCCGTCTGCACCGACTCGGCGATCAGCTTGTACATCTTCCAGTTACCGGCGATGACAGGCTTTCTCATAAGGGTTCTGGGTTTTGGGTGCTGGGTGCTGGGTGGCAGAATTTAAACCAACACCCAGCACCTACAACCCAAGACCTTATTTGTCGTTTAGGGCTGCAACGCCGGGCAACTCGTCTCCGGCGAGGAATTCGAGGGTGGCGCCGCCGCCCGTCGAGATGTGCGTAATCTTGTCGGCGACGCCGGCCTGGTGGATGGCCGAGACCGAGTCGCCGCCGCCGACGATGACAATCGCGCCCTTCTCGGCCGCCTCGGCCACGGCGCGCGCGACGCCGACGGTTCCCTCCTCGAAGCCCTTCTCTTCGAAGACTCCCATCGGGCCGTTCCAGATGATCGTCTTCGCGCCTTCGAGTTCGTGCGCGAAGAGCGCGACCGTCTCGCGGCCGATGTCGAGACCGACGAGCCCCTGGTTGGTGAACTCGACGGGGATGGTCTTGCGGCTGTTGAGCGGGTCGTAGCTGTCCACGACCTGATGGTCTGTCGGCAGTACGAGCCGGACGCCCTCGGCCTCGGCGCGCTGCTTGATTTGACGCGCCGTCTCCATCATCTCGTCCTCGACGAGCGACTTTCCCGTGTTGAAACCCTCGGCCTTCAAGAAGGTGTAGGCCATCGCGCCGCCGACGAGAATCTTGTCCACGTGCCGGTCGATGAGCGAGTTGATGACGGGAATCTTGTCCGAGACCTTCGCGCCGCCGAGGATGGCGACGAACGGGCGCTCCGGGTTGTTCAGGACGCGCCCGAGGTACTCAAGCTCCTTCTCCATCAAAAGCCCGGCCGCGGCGCGCTCGACGTGCTTCGTTATCCCCGCGGTCGAGGCGTGCGCGCGGTGCGCCGCGCCGAACGCGTCGTTCACGTAGAGCCCGTCGCACAGCGCCGCCAACTGGCCCGCGAACCCGTCGTCGTTCTCCTCCTCCTCCTTGTGGAAGCGGAGGTTTTCCAAGAGCAGCACGTCGCCGTCCTTCAACGCCGCGGCCGCCGCTTCGGCCTTCTCGCCGACGCAGTCTTCCGCGAAAGCGACCGGCCTCCCCAACACTTCCGACAGGTGCTCGGCCACGGGGCGCAAGGAGTACTTCTCGACGCGCTCGCCCTTCGGCCGCCCAAGGTGTGACGCGAGGATGACGCGCGCGCCCTCGCGGGTCGCGTACTCGATGGTCGGCAGCGTCGCGCGGATGCGGGAGTCGTCGCCGACCTTCCCGTCCTTCACCGGCACGTTGAAGTCCACGCGCACGAAGACGCGCTTGCCCTTCAGGTCGAGGTCTTTGATGGAAAGCTTTTCCATGAGTGATGAGTGATAAGTGATGAGTGATGAGTGGAAGCGATAAGAGAAGGCTGACTGTCTTCACTTATCACTTATCACTCATCACTCATCACCGACCTACAGTCCTTTTTCCCCGAGGAACTTGATGAGGTCGCGCACGCGGCAGGAGTAGCCCCACTCGTTGTCGTACCAGGAGAGCACCTTGACGAGGTTGCCGCCGATGACCTTCGTGTACTCTGCGTCCACGATGGACGAGTTGTCGTTCTTGCGGAAGTCCACCGAGACGAGCGGCTCCTCCGAGAAGGCGAGGATGCCGCGCAGTTCCTCGTTCGCGGCGTTCTTCAGCGCCGTGTTGACCTCCTCGGTCGTCACCTCACGCTCGACTTCCATCACCACGTCCACGAGCGAGACGTTCGGTGTCGGGACGCGCACAGAGATGCCGTCGAACTTGCCCTTCAACTCCGGCAGGACGAGCGCGACGGCCTTGGCCGCGCCGGTCGAGGTCGGGATCATCGAAAGGGCCGCGGCGCGCGCGCGGCGCAAGTCCTTGTGCGGCAGGTCGAGGAGCTGCTGGTCGTTGGTGTAGGAGTGGATCGTCGTCATCTGCGCCGACTTGATGCCGAAGTTCTGGTGGATGACCTTGGCGACGGGCGCGAGGCAGTTCGTCGTGCAGGAGGCGTTCGAGATGACGTGGTGCGCGGCCGGGTCGTAGGCGCCCTCGTTGACGCCGAGCACGATGGTGATGTCCTCGCCCTTGGCCGGCGCGCTGATGACGACCTTCTTGACCGAGCCGCGGAGGTGCTTGGCCGCGTCCTCCTTGTTCGTGAAGCGGCCCGTGGACTCGACGACGACTTCGGCCCCGACCTCTTCCCAGGGAATCAGCGCCGGGTCTTTCTCGGAGAAGACGCGGAACTCGTCGGCGCCGACGCGGATGCCGTTCGCGGTGGCCTGGATGTCCTCTTCGAGGTTGCCGAGGACGGAGTCGTACTTCAAGAGGTGCGCCAGCGTCTTCGTGTCGGTGATGTCGTTGACGGCCACGAAGTCGATGTCCTTGTCGCCGAGGCAGGTGCGCAAGACGTTGCGGCCGATGCGCCCGAAGCCGTTGATTCCAACCTTAATTGCCATAGTAACTGCAAGCCTCCTCGCGGTGC
Source organism: Pyrinomonadaceae bacterium (assembly GCA_040510435.1). Classification (GTDB taxonomy): domain Bacteria; phylum Acidobacteriota; class Blastocatellia; order Pyrinomonadales; family Pyrinomonadaceae; genus QHXN01. The sequence continues at coordinate 9,174 of JBEVJD010000265.1, read as the reverse complement.
TCTGGATTCGACGCGCACACGTCGCGGCCGAAAACGCCCCGGCCCACTCCCTTACGGTGCGCGTATGGACACTGTCAGATTTCAGGGCTGACTCATAAAGAATGAAAGACTAAGCCCGCACGCGCCCACTGTCAAGCGAACCCTCCGGCGCGCTCGCTCGTCTCACACAGGTGCGCGACGGCCGTCACCACGAAGGCTTCGGCCGTCCACGCGGAACGCGTTAAATGTATGTTTTTGAAACCCCGTGCGGGCGCGGGACGTAGTACGCACAGGTTCAGCCGGGGCGTTGAAGGGTGGTCTTGAGGGCGCCGCGGCCTGCCGTTTGCAACTCCGTTTCGACGTTAGCGCTTCGGAATTTTTTTATTCTCGCGCGCAAGACAGCGCGCAGCCCTTCGGACAGTTTTAAGGTAGAGAAAATGGTCAAACAGAGTAGGTCTATCAACGCCGGGAAGCGGGCCGCCGCCCTCCTCCCCTCCACGTTCCTCTGCGCCCTTCTCGTTTTCGGGAACGCGGTGTCCGCTTTTGGGAATGTGCCCACACGTCGGAAGGCGCGCGCCAAGTCCGCCGCCGTCCCGACGAAAGAGTCTGCGCGGAGCGAGGCGCCCGCCGAGTCGGCTCAGGCGGCGGGTAAGGCCAAGTCGGTCTTCACGAAGGTCGGCGAACCCTTCGTCGTCGAGACGGCGCAGCAGTCCTCGACGCAGACGCCCGCGCAGCGCGACGCGACCCGCCCGCCGGGCACCCAGCAGCAGCAGACCATCCCGCCGGGCGCGCGACCGAACCCCCAGGACCCGCGGACGCCCCCGGCCACGACGCGCCCCGCGCCGCAGAACCCGCCGGGCGTCGAGACGCCCCCGGCCACGCAGGCGCCCTCGACCACGCGGCCCAATCCGGCGCAGACCACCCCGCCCGTGACGACGGACACGACCGTCCCGACCACTCAGGTTGACCCGAACGCGCCGCTTGAGGAGCCGAACTTCCCCGCCGTGCAGCCGCGCCCCGTGCCGCCGCTGCCCCGGCTCGACCGCGTCGGCGTGATCGGCACCGACACGCTCCCGCTCACGCTCAACGAGGCCATCCGCCGCGCGCTCGAAAACAACAACGACATCGAGATCGCGCGCGCCGACGTGCGGCTCGCCGAGCAGACGCTCATCTCCCTGAACGGCGTCTTCGACCCGGTCTTCACTTACACGCCCGAGTACAACAACAGCGTCCGCCCCGTGACCAACGTCTTCGGCGGCGCGGGCTCGGGCGGCAACGTCACGACGACCGACTACAACAACGACGCCACCATCAACAAGCAGTTCGGCAAAGGCGGCGGCAACTTCACCTACTTCTTCAACAACACGCGCGAGTCCTCCTCGGCCGACAACATCTCGCTCAACCCGTTCTACTCTTCGGCGCAGGGCATCCAGTTCTCCCAGCCGCTCTGGCGTAACCGCTCCATCGACCGCAACCGCCAGCAGATACGCATCCAGCGCAAGCGTCTGGAGCAGACGGACGCCGACTTCCGCCTTCGCACCATTAACGTCATTTCGCAGGTGCAGAGCGCCTACTGGGACTTGGTCTTCGCGCTGCGCAACGAGCAGAACCAGATCGCCAACGTGAAGCTCGCGCAGGAGAACTTCCGCCGCACGGAGGCGAGCGTCGCCGCGGGCGCGTCGGCCCCGCTCCAGCGCGCCGAGATCGAGACCGAGCTTTCGACGCGCGAGTCGTCGCTCCTCCTCGCCAACCAGCAGGTGACGTTCGCGGAGAACACCCTCAAGAACCTGCTCATCAAAGACCAGCTCTCGCCCGACTGGTCGAAGGCGCTCGTCCCGACCGACCAGCCCTCGTTCGAGGAGACGCCGCTCAACCTTGAGACGGCGCTCAAGGAGGCGCGCGAGAACCGCCCCGAGATGCGCCGCCTGCTTCTTGAGGAGGATGTCAACGACATCAACCTCCAGTTCTACAAGAACCAGACGAAGCCGCGCATCGACCTCGTCGGCACGTTCCAGACTAACGGCCTCGCCGGCACGCTCAACCCCAATCTCATCGAGACGGAGTCGTCGCCGCTCATCGACGTGACCGGCGCCAACTCGTCGGCCTTCCTCTTGCAACAGATCAACCTCCTGCGCCAGAGGGAGGGGCTCGGCGACGCCGTGGTGCCCATCATCCCGCCGCAGAGCGTGACGCTGCCGCAGCAGTTCATCGGCGGCTACGGGCAGACACTTAAGAACCTCTTCAGCTTCGACACGCGCCAGATCGTCGTGAGCGCCGTCATCCAGTTTCCGCTGAAGAACCGCACGGCCGAGGCCAACCTCGCCTACGCGCGGATTCAGCGCGAACAGCTCGCGGCGACCACGCGCTCGCAGGGGCAGAACATCGAGGTCGAGGTGCGCAACGCCGTGCAGGCGGTCGAGACTTCGCGCCGCCGCGTGTTGGCCGCGCGCGCCGCGCTCCGCAGCGCCGAAGAGCAGCTCGCGGGCGAGCGCCGGCTCTACCAGGTCGGCCGCTCGACCACGTTCCTCCTCTTCCAGCGCGAGAACGCGCTCGTCAACGCGCAGAACCAGGAGCTACAGGCGCAGACCGACTACAACAAGGCGCTCGCCGACCTCCAGCGCGCGACCTCGACGACGCTGCGCTCCAACAACGTCATCGTCGAATCGCCGGTCGCGCCCGAGCGGTTCGGGAAGTAGCGCCGACGGCATGTCACTCAAAAAGCGGCCGCGAGAGATTCGACTCTCGCGGCCGCCCTCTTTTGCGCCTTTTCTCCTTTGCCCTCGCGCGTCCGTTTGCGTATCCTCAGACGCCTTGAAAATCTCCGCCACCATCATCACCTTCAACGAGGCCGAGAACATCCGCGCCGCGTGCGAGTCGGTCGCGTGGGCCGACGAACTCCTCGTCGTAGATTCACGCTCGACCGACGGCACGCCCGAGATTGCCGCGGGCTGCGGCGCGCGCGTCGTCGTGCGCGACTGGCCCGGCTTCGCCGCGCAGAAGCAGTTCGCCGCCGACTCCGCCAGCCACGACTGGGTCTTCAGCCTCGACGCCGACGAGCGCGTCACGGATGAGCTTCGCGCGAGCGTCCTCTCCCTGCGCGACGGCGACGAGGCGCGACTCGCCGGCGGCTACCGCGTCGCGCGACGCTCTTACTACATGGGGCGTTGGATTAAGGGCGGTGGGTGGTATCCCGACTACCAGTTACGTTTCTACGACCGGCGCCGCGGGGGCTGGGAGGGCGCGCACATCCACGAGTCGGTGAGGATGCAGACGGGCGCGCGCGTCGAGACGCTCGCGGGCGACCTCCAACACTTCAGCGTGCGCGACGCCGCGCATCACCACCGCATGATCGGCGAGCGCTACGCGCCGCTGGCCGCGCGCCAGATGTTCGAGGCGGGTCGCCGCACCTCGCCGCTCCGCATCGCCACGGCCGCGCCCGCGGCCTTCGCGCGCAGCTTCATCCTCAAGGGCGGCTTCCGCGACGGCCTCGCCGGCCTCGCCATCGCACGCTTCGCCGCCCACCACGCCTTCCTCAAACATGTCATGCTGTGGGAGCTACAGCACAAAGACTAAGAGCCACGCTCAAGCCCCTACACGGAAGCTATTCTCGAACGGCTCATGCAAAATAATTTTGCTTGACAGGTCGCGCAGCCTGCGTCTACTTTGTGCGCACTCCCCAAAGTGCGCGCTCCCCAATGTGCGCACCTCCCACAGCCGCAACCCGTCGTAAGACGGAACAGGCTCCCCTAACCGCACCATCAGGCGTTCATACCAGACTTGTTTCGGGCGGAGCTGCGCTCTGCGCCGCACAGTCTGCTCTATGCGCCGCACAAGGAAGGAGCCAGAAACATCATGTACAGATACTTGCTGAAGTTAACCGCCGTAGTGTGTTTAATCTGCTTACCGGGCGGCCGCGTTTTCGCCGCCGACCGCACGCGGCTGATGGATTTCGACGGGGACGGGGTGACGGATATTGCCGTGTATGACGGCGCGCCGTGGACGTTCCCGATAGAGCAGACCTATTTTCAGTATCGCAGCAGCATCACCGGCCAGATCGTCACAGTGCAATGGGGGCTCACGACGGATTCGTCCGCCGTCGCCGACTACGACGGCGACGGCAAAGCCGACCCGTCCATCCACCGCTGGCAGGACGTTTCCTTCCCTTCGACTCTCTACAACGCGTGGTGGATCAAAGGCAGTCTGCTCGGTGATTACGCCCGCAACTTCGGGCCCGTCGGCGTGAATGAGTTAGACCTGCTGCCGGGAGATTATGACGGCGACGGCAAAGCCGAACCGGCGTTCACGCATCAGACCTGCGACCTTGGCGACCCCAACAACACGGACGACGACTTCTGCCAGTTCTTCTACACCTACGCCCAACCGCCGAATGACGAATCGTTCGTCTCGCAGGTCACGGGCTACTATTACAACTACACCGTCTACGGCGGCGGCCTGGCGGCGGCGGGCGATTACGACGGCGACGGCACGAGCGATGTCGTCGTCTACGACCCGCAGATACAACAATTCAAGGTCTATGCCCGCCCCTATTCGCCCACGACCCAAAACATCCAGCGCTACGTCCCCCTGGACATAGACCTGCCGACCCCGGGCGATTTCAACCGCGACGGGAGGACGGATTTTGCCGGCGTGAAAAACTTTCAGTCGCAGACGCTGCAACCGCTGATCTGGAAGGTGCGCTACAACCTCCGCAACGGCCTCGTCGTGGGGTTCGATGTCGCGTGGGGGATGTCGAACGAATACCCCGTGCCCGGCGATTACGACGGCGACCAGAAGACCGACCTGGCGGTCTATAACAAGCAGACCTCGACGTGGACGATCCGGCGCAGTTCCGACATGCAAACGTGGACGGTCGTGCTGGGCGACTCCAACGACACGCCGGTCACTTTCCCGACGCAAAATCCACGGTGCTTCAATCCCATGCCCGGGAGTCAGTGCACGCCTTAACCTTCTGCGGGCCCGCCGCTTTGCAAAGCGGCGGGCCCGCATTCTCAAACGTCACTACTCCAGAATTTCCAGGTCTGTGCTCTCCAACTGGTGGCGGGGCTTTTCGGGTTTGGGGATGGGCGCGGGCGTGTCCTGCGTGAGTGTGATTTCGGTGAGGAGCTGGTCGGTAAGCTGGCGCGACTCGGCGACGCCCGAGCCCTGGTTGAGGACGACGAAGTAGACCTTGCCGTACTTCTGCGTGTAGACGACGCCGCCGAGGCTCGCCATCCCGCCGTCGTCGTGGACGAGTGTGCCGGTCTTCGCCACGACCGCGCCTTCGAGCGGCGTGCCCACCATCCGGCGCCGCAGCGTCCCGTAGTCGCCGCTTGCCACCGCCATGATGTCCACCAGCTCAAGCCCCTGACGGCGCGCCTCCTCGTCAAGCGCGCGGATGACCGCCAACAGCCCGCGCGGCGTCATGCGGTTGACTTCGAGCCCCGAGGCGGTCGCCAGTTGCACCTGCTCGGGCGGCAGCCCGAGTTGTTCGACGAGGTACGCGCGCACCCCTTCCGGCCCGCCGACGAGCGCGCCCAGACGCTCGGCGACGAAGTTGCTCGAATGCGCGTTCATGTAGAGCAGCACGTCGCGCAGCGGGTACGAGAGCACCGCGAACGCCGGTTCAGTCGCGGGCGCGTTCGTCACCGCGAACGTCTTCGGGGTGAGCTTGACGACCTTGGCGATTCGTTGCGCCGCCTCCTCGGGCTTGTTCGTGAAGTTGAAGGCGAAGTCGGGCGAGACGGCCAGCTCGCCCTCGAACTTCTTGACGCCGCGCTCGGCCAGCTTCTTCGCCACGAGCGTCGCGTGAAAGTCGCCGAAGGTCGGGTCGCCGCCCGCGACGACCAACCGGCCGCGCAGCACGCCCGACTTGTCCACGTCGCCCTCGATGAAAACTTTTGTCTCGAACCGAAAGTCCTTGCCGAGCTTGCGCAGCACGACGAGCGAGGTCGAGAGCTTCACCAGCGAGGCGGGGTTGTACGCCCCGTCGGGGTTGTGCTCGGCGAGCGTGACGCGGCCGTCCTGCGTCTGCACGAGCAGCGCGTGGCGCGCGGGGTCGTCGCCGCGCCCCGAGTACCAGCCGGCCACGTCGAAGGCGGGCAGGGGCGTCGGCGCGGGCACGGCCGACTCGGGCACGTGCGAAGTGTGCCCGGACTGGCCGAGCGGAACCTGTATGTAGGTGGCGACGGCCCTGCGCGCGTCCTTCATCAGCGCGTAGGGCGCGAAGGTCAGCGCGAGGATGATGGCCGCGCCGATCAACATCATCGCGTAGATCGGTTTGCGCGGGTTCAATACGCCGCCCCCCTTATCAAAACGTTCTCATGAATCACTGTATTATTCCCGCCTTTCACAAAGCATGATAAAGCTTTAATATGCAAATAGGGCGCCACCGCGTCAACCGGCGCCCTGAATTATCCATTCTCCTTTCTTCATCAACATCAGATGGACATTTTTCAAAGATTCGTGACACAGGACGCGCTGACGGGGCTCCCGGTGTACCTAATCGCCACAGCCGTGGCGGTTCTCGGCGCCATCATCGGCAGTTTTTTGAACGTCGTCATTCACCGCATCCCGCGCGAGGAGTCAATCGCCTTCCCGGCCTCGCGCTGCCCCTCGTGCGACACGGCGATACGGCCGTACGATAACGTCCCCGTCATCAGTTGGGCGGTGCTGCGCGGCCGCTGCCGCTCGTGCCGCGCGCCCATCTCGGCGCGCTACCCGGCGGTCGAGCTGCTGACGGCCGCGCTCTTCGCGCTGACGTACCTGCTCCATTCGGGGCTCACCCTGTCTCTGCCCTTCGACCTCGCCTTCGTCGCCGCGATCATCGCGCTCGTCTTCATAGACGCGGAGCACATGCTGCTGCCGAACGTCATCACCTACCCCGGCACGGCGCTGGCGCTCGTCGCGCGCGTCGTCGTCCCGAACCTGTACGGGGTCGCCTCGCTCGGCGGCACAGAGACGCCCGCGTGGCTGCTCTCGCTGGGCGGCGCGGTGCTGGGTGCGCTGGCGGGGGGCGGGTTTCTGTGGCTGGTCGGGTGGCTGTGGGAGCGCGCCCGCGGGGTCGAGGCGATGGGGCTCGGCGACGTGAAGATGATGTTCATGGTCGGGGCCTTCCTGGGCTGGCCGCTGACGCTCTTGACGATCTTCGTCGGGGTGCTGGCGGGTTCGCTCGCGGGCGTCGGCGCGATGCTCCGGCGCGGCGAGCGCGACATGCAGATGCTCCTCCCCTTCGGCATCTTCCTCGGCCTCGGCGCGCTCGTCAGCCTCCTCTTCGGCACGCGCATCATCGACTGGTACGTGGGGAAATTTTGAGTCCGTGATAAGTGATGAGTGATAAGTGATAAGGGTGAAGGCGCGGCGTTTCTTATCACTTCTCACTCATCACTTATCACTCCACGATATGCCCCGTCACGAAAACCGGATGCAGTTGGCGCTGGCGCTGTTGGTGGGGCTTCTGCTCCTGGCCAACCTGTTCACGCTGACGTTGGTGGCGCTGTCGCCCGCGACGCGTGCGGCGAGCGCGCCCGTGCTGTACACGGTCTTTCTGCTCACGCTCGTCGTCAGCGTCCCGAGCATCCTGCTGCTGCCGCGTTGGCTTCTGCGGCCGTACCGGAGGCTCGTGGACGAGGCCGAGCGCGCCCCCGTCGAGTCGGCGGCGCGGGGCCGCGCGCAGGACGAGTCGGAGTTCGTGCTCGAAACTTTTCAGGAGGTCGTCGCGCAGCTCCGCGCCAAGCAGCGCGAGCTTGAGCGCCTGAGCGCGCGCGCCGCCGAGCGCGCCGCGACCGCCGAGCAGTTCAGCGAGCGCGTCGTCGCCAGCCTCCCTTCGGGGCTCGTCGCCTTCGACTCGGAGGGGTACGCGACCGTGGCCAACGCGCCCGCGTACGCGCTGCTCGGCATGGACGAGCACGAGCGCGCCGGAGACCTGCGCGCGGGCGGCCAGAGCTACCGCGTGCTGCTCGGGCGCGCGCCGGAGCTAATCGTGATGGTGGATCACTGCCTGCGTACCGGCGAGCTATACAGGCGCGAGGAGGCGATGGTGACGTTCGAAGGCTCGCGCAGGCGCAGGCTCGGCGTGACCGTCGCGCCCATCGCCCCCACGCCCGCGGGCGGGTCGCGCGGCGTGCTCTGCATGCTGACCGACATCACGGAGGTTGCGGAGCTGCGCGAGACGGTCGCGCGCAAGCGCAACCTCGAAAGCCTCGGCGAGATGTCGGCCGGGCTCGCGCACGAGTTCAAGAACGCTCTGGCGACGCTGCACGGCTACGCGCAGCTCTTGCAGAACGCGGCGCTCGACGACGACACGCGCGCGTCGGCGACCGCGGCGCTCTTGCAGGAGGTGCGAGGGCTCTCCGAGATGGTCACCTCCTTCCTCAACTTCGCCCGCCCGAAGACGCCCGACCTCGGCGACGTGCAACTCCGCGAACTGCTCGACACCTGCGCCGCAGACCTCGGCGCGCTCTTCGCCGCACAGCGTGTCGCACTCCACATCGAAGGCGACTTCCCCGAAGTCCGCGCAGACGAGCGCATGCTCCGCCAGGCTCTCGCCAACCTCATTCGCAACGCGGCCGAGGCGATTCCCGAAGAGGCCGTCGAGCGCCGCGTCAACGTCACGGGCTCGCTCGAAACCGACGCCGCCGGCCGCACCTGGGCGCGGGTCGAAGTCGCGGACACGGGCGCAGGGATTCCCGAGGAAGACTTGCAGCGAATCTTCATCCCCTTCTTCACGACCAAGTCCAAGGGGCACGGCGTCGGCCTCGCCCTCGCACACCGCGTCACCACAGACCACGGCGGCACGCTCTCCGCCGCGAACACGCAGGCGGGCGGCGCCGCCTTCACGCTGCGGCTCCCGGTCTGAGAACAGAACCGCGAGCGGTAGCGAGCGGGTCGATCTTACTCGGTGCGGGCCGACATCGCGGCGTGCACCCGCTCGCTACCGCTCACGGTTCTGTTGCCTACAACTTCACGTGAACTCGTTTGAAGCCGAGGCCGATGACGCGCGCGGGCAGTGTGCGGAGGACGGGGAGGCGTAGGAACAGGCGGAGTGCGAGCGGGACGCGGAACGTGACGCGGGGGTCGAGGGCCCCGGCCGGGCCGACGACGACGACCGCGCAGCCCGCCTCAGTCGAGACAGCTTCAGCCGCCATCTCCCTTCAACCCTTCGGGGAAGTATTCGCGCCAGCGGCGCGTGACGAGGTC
>JBEVJD010000264.1:0-49055 GCA_040510435.1 Pyrinomonadaceae bacterium | reverse complement strand
GGTCTTTGTTGCTGAGCGCCGTAGGGTTCTAGGGTCGAAAGGGTTTTCTACTGGCTACTGGCTATTGACTACTGTCTACTTCATTAAATGAGCGGCGGGGGCGACTCGACAACGAGTCGCCCCCGCCGCTCTGGTAAATAAAGGAGACAACGCGACAGTAGTCACGAGCCAGTAGAAAATCCTCTTCGCTCGAACCGTGCGGTTCTCATCCTCAACGACCGCGGCGCGGAGCGCTACTGACTACTGTCTCCTGACTACTGACTACTGCTCTTAACTTCCTCCTGCCGACTACCTCTCTCCTTCCACGCCGCCTCGGCCAGGCCGGCCAGCCAGCAGAGCGTGCCGCGCGCGCCGAAGTGCTCGCGCACGCGCGCGAAGATGCGCGGGTAGAGCCGCGCCATGCGCGCCAGCAGACGCCTCAGCGCCCCCGTCGTCATCCGCCCGCGGAAGACCTCGCGCCGCTCGCCCTCGTCCAGGCCGCCGAGCGCCGCCGCCAACGCGTTCAGCGTCTCGTTGACCGCGTGCGGCGCGCCCTTCGCCGCCGGGCGCATGAACTCCGCTAAGCCCAGCGCCGTCGCGACGCGCGCCGACCCGCCGTCGCCGACCGCCGTGAGCGCGCCCGCGTCCAGCGCGCCCGACGCGAGCGCCGCGTCCATCCTCTGCGCCATGCGCCGCAGCTCGCCCGCGTCCGCGCACGCGCCGCGCGCACCGGGCGCGAAGGCGCCGGCCCCCAGACCTGCGTCACCCAAGAGCATCACGCGGTCGCACGCCACACGGCGACGCGTGCGCCAGCCCTCGCGCGGCGCGTGCGCGTAGCCGAAGACGGGACGCTCGACGCGCCAGCCCGCGCCCCTGCGCTTGTACGTGGGCAGCGACTCGAAGTAGCGCTCGAAGAGCGAGAGCAAAGACTTGTCGGCGGGCGAGTCGGTCGTGTCGTGGAAGAAGAGGCGCGTCGCGTAGTCGCCGCGCGCGGGCGCACCCGCGAAGCCCTCCCAGAGAAGCTGACGGTGCGCGCTCGCGTCCTCGGTGCTGACGAGGATTTCGCCGGCCAGGAAGTCCGCCTCGTCGTGACCCTCGCCGCGCACGAAGCCGCGCGCGACCGTCCCGACCGAAGGCCGCACGCGCGCCGCCGCCCCGCGACCGCCGTTCAACTGCCGCGCCACGGGCGAGTCCGCCCCCGACGCGTCCACGAACAGGCGCGCCGCGAAGAAACGGCGCGCACCCCTCGGCCCTTCGGCCTCGACGGTCACGCGCGAAGGCTCGACGTACGCGCGCACGAAGCGCAACTCCCGCATGACGGCCGAGCCCTTCGCCGCGAGCCGCGCCAGACGCCCCGCCGCGAGCGCGGTCAGGCGCTCGCCGTCCACGGCCACGTCCAACGCGCCCTTCACCCACAGCGTCCCGGCCTTGACGCGCGAGGCGGCGTCGTGGAACTTCACGAACCCGCCGCGGTAGCGGTTCAGGACGGCCGCCTCAACCTCCTCGCGCGTAAAGACGCCCGCGTCCTCCAACTCCTTCAGCTCGTCCTCCGAAAGATTCCAGACGCCGCCGGCCTCGCCCTCGGCGCGCGCGGGGCCTACGACCAGCACGCGGCGTTCGTGCCCGCAGGCGAGCGCGGCCGCGTGCAGCAGCGCCGCCGCGCCGCCCGCGTAAACCGCGTCGAACTCCGCCTCGGCCTCGCGCCCCGCGGGCGGAGGGCCGAAGACGACGGCCTCGGGTTCCGAGTGCGCGCCGCCGCGCGTCTCCCAGTCGGCGCGCCAGACCGTCTCCAGCTCCCAGATGCGGCGCAGCCACTCCTCGCGTTTGGGGAGCGCGCCGAAGTTGGCGACCGTCTCGGGGTAGAGCCGCCGGAAGTACGCGAGGTCGGGCGCGAGCGCCTTGCGCGCGCTCGTAAACGTCGGCATGGATTTCGTGGGAGCCGTGGCGACCATCTTGGAAAACTCCGCGGGCGCGCAATTCTTTAGAGCGCGCGTGTGGCCCGGCGGTCTTCGCGCGCCGCGAGGTGTGAAACGTGGTCGGGGAGACTTGGGGTCGCGGGCGAGTGTAGCCGAACGCCGCGCGCGCGGTCTAGCCCCGTGCGGCGCCGGGGGATGTTGAGAGAAAAATGTTACCTCGCGGCCACACTTCTCGGCTCACCCGCGCGAGCGCGAGATGAGCCCGATGACCGCGACGAAGAGCGCCGACCCGATGATCGACCAGACGACCGGGAACGTCTTGCCCCCAACCTCCACCGGGAGCAGTTCCGGCATCCCCGCCTGCCGCGCGAGCCACATCCCCAAGAGCGCCCCGACGAACCCGAGCGCGATTGAGACAAGACAACCGCCGCGCGAAAACCCGCCGATGGCCTGCCCTATCGCCCCGCACACCCCCGCAACGAGCAGCAGCAAGAGCAGATCGATGAGAGTCATCCCGTATTCTCCTATCCGCTTTGACGTATCTGCCGCGAGCATAATGCAACCGGCGGCAACGGACAAAATCAGAACCGGGAGCGGTAGCGAGCGGGTCGGTGTCACTTCATAAAATCCTCTGGCGTGACACCGACCCGCTCGCTACCGCCCCCGGTTCTGTTTCTGGAAGTCCCGACCTCTTCATCCACAAAACTTTTGCTTCCCAAGCGCGCCCGCGAGCCTCTATACTTCTGTCGGAGCAGGCTGGTGCCCCACGCGCCGCCGCTTGAAAAGCGACACCGACAAAGGCCATCCGGCGCGAAAGCCCCGGAGCGCAAAGCCGTTGACCTACACGCGCCGCGAATCGAGGGCGCGCACGGACGCAGCGGTCGCCGAAGTGATGCCGGAAAGAGACGAAAATTCGAGAGGCCGGAGGCGCACTCAATACGCGACGCGCCCCGGCCTCGCCGTTTTCCGGGCGCGGGAAAAGCGTTGTACCTGTACGACTTACGCGCGTCATTCTGAAGCCCCCGGGCGGTCGCGCCGGAGCAACCGGGGTCGTCACACGCACATCTTAGACTGGCACGTCGCGGCGATCATTTTCCCCTACAGGTCACGCGGTCTGGCCGACTGAAATCACGAACTAAAACCTGCTGACCCGGAACTGAAATTTTAAGGAGATTTACCGCCAATGCGTAGACTGTTCATCGCCACGCTCCTCGTCGTCTCGGCCTTCGGCGCCGCCGCGGCGCAGACGAACACCAACGAAATCCCCAACATGGGTCGCGCGCCCAAGCAGGCTGACGGCGTCGGCCGCCTCGACCTCCGCGTCGTAGACCAGGACGGCAACCCCGTGCAGGGCGTCCGCGCCGACCTCCAGTCGAAGCGCTCGGGCGGCTTCCTCTGCGAGTCCTGGAACTGGACGGACGCGCGCGGCGTCGCCGTGCTCCCGCCGCTCCATATGGGCAAGCTCACCCTCAAGCTCTCGGCCAAGGGCTTCCAGACGCAGAAGATCGAGGTTGACGCCGCCTCGCTCAACGAGCCCGTCCGCATCACCCTCGTTAAGAAGTCGTAACGACTTCCCCGGAAGACGCAAACAGAACCGCGAGCGGTAGCGAGCGGGTGCGGGTGACTTCGTGAGTGCTCTCCGATGTCACCCGCACCCGCTCGCTACCGCTCGCGGTTCTGTTTTCAGAGTCCTTTAGACTGTCGCCACTCGCGCACCACGTCGGCGGCGGGGCGTTTGTTGCCGTCAACCTCGTAGTTGAGGCGGCGCATCTCTTCGGTCGAGATGGAGCCGGCGAGCCTCTGCAAGACTTCGCGCGCGGCGGGCAGGCGTTCGAGCGCGTCGCGGCGCAGGAGGAGCACGGCCTCGTAGGGCGGGAAGTAGTGCCGGTCGTCTTCGAGCTGTGTGAGCCCGAGCGTGGCGATCATCCCGTCGGTCGAGTTGCCGGCAATCACGTCCACTTGCCCCTCGGCGAGCGCGCGGTACGAGAGAGACAAGTCCATTTCCCGGGGACGGCCGTTGAACTGTAAATCGTAGGCACGCGCGAAGCCCTCGTAGCCGTCGGCGCGCGACATGAAGTCCTGCCCGAAGCCCGCGCGCAGGCGCGGCGCGTGCGGCACGATGTCCGAGACGGTTTTGAGGTTCAGGCGGCGCGCGTCCGCAGAGCGCACGAGGACTGCGAACGTGTCCTCGAAGCCGAGCGGCGGGCCGACCTCCACGTCGAAGCGCGAGGCGTAGTCGGACTTGACCAGCTCGTAGACGGCGCGCGCGTCCGTCATCGGCGGGTGCTTGAGGATGGACATCAAAGACGTGCCCGTGTACTCGGGGTACACGTCCACCTCGCCCGCGGCGAGCGCGTCGTGCGCGAGGTTGCCGCCCAACTCGTAACGCCTCTCGACCACGAGCCCGCGCGCCTCCAAACCCTGCGCGTAGATTTCGGCGAGGATGATTGACTCCGTAAAGTCCTTCGACCCGACCTGCACGTCCGCCTTCTCGGAACGATTCCACAGCGCGAACCCGACGCCCGCTAGGGTGACAATCACGAGTGCCGCCAACGCGAAACGCCGCGCGATAGCGCCCCGCTTCGCGCCCGCGGTGCGCCGACGCGCCTTGACCCTCGACTCAAGCAGACCTATCCCCGCGTCGGCCGCGAGCGCGAGCAGCGCGGCGGGAATCGCGCCCGCGAGGATGAGGCGGTTGTCGTACTGCCTGAGTCCACGGAAGATGAGCGTGCCGAGGCCGCCCGCGCCGATGGCCGCCGCGATGGTCGCCACGCCGACCGAGATGACCGTCGCCACGCGCACGCCCGCGAGGATGACGGGCGCGGCCAGCGGCAACTCGACCTGACGGAGTATCTGCCGGTCGGTCATCCCCATCGCGAGAGCCGCTTCGCGCACGCTGCGCTCGACGCCCTCGACGCCGGTCACGGTGTTGCGTATCACGGGGAGCAGCGCGTAGAGGACGAGCGCGACGACGGCCGCGCGCCAGCCGATGCCGCCGACGTACTTGAGCGGGATGATGAAGCCGAAGAGCGCGAGGCTCGGGACGGTCTGTAGGATATTGGCGACGGCGAGCACCGGCCGTTTCAGCGCGGCGCGGCGCGTGAGCAGGAGCCCGAGGGGCAGGCCGACCGCGACGGCTATCAGCGTCGAGACGGCGACGAGCAGAAGGTGCTCGCCCGTCAGCGCCAGCACCTCGCGCCAGTTGCGCAGCATGAACTCAAACGCGTTCACGGCTCGCCCTCCGCACGTCCGTCTCCCGGCACGGCCGCCGACACCTCGCCGGGCAGTTGTAAGGTCTCTCGGTAGGCGCGCGCGTGCGGCTCGTCGGAGCGCAGGAAGGCGTCGGGCGTGTCGAGGAGCACGATGCGGCCGGCGCTCATCAGCGCGACGCGCGTGCCGAGCAGGAGTGCTTCGCGCACGTCGTGCGTGACGAAGATGACGGTCTTGTTGAGTCGCTTCTGTAACGCGGCGAACTCGCGCTGGAGCGCGGCGCGCGTGAGCGGGTCGAGCGCGCCGAAGGGCTCGTCCATCAGGAGCAGCGGCGGGTCTGCGGCGAGCGCGCGCGCCACGCCGACGCGCTGGCGCTGCCCGCCGGAAAGCTCCGCGGGCAGGCGCGCGCCGAACTTCTCCGGGTCGAGCCCGACTAGCCGCAGCAACTCTTCCACGCGCGCGTTCACGCGCGACTCGTCCCAGCCTTCGAGCACGGGGACGAGCCCGACGTTGCGGCCGACGTTGAAGTGCGGGAAGAGGCCGGCGTCCTGTATGACGTAGCCCGTGCGCCGCCGCAACTCAATCGCGTCCCACGCGCGCGTGTCTTTGCCTTCGACCAGGACTTCGCCCGCGGTCGGCTCCAGCAGTCGGTTGACGAGCCGCAGCGTCGTCGTCTTCCCGCAGCCCGACTCGCCGAGCAGCACGAGCGTTTCGCCGCGCCTGACTTCGAGGTCGAGCGCGTCGATGATGGGCGCGCTCACGCCCGGCGGCGCGTAGGTGACGCTGCGGAAGTGGACGACCGTGTTGCCCTCGGGTGTCATTTCGAGTTCGGCGACGTTTGAGTCAGGCGACGCGCAGGTGCTCGAAGGCTCTCTCCATCGAGCCGTGCCAGGAGCCCTCGAAGTTGCGCAGGAGGATGTCGGCGGGGCAGACGCCTTCCTTGACGACGCGCTCGACGAGCACGTCGAGGTAGGCGGCCTCGTCGGGCGCGACGCGCCGGAGCCCTTCGACGGAGAGTTGGACTATCTCCCGCGCGAGGCTTAACACGTCCACGCCCGCGTCGCGCGCGGCGAGCCCGTCGCGCGCGACGCTCTCGCGCAGACTGACGGCGTCGGCGGCCTTCAACTTCGGCGCGAGGCGCAGCGCCTCTTCGAGCGTCGCGTCGTCGTAGAGCAGACCCTTCCACAACGCTTGCAGGGCGAGCGAGTACGTGAGGTCGCCCGCGTCGGCGCTGCGCAGCTCGACGTGCTGCTTGAGCCGCGCGTCGGTGAAGATGGTCGTCAGGTGGTCGGCCCAGTCGCCGAAGACCGGCGTGAGTCCCGCGCTTCCGCTCTCAAGAAACTCGCGGAAGCGAAGCCCCGACACCGCGCCGATGTAGCGCCCGCCGCGGTGCGCGAAGATCATCGGCACGTCGAGCGCGTAGGCAACATAATCTTCCGGCGCGAAGTCGTCGTGGAGCGCGGGCGGCGCGATGCCGGAACGGTCGGGGTCTGTGTCGAGCCACGCGGCGGCGCGCGTGGACTTGTAGCCGGAGGGCCGACCCTGCTCGAAGGGCGAGTTGGCGAAGATGGCCGTGACAACGGGCGCGAGGCGATTGCCGACGAGGAACTTCTTGCAGAGGTCTTGCGGCGGGCCGTAGTCGAGGTTCGTCTGCACGGTGCAGGTGCGGCACATCATGTCCCACGCGCGGCCGCCGCGCGTGGCGAGGTAAGGGCGCATCACCTCGTAGCGCAGCTTCGGGAACCAGCGCTGCTCCTCGATAGAGTGCAGCGGGTCGAAGCCGACGGCGAGGAAGGCGAGGCGGTTGGCCTCGGCCACCTCGCGGAGCCGCGCGAGGTAGCGGCGCAGCTCGCGCTCCACGTCCGAGAGACGCCGCTGCGGCGCGCCCGAGAATTCGACCTGCCCGCCGGGCTCGACCGTCAGACGGTTCATCTGCCCGTCGTTGGCCTCGACAATCGTCCCGCCCTCGTGGACGAGGTCGCTCGAAGAGGGCGCGAAGCCCGCGAGCACGCTCTGCACCTGCGCGGCGTCGATGCGCGCGAACGCGCCCGCGCGGTCGTAGCCGAACAGCTCCAACTCCGCCCCGCACATCCACTCCGAGCGCGGCTTCTCGCCGCGCAGCAGGTTCTCGACGAACAGCGGCACGGACTCGGCCGTGACCGCGTCGGTCAGAACCGGGAAGCCCTCGCCGCTCGTCCTGTTCGAGTGCTGAGACATGTTCGGTAAGTGATGAGTGATGAGTGATGAGTGATGAGAAGAAGACAAGTCCCGCTTGTTCTTTCTCGTCACTTATCACTCATCACTGATCACTGCTTTGGCAACGAAGAGGTTGCTGCTGAAGAGTCTGTCCGGGTCGAGCCAGGTGTGCTCGCGGTCGAAGCCCGTTTCGGCGGCGAGCGCCGAGAGTTCGTCGAGCGAGTACTTGTAGGAGTTCTCCGTGTGTATGCGCTCGCGCGACCGGAAGCGCACGGCGAGGGCGAGCGCGCCGATGCGCACCGTGTGGTCGATGTAGCTCTCCAGGTGCATCTCGACGCGCCCCTGCGCGGCGTTGTAGAAAGCGCGGTGGGAGAAGTTCGACAGCGAGAAGTCGGCGCGCAGGTCGCGGTTGATGCGCGCGAGCAGGTTGCGGTTGAAGGAGGAGGTCACCCCGAGCGTGTCGTCGTAGGCGGCTTCGAGCGTGTCCACGTGCTTCTTCAAGTCCACGCCCAACAGCAGGCAGTCGCCCGCGCGCAAGACCTTGCGCACGCGGCGCAGGAACGAGCGCGCCTCAGCGCGGTCGAAGTTGCCGATGTTCGAGCCGAGGAAGAGGACGAGCGCGCGCGCGCCGTCTTCGAAGTTCTCCCGCAGGCGCGGGAGCGCCGTGTCGTAGTCGGCGGCGTAGGCCGTCACGCTCAAGCCAGTGTAGTCGCCGAGCAGTGCGCTGGCGCTCTCTTCGAGCGCGGCCGTCGAGATGTCCACGGGGACGTAGGTGAGCTGCGGCTGGGTGGCGAGCAGCGCGTCGATGATGCGGCGCGTCTTGGCGGCGGAGCCCGACCCGAGTTCGAAGAGCGTCAGGCGGTCTGCGCCCGCGCGCGCTCTCTCGACGATCTCGGCGGCGTGGCGCGTGAAGATTTCGGCCTCGGCGCGCGTCAGGTAGTATTCGGGGAGCAGGCAGATGGCGTCGAAGAGGCGCGACCCCAGCTCGTCGTAGAAGTATTTCGGCAGGAGGAACTTCCGCGGGGCGGTCAGCCCCTGACGCACGTCCGCGGCGAAGTCGTCGGCGACCGCGGCCGTGAGCCTGTGTATGCGGAGCCGCTCGGCCTGCCCCTGGCTCGCGGTTTGAGACATCTATCGGGCCCCCTCGTCTGCTCAGGAAAGCTGCTGTATCATAAACCAAGTAGTCAGGAGACAGTAGTCAGTAGACAGTAGGGCTGCGCCCTGCTGACATTGACGATGACAACCGTCGGGTTCGAGCGACGACGGTCTTTCTACTGGCTACTGGCTACTTAACAATGGACGAACAGGCCGAACAGATCGCTCTGGGATTGACCGAGGCGCGCGCCGGGACGCTGCGCATCTTCGACCTCGCCGAAGAGGACGAGCTGCACCGCAGCCCGGGCTTCGGCTACCGCCCCATCATCTGGCACCTCGCGCACATGGGCGTCTTCGAGGCGTACTGGCTCCTGCAAAAGCTCTGCGGCCAGCCCCCTCCGGACGAGCGCTACGAGCGCGTCTTCGACCCCATCCGGACGCCGCGCGAGGAGTCGAAGCACCTGCCCCGGCGTCGAGAGATGGAAGAGTACCTGTGCCGCGTCCGCGGGGGCGTGCTCGAAGCGCTCGACCGCTATGACTTCGATGACTCCGACGCGCTGAAGTCGGGCGGCTACATCTTCCAACTCGTCCTCGAACACGAGCGCCAGCATCAGGAGACGCTCTGTTACCTCTTCCAACTGCTCGACCCTTCGAAGAAGACGCGCCCCGACGCTCCTTCGCCCGCGGCGCTCGATGGAGCTACGGCCGCCGCGGGCGAAATGGTTTCGATACCCGCCGGGCCTTTTCTGTTGGGCGCGCCGTGGGACTCGTTCGCCTACGACAACGAGCGCCCGGCGCACGAGGTCTTCGTTGAAGCCTTTCGCATCGCCCGCGCGCCCGTGACGAACGGCGAGTACGCGCGCTTCGTGGACGAGGGCGGCTACGGGCGGCGCGAGTTCTGGACTGAGGAGGGCTGGGCGTGTCGTGAGAAAGAGGGCTGGCAGTCGCCGCTCTACTGGCGGCGCGAAGATGGGGCTTGGGTCGAGCGCCGCATGTTCGAGGAGGGCGAACTCAAAACCAATCATCCCGTGACGGGCGTCAGTTGGTACGAGGCCGAGGCTTACGCGAAGTTCGCGGGCCAGCGCCTGCCGACCGAGGCCGAGTGGGAGAAGGCCGCCTCGTGGGACGCCGCGCGGGGCTCGAAGCGCCGCTACGCATGGGGCGACGACCCGCCCGATGACACGCGCGCCAACTTCGGCCGCCGCCACTGGGGCACGACGCCCGTCGCCGCGCATCCGCAGGGCGCATCTGCTGACGGCTGTCTCGACATGACCGGCAACGTCTGGGAATGGACGGCGACCCCCTTCGAAGGCTTCCCCGGCTTCGAGCCCTTCCCCTATCCCGAATACTCCGCCGAGTGGTTCGACGGCGACCACCGCGTCCTCAAGGGCGGCTCGTGGGCCACCGCCCCCGCGGTGCTGCGCACCTCCTTCCGCAACTTCTTCCGACGCTCCTTCCGCATCGCCTTCGCCGGGATAAGACTTGCCGAAGACGCCTGAGCGTCGGGCGGCGGCCCGCGGAGGCCGCCTCGGCGTTGGAAAGGTGAGTGAAATGGAATCCTGGCCGAAGTACCCGACCGTCTACGAGATCAACGCGTGGGTCTGGCTGAGCGAGCTGAGCCGCGCGCACGGGCGCCCTCTGACTCTGGGCGACGTGCCGCAGGCAGAGCTGGAGCGGCTGGCCGTGTACGCGTTCGACGCCCTCTGGCTGATGGGCGTGTGGGAGCGCAGCCCCGGCGCGCGCCGCATCTCGCGCACGCACCCGGGGCTGCTCGAAGAGTACCGGCACACCCTGCCCGACTTCACGGAGGAGGACGTGGTCGGCTCGCCCTACGCGATCAGGGGCTACCGGGTAGACGCGGCGCTCGGCGGCGACGAAGGGCTGGCGCGTCTGCGCGCGCGTCTGCGCGAACTCGGACTGCGGCTGGTGCTCGACTTCGTCCCGAACCACATGGCGATTGACCACCCGTGGGTCGAAGAGCGCCCCGAACGACTGGTGCAGGGCGACGCCGAGAGCCTCGCGCGCGCGCCGCGAAACTATTTCCGCGCGGGCAGCGGCGAGTCTTCGCAAGTCTTCGCGCACGGCCGCGACCCTTACTTCGACGGCTGGCCCGACACGGTGCAGCTCGACTACCGGCGCGCAGAGACGCGTGCGGCCATGACCGACGCCCTGCGTTCAGTCGCCGCGCGGTGTGACGGCGTGCGCTGCGACATGGCGATGCTCGTCACGCGCGAAATCTTCCTGCGCACGTGGGGCGGCGAATTCGAGCCGCCGGGGGCCGAGTTCTGGCCCGAAGCCTGCCGGAGGGTCAAGGCGGAGCACCCCGACTTCCTCCTGATGGCGGAGGTCTACTGGGACATGGAGTATCGTCTGCTACAGCAGGGCTTCGACTTCGCCTACGACAAACGGCTCTACGACCGACTGCTCGGCGACGACGCCGAGGGCGTGCGCGCCCACCTGCGCGCCGACCTCGGTTATCAGGGGCGGCTCGTGCGCTTCGTCGAGAACCACGACGAGCGGCGCGCGCGCGAAGCCTTCGGCCCGGCACGCGCGCCGGCCGCCGCGGCGCTGACGCTCACGCTGCCGGGGCTGCGCCTGCTCCACGAGGGGCAGTTGGAGGGGTGGCGCACGAAACTCTCCGTGCACCTCGGGAGACGGCCGCAGGAGCCGACCGACGAGGGCGTCCTGGCGCACCACCGGCGGCTGCTCGCGGCGCTCTCGCGCCCGGTCTTTCACGACGGCGAGTGGGGGCAGGTCGAGCCGCGCGAGGCTTGGGCCGGGAACCACACCCACCTGCATTTCGTGGCGGGCCGCTGGGCGCTGGGCGCGGAGTTCCGTCTGACCGCCGTCAACCTTTCAGACGTGCGCGCGCAGTGCTACCTGCCGCTCGGGCTGCCGGCGCTCGCGGGTCGCGCGTGGCTCCTGCGCGACCTCCTGAGCGAGGCGAGGTATGAGCGGGACGGCGACGGCCTGCTCGCGCCCGGGCTCTACCTGGACGTGCCCGCCTACGGCCACCACCTCTTCGAAATAACGCCCCTGTAATCCGCGGGGCGCGGCCGGCGCGGGGCCCCCCGCCGCCGGCAAATTACTGTAAACATCAGGCGGCGGGGCGGCGTATTAGAGACCGAGCCGGTGCACGCCTTTGTCTTCAACCCTCAAGCGGAAGTGGTCTTATGCGGACGATTTACACCTTCTACGCCGACGCCGCGCGCATCGCCTTGCAGTCCATCTTCGCGCATAAGCTGCGGGCGTTCCTCACTTTGATCGGCATCATCATCGGCGTGGCGTCGGTCGTGGTCGTTGGCGCGGCCATCTCGGGGCTGAACACCTACGTCGTGGACAAGATGTCGAAGATGCTCGGCACGAACCACTTCATGATCGCGCGCATCGCCAGCCACGGGGAACTCTCCGAGGAGGAGCTGGAAAAGATGAACCGCCGCAACAAGCGCCTGCGGTGGGCCGACATGGAGTGGCTGCAACAGTACTGCGAGAGCTGTTCGGCGGTCGGGGCCAACGCGGGGCGCGGGACGAGGTTCGAGCAGGACGGGCAGACCTTCTACGGCGGCATCATCTTCGGCGTCACCGCCAACATGGCCGAGATCGAGGACAAGACGATGGCCGAGGGGCGCTTCGTCCAGCCCGAGGAGGTCGAGAACGCGAAGCTGGTGGTCGTCCTCGGCGCCGACATCAAGGACAAGTTCTTCCCCGACACAGACCCCGTCGGGCAGGAGTTCAAGGTCGAGGGCCTCCCGATGCGCGTCGTCGGCGTCGAGGAGCGGCGCGGCCCCATCTTCGGCGACCTCATCGACAAGCACGTCTACATCCCTCTCACGACCTTCGAGCGGCTCTTCGGGCGCAACCTCGACCTGCAAATCCACGGCAAGGGGCGCGAGCCCGGCGCGCTCCAATACACCATCGAGGACGCGCGCAAGGCGCTGCGCGACTACCACAAGCTCATCGGCAGCGAGGAGGACGACTTCGGCGTCGTCAACACCGAGACGCTGGGGAGCCAGATCGACCAGTTCACGGGCGCCATCGCGATGGTCGTCACGCCGATTACGCTCATCTCGCTCGTCGTCGGCGGCATCGTCGTCATGAACATCATGCTCGTCTCGGTGACCGAGCGCACCTTCGAGATCGGCCTGCGTAAGGCACTCGGGGCGCGACGCAAGCAGGTGCTCTTGCAGTTCCTCATCGAGTCGTCGCTGCTCTGCGCGCTGGGCGGCATGCTCGGGTTACTGGCGGCCACAGGCATCTCGTGGGCGGTGACGGTGCTGACGCCCATCACGATGACCATCACGGTCGGCTACATCATCCTGGCGCTCGGCGTCTCGGCGGGCGTCGGCATGATCGCGGGCATCTACCCGGCGTTCAAGGCTTCGCGCCTCGACCCTATCATCGCGCTCACGCGGAACTAGAAGGGGGCGAAAGAGATGAGATTGAGGCTGCCCAAATTCTTCCCGCGCGAGACGTTCCTGATGGCGCTCGAAAGCGTGCTGGCGCACAAGTTCCGGAGCGCGCTGACCATGCTCGGCATCGTCATCGGTGTGTCGGTCGCCATCATCGTCGCCTCCATCCTGGCGGGGATGCGCCAGAACATCGTCAAGATCGTCGAAGAGTACGGCACCAACAACATCTATGCCTTCCACCTGACGACGGGGCCGCAGGTCGGCGAGCGCGACCAATCCGAGCGCGCGCGCAAGCCGCTGGCGCCCGAGGACGGCGAGGCGGTCGCGCGCCAGGCCCCCGCCATCGAGCAGGTCGCCATCGAGGCGCCGAACATCGGCGGCTGGGGCAGCGGCTTCGACGACACCATCAGCGTCAGCGGCAAGACCTACCGCCGCGGCAACACGCGCGCCGTCACCGCCAACATGGCCGAGATCGCCAACACCTCGCTCCGCGAGGGGCGCTTCTTCTCCGAGCAGGAAGACCTCAACCGGCGCCACGTGATGGTCATCGGCGTCAACGCCGCCGAGGCGCTCTTCCCCGGGCAGGAGCGGGGCATCGTCGGCACGAAGGTCAAGATGGGCGGCATCGTCTGGGAGATCATCGGCGTGCTCGCCAAACGCAAGGCCACCTTCTTCGGCGAGAACGAGGAGGACAACGCCGTCTTCGTCCCCTTCCGCACCGGGCGACAGGCCGCGCCCGGTCGCAAGTTCGTCGTGCTCGTCATGCGCGCGCGCACGGGGCAGTTGCAGGCGGCCGTAGACCAGGTCGAGGAAGTCCTGCGCGCGCGCCGCAACGTGAGGTTCGGCGAGACGAACAACTTCGACGTGAAGACGGCTGACGCCTTCATCACGCAGTTCGACAGCATCTTCGGCATGATCGGCGTCATCGCCGTCGCCATCTCCTCGGTCGGGCTGATGGTGGGCGGCATCGGCGTGATGAACATCATGCTGGTCTCGGTGACGGAGCGGACGCAGGAGATCGGCGTGCGCAAGGCCATCGGCGCGCGCCGCCGCGACATCGTGCACCAGTTCCTGTTCGAGGCGATGACGCTCACGATGCTGGGGGGCGTCATCGGCGTCCTCCTCTCGGTCGGCGTCAGCCACCTCGTCATGCTGCTCGTCCCCTCGCTGCCCGCCTCCATCCCGGCGTGGGCCGTGACGGCCGGCCTCGCCGTCTCCATCGGCGTCGGCCTCGGCTTCGGGGTCTGGCCCGCGATGAAGGCTTCGCGGCTCGACCCCATCCAGTGCCTCCGGTACGAGTAGGGAAGACTGCAAGCGACTTTCCTGTAAACATTAGGCGCGGGCTCGGCGTATTAGAGTCCGAGCCGGGCACGCCTTTGTCTCCAGAAATTAAAGCGGAAGAGTCTTTATGAGAACGATTTATACCTTCTACTCCGACGCCGCGCGCATCGCCTTGCAGTCGATATTTGCGCACAAGCTGCGGGCGTTTTTGACGTTGATCGGCATCATCATCGGCGTGGCGTCGGTGGTGGTCGTCGGCGCGGCCATCTCGGGGCTGAACACGTACGTGATGGAGAAGGTGACGGCCATCCTCGGCACGAACCACTTCATGATCGCGCGCATGGCCTCGCACGGGAACGTCTCGGAGGAGGAGTGGGAGAAGCGCAACCGGCGCAACAAGCGTTTGGAGATCGAAGACTACGAGTGGGTGCGCGACCGCTGCGTGGCCTGCTCCGAGGTCGGCGCGCAGTTCCAGCGCGGCGTAGACCTCTCGCACGAGGGCGAGAAGATGTACGGGACGCAGCTCGCCGGCTGCACCGCCAACATGGCCTCCATCGAGGAGAAGACCGTCGCCGAGGGTCGCTTCTTCCTGCCGCAGGAGGTCGAGACGGCCGCGATGGTCGTCGTCATCGGCAACGACATCAAGGAGAAGTTCTACCCCGGCGTTGACGCCATCGGCCGCACGCTCAGCATCCGCGGCATCCCGATGACGGTCATCGGCGTCGAGGAGAAGCGCGGCTCAATGTTCGGCAACTCGCTCGACAACCAGGCGTACATCCCGCTCACCACCTACCGGAAAATCTTCGGCGGCCGCCAGAGCCTCCAGATACACGGCAAGGCGCTGACGCGCGAGCAGTTCCAGTCCGCCATCGAGGATGCGCGGATGGCGCTGCGCGACAAGCACAAGCTGAAGGGGACGGAGGAGGACGACTTCGGCGTCGTCAACACGGGCGAGATCGGCAACGAGGTGGACTCCTTCACGGGCGCCATCGCGATGGTGGTCACGCCGATTACGCTCATCTCGCTCGTCGTCGGCGGCATCGTCGTGATGAACATCATGCTCGTTTCGGTGACCGAGCGCACCTTCGAGATCGGCCTGCGTAAGGCGCTCGGCGCGACGCGCAAGCAGGTGCTCTTGCAGTTCCTCATCGAGTCCTCGTTCCTGACGACCTTCGGCGGCGTGCTCGGGCTGCTGCTGGCCTTCGGCATCGTCTGGGTCATCTCGGCGACGACGCCGGTGCCGATGACGGTGACCATCGTCTACATCATCCTGTCCATCGCCGTCTCGTGCGGCATCGGCATCATCTCCGGCGTCTACCCGGCCTTCAAGGCTTCGCGCCTCGATCCCATCGTCGCGCTGGCGAGAAAGTGAAAGGAGCGTGAACCGTAAACCGTCAACCATGACGAGATAAAGCCTGTTCTTACTCGTCGCGATTTACGGTTCACGATTCACACACTTGTCACGGTTTACGGTTCACGGTTCACGCTTATGAAGTTACGAGTCCCCAAGTTCTTTACGTCGGAAATCCTGCGGATGTCGCTCGACAGCATCCGCGCGCACAAGCTGCGGAGCTTCCTCACCGTCTTCGGTATCGTCATCGGGGTCGTGGTCGTCATCGTCGTCGCGTCGCTGTTGACGGGCGTGCGCCAGTCGTTCGTGGACGTGATCGCCGAGTACGGCACGAACAACATCTACGCCTTCCACCTCTCGACCGGCTTCACGAACGTGAGCCGCGAGGAGGAGCGCACGCGCAAGCCCTTCAAGCCCGAGGACGCCGAGGCCATCCGCCGCGCATCCTCGGCGGTCGAGGAGGTGGCGAGCGTGCTGCTGGTCGCGTGGTGGGACTCGACCATCCAGTACCAGGGCAAGAACCACCGGCGCGGGCAGTTGCAGGGCGTGACGGCCAACTACGCTACGACGGCCAACCTCTCCGTCTCGGGCGGGCGCTTCATCACCGAGGCGGACGACACGAACCGCCGCCACGTGATGGTCATCGGCGTCAACATCGTGGACGCGATCTTCCCCGGCAAGTCGCCCGACCAGATCATCGGCACCGAGGTCAAGTTGGGCGGGCGCCCCTTCGAGATCATCGGCGTGCTTGAGAAGAGGAAGAACGCCATCTTCGGCGAGAACGAGGAGGACAACGCCGTCTTCATCCCCTTCCGCACGGCGCGGCAGGTCTCGCCCGGCAGCGAGTACATCCTCTTCGTCGTGCGCGCGCGCGAGGGGCAGTTCCGGCAGGCGCTCGACCAGACCGAAGAAGTGCTGCGCCGCGTGCGCAACGTGCCCTTCAACGCGCCGAACAACTTCGACCTCGGCACGGCCGACAAGTTCATCGGCCAGTTCGACAGCATCATGGGGCTGATCGGCCTCGTCGCCATCGCCATCTCCTCGGTCGGCTTGCTGGTCGGAGGCATCGGCGTGATGAACATCATGCTGGTGTCGGTGACCGAGCGGACGCAGGAGATCGGCGTGCGCAAGGCCATCGGCGCGCGCCGCGGCGACATCGTCCGCCAGTTCCTCTACGAGGCGATGACGCTCACGGCGCTGGGCGGCATCGTCGGCGTCATCATCGCCGTGGCTATCAGCAAACTGCTCGGCCTGCTGCTGCCCTCGCTCCCCGCCTCGATCCCGCTCTGGGCCGTCATGGCGGGCCTGCTCGTCTCCATCTTCGTCGGCCTCGTCTTCGGCGTTTGGCCCGCCCGCAAGGCTTCGCGCCTCGACCCCATCGAGTGCCTGCGCTACGAGTGAGGGGGAAAAGGGTGTTGGGTGTTAGGTTTTGGGTAAAAGCGACTGGCCTTTACCTAAAACCCAACACCCAACACCCAACACCCAACACCCCTTCCTACTTCTTCTGTATCGCGCGCAACAACTCTTCGCGGAAATACCCGGCCGGGATGGTGCCCTGGCGCATGAAGAGGAGGTGGAAGTCTTTGGGCGAGAACTTGTCGCCGAGGAGCTTTGACGCCTCAGCGCGCAGCGCGAAGATTTGGTCTTTGCCGAGGCGGTAGGTGATGGCCTGCGTGGGCCACTTGGAGTAGCGGAAGATGGCGCGCTCGGCCGTCTGGCAACTCGCGCGCTTGGAGTCCGACTTCGCGGGGTCGGAGCACTTGCCGGGCTGGAAGTCCACGACCTCGGAGAAGAGTTCGGTCGCCTCGTCGTAGGTCATCCGGCCGGTGTGGATGCCGGTGTCCACGCGCACGCGGAGGTCGCGGTAGAGCTTGCCCTGGAGTTGGTAGAGACGCTCCTCGGGTGTGTAGAAGCCCTCGGGCGCGGCCGGCGACTGCGGCTCGGCCATCAGCGCCTCTGAGTAGAGCGCCCAGCCCTCGGCGGCCATCGAGTCCTCCCACATCGAGGACGAGTCTTCGACGGCCCCGGGCGTGAGCCAGCGGACGCCCGCGATGTCCTGCCGGGACTGCGTCATCACCTTGTAGTGCCAGTCGTGGCCGGGGAATCCCTCGTGCGCGGAGAGGTCTGCCGTGGCGGCGCGGTTGTTCTCCTTGAGGACGGCCGGGTCGTTCGACCCCGAGGTGGTGACGTAGAAGCGGCCCACGCCGCTCTGCTTGAAGGGCGGCGCTGGGTAGTAGGCCGCGCCGTCGATGGAGGCGCGCAGGGGCGGCGGCGTCTCGACCACGTCGAGCTTGTAGTCGGCGGGCACGTCGAACACGCCGGTCTTGCGCGCGTACTCGACCAGACGCACGCCCGCCTCCTTGTACCACGCGACCATCTCGGCGTCGGTCTTCGGGTAGTCCTTGCTCAGCTCGTCGAAGACGGCGCGCACGGCCTGCGCCCCGTCCTCGGGGAGTTGCAGGCCGCGCTTCTGCCCGATCTGGCGGGAGAGGTCAACCATCTGCTTGCGCGTGTCTTCGACGATGGGCCAAGCCTCTTCGTAGAGCTTGGCGGCCGTCGTGTCCATGCGCAGGTTGTTCCTGATGGCCCAGTCGTACTCCGCCTCGCCGAAGGCGTAGCGGTCTTGCGCGAACTGCGCCTTCGGGGTGAGCTTGTCGGGCGCGTCGCCGTCGAAGAAGGTCGTGCGGACGAACTCGGCGAACTTCTTGTAAGCCTCGGACGCGGCCTGCGAGGCGTCGCCCAACTGCTTGAGCATCTGGTCGCTGGCCTCGCCCGCGGAGAGGCGTTCGCGCGCCGTCTCGGGCAGCTTCTTGGCGAAGTAGTCGGCGTTGGCGTTGGCCGTCACGACGCCGTCGCGCAGGAGCATGCGGTGGTCGGCCGTGTTGCCCGACTTGACGCCCGCCTCCAACTGCTGCTGCGCGACCCCGAGGAACCGCGGGATGTCCGAGAGGCGCTGCGTGACGAGCCTCCACTCCTCCGGCGTGCCGTAAGACTTCTCACCGGTCTGCGTCAAGCCCTGGAGCTGCCAGTCGATGGCGCGGAAGGGCTCGGAGACGTATGTGTCCACGGCGCGCTCCTGGTACTTGCGCGTCTGGTGCTGGCGCAGGAGGAAAGCGACCTGCGCGAGCGCCACGTCGCGGTCGATGCGGCGCGCGGCCGAAAGCCCCGCGGGGTCAACCGACTGGAACGACTTCTGCGAGTCGGCGAGCCAGCGGTCTTCCTCGGCGAGCGCCGCGGCCGAGTGGTCGCGGAGCCGCCCGTCCACGTCCTTCAAAGACGGGTCGAGCCCCGCGCCGCCGAGGTAGGTGTTGACCGTCGGGTTGCGGCGCAGGAACTCGACGACGTACTTGTCGTGAATCGTCTTGAAAGCCGCGTCGCCGCCGCCCGACGCGGGCGTCGAGGCCGGGGCGCTGTTCTGCGTCTGCTGCTGCACGCACGCACCGGTCAGGAGGGCGGACAGGAGCAGGAGGAGTGTTCTTCTCATCTCTTCTTCTCTCGGTGTGGCTTAAAAGTCCGGGGAAAGTTTGTCGGCTTACGTCCGGAGCTTAACGCCGCGACGGTGAGAAGGCAAAAGGCGAAAGCATAGTAGGCAGGAGGCAGTTAAGGGCAGTAGACAGTAGACAGTAGACAGTAGACAGTATGGCTCCGCCCTGCCGAGGTTGTTGATGACGACCGCACGGTTCGAGCGGCGACGGTTTTTCTACTGACTACTGACTGCTGACTACTGTCTACTCCCTTTCCCCCGCTTGTTCGGGCTTTCGTTAATCCGCTACACTGGCCGCGAATTTCATCCCGTCCGGGCGAGTGGAAAGCTTTCAATGAGCGAACTGAAGGAGCGGCGCTGGGCCGTCTTGAGCGAGCGTGGGTGTGAGGGCGCGGGGCTCAGCTACGAGGAGGCCGCGGCCGCGGTGGCGCGCCTGCGCGGCGACCGCATCAGCGGCCTCTGCGTCGTCACGGACGCGGCCGCCGCGCACATGCCGCGCGCGCAGAAGGCTCCGGGGAAGTCGGCGTCCTCCGGCAACTCGAAGCCCCGCCGCAGCCGCAGGAAGAACGCCACGTAAGAATTAAAGCTCTTAACCGCCGCAGACACGGAGACACAGCTTGGAGCACATCGTCTTAAAGCTGTGTCTCCGTGTCTGCGGCGGTTTAAGTTCTTGAGCCGGAGAGGCGCGAGGCGATGACTTTGGCGGCGGTCGCGCCCGCGCCGGCCGCGCCGCTGACGGTGGGCGCGAGTGGGTTCGACACGTCGCCGACCGCGAAGACCATCTCGGCGCTCGTCTCCTGCTCGCCGGTGACGACGACGTAGCCGCGTTCGTCCGTGTGCAACTGCCCGCCGAACAACTCCGTGTTCGGCTCGACCCCGACGCGCACAATCACCCCGCGCACGGCCATCCGCATCGGCTTGAGCGCGCCCGCGCGCAGCATCTCCACCGACTCGACGCGCTCGCCGCCGAGTATCCTTTCAAGCGTTGTCTCCGTGAAGACCGTGATGCGGTGGTCGCTCTTTATCCGTTCGGCGAACTCCGCGCGCGCTCTCAAGTGTCTGCCGCGGTGGACGAGCGTGACGGTCGCGCTCGTTTCGGCGAGCAGCAGCGCGTTCTCGGCCGCGGCGTCGCCGCCGCCGACGACGAGCACGTCCTCGCCCGCTACACTCTCGCGTTCGAGTCGGCCCGACTCCAACACGCCGCGCCCCGCGAACTCCGTCTCGCCGTCTATGCCCAGACGCCTGCGCCGCACGCCCGTCGCGATGACGAGGGCGATGCTCTGTAAATCCTCGCCGCTTCTCAGTCGAACCCTTTTTGCTTTGAGGTCAACGCTCTCGATCTCGGCCTCCGTCCACAGGTCGAACTCCTTGTCCGCGACCTGCGCTGCGAACAGGTCGCGCAGCTCGCGCCCGTTCGCGGCGCTCACGCCGAGATAGTTCTCGACCGGGTTGTAGACGCGCAGCAACTGCCCGCCGACTTCCGCAGCGCTTTCGATGACGAGCGTGTCCAACCCCAGCTCGTCGCACCACAGCGCCGCAGAGAGTCCCGCCGGCCCCGCGCCGATGATGATAACGTCGTGCATGTGCGCTAAGTGGCCGTTGACACGGCCTGCCCCTTCAGCACCCCGCGAAGCTCCGCGGCCACCTCGTCGGGTTCGAGGCGCGAGGCGGCCGGCACGCCCGCTTCGTCGAGGAATTTGACGGCCGAGGTCAACTCGCTCCGGTCGGCTTTCCACACGCCGCGCCCGCGTTCGAGCACGTTCAGCCGGCCGACGAGCCCCGACAGGTCGCGGCGCGCGACGCGCGGGCGCGTGTGTGTTTCGGCCCACGAGTAGTAGGGGTAGTCAATGCGGTAGGCCCAGCCGTCGGCGTGCGGCGTCGCGACGAGGAAGACTTCGCCGCGGGCGTTGTGCGCGACGGCCGTGTAGGGCGCGGCGTGGCGCGCGGGGTCGTATCCTCCGTCGTAGAAGTCGGGCGCGAGCGTGACGACCGAGAGCTTCGACTCGGCGTCCTCGGCGACGCGCGAGGCGCCCCGCGCGAAGCTCTCCAACGTGCGCTCGATCTGCGCCCAGCCCTCGCGCCACAGCGGCTCGTACTCGCCCGTGCGCGCGAGCACCCTCTCGATCTCCGGCAGGACGAGTTCGTAAGCGCGCCGCTCGTCAACCCGCTCGCCGCCCGCGAGGTGTTCGACGAGCGGCGAGTTGACGCCCGGCACGAAAGGGTTGTCTCCGCCCTGAAGCAGGATGGACACGCGCACCGCGTCCTCGCCGGGGAACTCCGAGAAGTCGCCCGCCTCGGCCGCCGACACCAGCTCGTCCCTCAAGCCCAGTGCGCGCTCGCCGTTCAAGACCGCCCAGACCGAGAGCACGCCGTCGGCGTCGAAGTGGTTGTTGGTGACGACCTCGACCCCGCGCGCCCACTCTTCGCGCCGAGGCCACACCGCGAAGTTCAGAGCGATCTCCGTCGAGGTGTCGGCCCTCAACTCCTCGGGCGTCTTGTTCCCCTCCCAGTGCGACAGGTGCAGCGCGCCCTCGACCGTCCCGTCCACCGACAGCAGCGGCGCGCCCGCCAGACCCTCTTGGTAGAACTCGAATCTCATGGGACTCCTTTCAGACAGTACGCAGGAGGCAGTTGCAGGCCGTTGAGGCATCCGGGGAGCCCCGGAGGGGCTTCATGTCTATAGCCCCGACGTTTCCATCAACCCCGAGCCCCGTCAGGGGCGACATACACATGCCGCTCCTCCGGAGCTTGGCGGATTAATAATCAGCATGAGCTATAAACATCCCGCCCCTCCGGGGCTCTCTACTGACTACTGACTAGAAGCTATCCCTAAACCCTCAATTTCGCCCTGATTTTACGGGCATTTCGAGGTTTAGGGATGACTTCTACTGACTACTGACTACTGACTACTGTCTACTTCATTTGTTCACGTCCTTGATGACGATGTGCGGGCTGAGGCGCGTGACGACGAGCTGCTCGCGCACGTCGAAGCGGCAGGCGAGGGCGGTCTTGTCCTGCGCCTCGGTCTGTCCCTCTTCGTGATACCAGAACTGGCAGTTGGTACAGTCGCCGTTCCAGCAGAAGTCGCCGTAGGAGATGGTCTCGATGGAGAGGTACTGGAAGCAGCGGAGCAGTCGGTTGCGCTCGGGCACCGAGAGCCGTCGGCCGAGGACTTCTATCTCGACCAGCCGCTCGTAGGGGGCGAAGAGGTCGGGGTCGAACGCTGTCTCGTCTGCCTGTTCCATCAACGCCTCACTTGTGCAGGAAGAAGACGAGCGGGATGTCGACGCGCTTGCGCCAGGAGCGCTCCGAGTGCTCCTCGCCCTCGAAGACGCGCGTCACCCAGTTGTCGCCCTCGGCGTAACCCGCGAGGCGCATCAGCTTGTCCATGCGCTCCTGGAAGGGTCTGTACTCGGCGTCGAGCATCTCGGTGCCGTGGTCGAAGTAGAGCTTGTGCGTGCGCGGGTCGGGGAGGTGCGCGGCCAAGTATTCGATGACCGCGCCGTCGCCCGCGGGCCAGTGTGTTGAGACGCAGCCCGCGCCGCCGAAGACTCGCGGGTACTCGGCGAGCGCGTAGGCCGAGATGAGCCCGCCCATGCTCGACCCCATGACGAAGGTGTGCGCGCGGTCGCGCAGCGTCCGGTAGCGCGAATCGATGAAGGGCTTCAGCTCGCGGACAAGGAATTTAAGGTATTCGTCGGAGACGATCTCGTCCCCGCTCTGGTGCGGCACGCCTTTGAGGTCGCGCGTGTTCGCAGACCGCAAAGCCTTGCGCGGCATGTACTCGGCCACACGCTTCGGCGTGTTCCAGACGCCGACGACGATGGCCTCGCGGACGACGCCCTGCTCGATGAGGCGCGTCAGCGCCTCGTCCACGCCCCAGTCCACGCCCGCGTAGGAGGTCTTCGGGTCGAAGAGGTTCTGGCCGTCGTGCATGTAGACGACGGGGTAGCGTTTCCGCCTCGCGCGCGCGTAGCCGGGCGGCAGCCACACGTCCACGTTGCGCGCGGCGACGAAGCGCGAAGGGAATTGCGCGTGCCGCTTCAGCACGCCCGTCACGCCGCCGCCCGGCGGTGCCGAAGTCGCCGCGCCCTGCCGCGCCTGCGCGGCGGCGGGGAGGAGCAGCAGGAGGATGAGAAGCACTTTGCCGGGCATCGAGCTTTCCGCACCTCACCGCGCATCGGGACGCGCGGCGAGCGTGTAGTCGAAGTTGTAGGAGTGGCGGCCTTCGGCGACGACGAGCCCCATGCGCCCTTCGAGCCCTTCGAGCTCGCCCGTCGCGGAGTCGGGGACGACCGTGACGGAGAGCCTTTGCGCGCCGCGCTCCATCGTGCCGCTGTGCTGTAGGACGAAGGTGCCCGCGCGGCCGTGGAGCGCGCCCGTCACCAACTCCATCGCAACGTAGCCGGCCGAGCCCTCCACGGCCGCGCGCACGGCGAGCATCTGCCCCCTGCTCGTCGCCACGAGGTCGCCCGCGAAGCGCTTGTCAATCAGCATCCGGCCGACGCTCGCGCCGCCCGCCTCGCCGTCCACCTGCGGGCTCAACTTCACCTCGAACGTGCCGCTCGCGTGAGTCGTCATTAAAGTCTCCTCATAGTAGTCAGTAGTCAGTAGACAGCAGACAGTAGTCAGTAGCAGGGCAATCGTCGCTCGAACCGTGCGGTTCTCATCGTCAACGCTCGCAGCGCAGAGCGCTACTGACTACCGTCTACTGACTACTGACTACTGCTTTCCGGGTACACGGGCAGGCCGTCGATGCTGACCTGGTTCTTCTCGCGCCGGTAGTCGCGCATGCCGTCCTCGCCCTTACTTAAAGTCCACTCGGCGAGCCGTTGGCGCTCCCGCTTCAGCTCGTAGACGGGGACGGCGAAGCCGCAGGAGGTCTGCACCGACTCGACTTCGAGCACGACGATCTGTCGCTCGCCGGGAAGTAGAGGGAAGTGCGGTCGCAACTCCGACCACTCATCGTCGCCGGGGCGCACGACGCGGCCGCGGCCGTAGATGCGGAGGATGAGCGGCTGCTCCGTGAAGCTACAGAGCATGACCGTCATCCGCCCGTTCTCGGCGAGGTGCGCGGCCGTCTCGTTGCCGCTCCCGGTCAAATCGAGGTAGGCGACCCGGCGGCCCTCGTCGAAGCAGCGGAACGTGTCCATGCCCTTCGGCGAGAGGTTGATGCGGCCCTCCTCGGGCGCCGTCGCCGTGAAGAACATCTTCTGCTCGCCGATGAAGCTCCGGAGCTGCTCGTCGAGCCGCGTGTAGAACTTGGCCATGCGTCTTTCCCTCGGGGGCTTTAAGGACGGCTCCAGACCGAGCCGTCCGCGTACTCCACGCGCGCGACCTCCAGCCGGGGCGTGGTGTTGGAGGTGCGTTCGAGCGTCGCGTCGTCGGGGAGCGCCGGGGTGTAACCTCGCTCCTTCTTCGCGTCGCGGACGGAGCGGCGAAACTCCACCCGCTTGCCGGGGCCGATGCGCCGGTCGGAGTGGACGCGATACCTCAGGAACTCGACGCCCGTCGCGGGGTCGGTGAAGACGAAGTCCACGTCCACCGACTTGATGGCCTGCCTGCCGCGGTTGCGCAGTTCCGCCATGGCGACGTATTTGACCGGCCGGTTGCGCCACCGGTAGTCCCAGTTCGCTTGCAGGCCGGAGGAGCAGTCGGGACAGGGATCCGTGGGCGGCCCGGCCACGGCCCAGTACGTTCGGACGATCTCGATCTCGGGTGCCGTCGCCTGACGCGATTCCGCCCGCAGCGGAGCGGAGCCGGCCAGCAGCGCGAGGCAGAACGCGAACGCGGCGAGAGCTTTCATCACAACACCTCTTTCGCTTCGAGAGAATGTTGGAGGGGACGAGGCGGTCGTCCCCGCGGGTTTAATTCTTTCTTCAGGGCGTGTCGCGGATGGTGACTTCGAGCGTGAAGGTCGTGTCGGTCGCCTCGTCCTCGGGCCAGACGCTGATCTCGTAGGCGCCGGTCTTGGGGAGCGCCCCAGACCAGTCGGTCGGGTTCTGTCCAACGTCTACCGGGTTCATGCCCGGCGCCCAGACGCCGAAGACGGCGTTCTTCTTCGCCGAGGTAAGGTGGAGCGTCAGCGTCTGCCCCGCGCGCGCGCGGAGGCGGTAGGTGATGGGGTCCATTCCGCCACTCTCGCTCGGGCCGCCCGTCGTGCGTCCCTTGAGGATGACGGTCGTGCGCCCCTTCGGGAAGCGGACGTTGATGGTCTTGCCCCACGCGGGGGCGGTCGCAAGCAGCAGGACGAGAAATGCCGCGGCAAATTTTTTCATGGGGTCTTCTCCTTCGTTCGGAGTCGGGTGCTGCCAAGAGCCGCCGCGCATGATACCACGGACGCGGGCGGCGATTGATGCTTCGCAACGGCGGCCGGCGTGCTACACTTGCGGCAAAGGCCATAAGGAGGATTGGAAGAGACGTGGGACTCGTGATGTACATCAAGCCGGGGTGCCCGTACTGCCAGCAGGCGCGGGACTACTACAAGGCGCGGGGCGTGGAGTGGGCGGAGTACGACGCGCAGAACGACCGCGCGCGCCGCGCCGAGATGTTCGCCTACTCGGGCGGCGACCCGACCGTGCCCTGCATCGTCGAGGACGGCAACTACATTCAATCGGGCTTCGGCGACCCGCCGCGCGGTTGAACGGTGCACGACTAGCCCCGGCCGTGCGCCGGGAAAAGAATTTTTGATTTTTGAGTTTAGATTTTTGATTTGAGGCCGTCGCGGGTCTACAATCGCCCGCACGGCCTCGGTGTTTCGATGCGACCCATTCGCAGACCAAAAATCCAACATCAAAAATCCTAACCTTCAATGGTTGGCAAGACGCTCCTCAATTACCGCATCACGGAGAAGCTCGGCGCGGGCGGGCAGGGGACGGTCTACAAGGCCGTTGACGAACGTCTCGGCCGCACGGTCGTCATCAAAATCCTTTCGCCGGAGCTGACCGCGCGCGAGGTCAACCTCAAGCGCTTCGAGCGCGAGGCACAGCTCGCCTCCTCCCTCGACCACCCGAACATCTGCACCATCTACGGGCTGCACGAGGCCGAGGGGCTGCACTTCATCGCGATGCAGCACATCGAGGGCAAGAACGTCCGCCAGTTGGTGAACGGGCGGCCGCTCTCTCTGGAGACCGCGCTCTCCATCGCCTACCAGGTTGCCGACGCGCTCACCGCCGCGCACTCCAAGGGCATCATCCACCGCGACATCAAGGCCGGCAACGTGATGGTCACCAGCTCCGGCCTCGCCAAAGTTTTAGACTTCGGACTCGCCAAGCTGCTCGACGAGAACAAGAAGGGGTCGGACGTTCACCTCACGGAACTCGGCGTCCCCTACGGGACGGCGACCTACGCCGCGCCCGAGCAGGCCGCGGGCAAGAAGGTTGACCACCGCGCTGACATCTTCTCGACCGGCGTCCTCCTCTACGAGATGCTCGCCGGCATCTGGCCCTTCAAGGGGCAGACGACCGTCGAGGTGCGCTACGCCGTCCTGCACGACACGCCCGAGCCCATCGAGGAGGTGCGTAAGGACGACCCGCCCCCGAGCATCCAGCACATCCTCGACCGTTCGCTCGCCAAGCGACCCGAGGAGCGCTACCCGCTCGCCTCCGAGCTGCGCGACGACCTGCGCGCCGCGATGCGCGAGATCGCCTCGGCGCGCGGCGACCTCGACCCGCAGGCGAGCGGCGTGCCCTCGGAGGTCGTCCCCTTCGCCCGGCCGCCGCGCCACGAGCCCGGCACCGGCGCCGGCCTCGGCGGGAGTCTGCGCCGTTGGTGGCGCGGGCTGACCGGCTCTGAGAAGCAGGCCACATCGCTCCCGCCCGGCCGCCGCAGCGGCGGCGCGTCACAGTCGAGCATCCCCGCGTCCAACGCCCCGCAGCAACAGCACATCAGCCAGTTCGAGCTTGAGAAGTCAATCGCCATCCTCCCCTTCCGCAACCTGGCCTCCGACCCCGAGGTCGGCTTCTACGAGTTCTCGCTCGCCGACGCGGTCATCACCGAACTCGCGCGCAACCGCTCGCTCATCGTCCGCCCCTCTTCGATGATCGTGAAGTACCAGGGCAAGGACGTTGACCCGCGCGAGGTCGGGAAGGAGCTGAACGTGAGCGCAGTGCTCTCGGCCAACTTCCTGCGCGCGGGCGGCACGCTGAGGGTCAACGCGCAGCTCGTCGATGTCGTCACCGGCGACATGCTCTGGAGCGACCGCATCGACGCCACGGCCGAAGACCTCATCGCGCTCCAGGACATGATCGCGCACCGCATCAGCGAGGGGCTCAAGGTCGAGCCGCACCTCTCGCAGTCGGCCCCGGCCGCGCCCGCCACGCAGTCCGCCCCGGCCTACGAAGAATATTTAAGAGGCCGCGCCGCCTTCGCCAAGTTCCTCTTCCACACGCTCGACCCCGAAGACTGCGACGAGGCCGTCGCTCACTTCCAGCACGCCGTCCGCCTCGACCCGACCTTTGCGCTCGCGCACAGCGGGCTCGGCGCGTGCTTCGCCAACAAGGTCTTGAAAGGTCTGGGCGGGGCCGAAGACTACGAGCTGGCCGAGAACGCCTTCAGCCGCGCGCTCGACCTCGACCCGAATCTGGTCGAGGCGCGCATCCTGATGGTCTTCATCTACCTCTCGCGCGGCGAGAAGCGGAAGGCGCGCGCCGAGGTCGCGCGACTGGCCAAGCAGGCACCGAACGAGCCCGCCGTCTACTTCGTCAAGGGCGCGCTCCACCGCCTCGACGGCGAGTACGACCGCGCCCTGCGCGCCTTCGGCAAACTCGCGCGCCTCGACCCGGCGGCGCGCGTCGTCGCCAGCTACAACCGCGCGCGCGTCTTCATGTACCAGCATCGCCACGACGACGCGCTGCTCGAACTCGAACAGGGCGCGCGTGTCGAGCCGCACCACCCGCTGATACGAACCTTCCAGGCGGTCATCCTCGGCCGCAGCGGCGACCGGGCCGAGGCCGTGCGCATCCTGCGCGAAGTCCTCGACGAGCACCCGACGATGGACGGCATCCGGCCGCTCCTCGCGCAGCAACTCATCAAGCAGGGCGAGCTCGACGACGCCCGCGGGCAGTTGACCGAGCGCGTGCGCGATGCGGCGGACGCCGACCACGACGTCGCCTACTGGCTCGCCACCGCGTACGCCATGCTCGGCGAGCGCGACGAGGCGCTCCACTGGCTCGACCGCGCCATCGACCTTGGCAACGAGAACCGCACGTGGTTCGAGTCCGACCCCAACTGGGAGGCGTTCCGCGAAGACCCGCGCTTCGTCGCGCTCATGCGAAGGATCGAGGCCGCGCAGCTTCAGGCGCAGCCGCGCGACATCAGCCTGACCGAGGCCGGCGAGGGCGGAAGCTCCACCCACCCCGAAGCCTACGAGGAGTACTTGAAGGGGCGCGACGCCTCCGGCCGATTCATCTACCATACGCTCGCGCGCGTGGACTCCGAGGAGGCCGTCCTCAACTTCAAGCGCGCCGTCGCGCTAGACCCCAACTTCGCGCTCGCGTGGGCCGCGCTCGGCGGCGCTTACGCCAACCGCGTCATCAAGGTCATCGGCGGCACCGAGGACTACGGGCGCGCCGCCGAAGCACTGGAGCGCGCGCTCGCGCTCAAGCCCGGGCTCGTCGAGGCGCGGCTGCACATGGTCTTCGTCGAGATGGGGCGGGGCAACAAGGCGCGCGCGCGCGAGTTGTCTGTGCAGCTCGTGCGCGAGTGCCCCACGGACGTGGGCGCGCAGTTCGCCTACGCGACCGTCTCCCGCCTCGACGGGCGCTACCAGGACGCGCTCGACGCCTATGGCCGCATGCTCAAGATCAACCCGGCCGAGCGCGTCGTCGTCAGCTACAACCGCGCGCGCGTCTTCCTCTACCAGCACCGCCACGACGACGCGGAAGCGGAACTCAACCTCGGCGCGCAGATGGAGCCCAGCCACCCGTTCGTCAAGTCGTTCAAGGCCATCATCTGCGCCTACCGCGGCGACCTCGAAGGCGCGATGCGGACGATGACCGAGGTCTTGCGCCGCAACCCCGACATGGATGGCGTCCGCCCGCTCTACGCGCAGTTCCTCATCCAGTGGGGCGACCTCGAACGCGCCCGCGCCGAGTTGACCGAGGGCGCCCTCAACGTCGCGCGCGCCAACTTCGACGTGGCCTACTGGGTCGCCAGCGCCTACGCCATGCTCGGCGACGCCGACCCAGCCTTCGAATGGCTCGGCCGCGCCATCGAGGTCGGCAACGAGAACCGGCGCTGGTTCGAGTCCGACCCGCACTGGGAGAACCTGCGCGAAGACCCGCGCTTCGCCGAGTTGATGAGCCGCATCGTCGAGCCCGAAGAACGCGTCAACGAAGCCCGACAGCCATGAGAACGGAGAGTAGACGGTAGCCAGTAGTCAGTAGCCGGTAAGGCTCCGCCTTGCTGACGTTAACGCTGACACCCTGACGATTCGATGACGGTGGTTTTCTACTGACTACTGACTACTGGCTACTATCTACTCTCCCTTCTCTTTTCCCTTTCCTTCTGCGGAGGATGCCCGTGAGCACCTTCGTCGTCGGCGACATACACGGTCGCCGCAAACAGCTCGGTCAACTGCTCTCTCTGCTCCCGCGCGAGGCGGGACGGGACACGCTCGTCCTGCTCGGCGACCTCATCGACCGCGGCGAGGACATCACCGGCACCGTCGCCGACGTGGTCGAGATGCAGCGCTCGTCGCCCGCGGGCTCCGTCATAACTTTGCGCGGCAACCACGAGCAGATGCTCCTGGACTTCCTCGACGACGGCGCGCCGCTCTGGCTCCACCCGGCCGTCGGCGGCCAGCACACCTTCGGGCAGTACACGGGCTACAAGCTGACCGAGGAGCTGCGCTCGTGGTGGGAGGAGGCGCAGCGCCGCCTCTGCGACTCGCTGCCCGCCGAACACCTCGACTTCT
The DNA here is from genome assembly GCA_040510435.1 of Pyrinomonadaceae bacterium. GTDB lineage: Bacteria > Acidobacteriota > Blastocatellia > Pyrinomonadales > Pyrinomonadaceae > QHXN01. The sequence goes on along the minus strand of JBEVJD010000264.1, from coordinate 19,219 downwards.
TCCGCGCGATGCCGCTCTTCCATGAGGACGAGCATGCGCTCTACGTCCACGCCGGCCTCGACGGCGAGAAGCACCCTCTGGAGACCGACGCGCGCCACCTCCTCTGGTCGCGCGATCCCGACTTCTACAAGCACTACTACGGCAAGCCCTGCGTCTTCGGCCACACGCCGACGCCTCTGCTTCCGCTGCTCGGGCGACTCGGCCGCCACGGCATCTACGTCTCGCACAGCGCCATCGGCATCGACACCGGATACGACCCGACCTGCGCGCTCACCTGCCTGCAACTTCCCGAGTTCAACCTCTACCAGACCTTCGCCGACGGCCGCACCGCGCACTTCCACATGACCAACTTCCTCCCCGAACCCTTCCGCAAGTTCCAGCGCAACGGCCACCCCGCCTGATATACTCACGTCCAAATTCATCCACGGAGGACTTCGACCGATGATTAAAGAAGGCGACGCCGCGCCCGACTTCGAGACGCGCGACGCGGAAGGCAACGCCGTCAAGCTCTCAGACCTGCGCGGCCGCAAGGTCGTGCTCTACTTCTACCCGAAAGACGACACGCCCGGCTGCACGAAGGAGGCTTGTAGCTTCCGCGACGGGTTCGCGGAGTTCAAACGGCGCGGCATCGAAGTGCTCGGCGTCTCGACCGACGACGAGGAGTCGCACCGCAAGTTCGCGGAGAAGTACCAGCTCCCCTTCACGCTCCTCGCCGACACAGACCACAGCGTGGCCGACCTCTACGAAGTCTACGGCGAGAAGCAGTACATGGGGCGCACCTACATGGGCGTCACGCGCAAGACCTTCCTCGTTGACGAGGAGGGGCGCATCGCCAAGGTCTTCGATAAGGTCAAGGTGGACGAGCACGCCGACGAGGTGTTGAAGGCTTTCGACCAGCCCGCCGCTTGAGCGGCAGACAGCAACACTCTCATGGACGACGTGGCCGAGTACAACGTCGGGCGCTGGCGTGCGCTGGCCGCGGGCGGGGCGCTCTACACGCGCCCGATGCTCGACCTCGACGCTGCGAAGGCGCGCGCGAACGGCTCGACCCCAACGGCTGGCTGGGCGAGTTAGAAGGCCGCCGTGTGCTCTGTCTCGCGGGCGGCGGCGGGCGCGAGTCCGCGTGCTTCGCGCTCCTGGGCGCCGCCGTCACCGTCTTCGACCTCTCGCCCGAACAGCTCGAACGCGACCGCTTGGCCGCCGCACACTACGGCACGCACGTCGAGACCGTGCGCGGCGACATGCGCGACCTCTCGGTGCCTCGGAGGACGTGAGCACCTACCCCGACCCTTCGGCCGCGCCGGGGACGTGGCCCCATTTCGTCACGGTCGTGCGCCCCTGGCTCGCCTTCCTCTCGCGCCTCGACCCGCCCGCTTACAGCGACTTGGATTTGACTGGGACTATTATTGGTCAAACCGTTGAGAGGCGGGCTGAGCCCGCCTCTCAACGCTCGCCCTCAACTGCAAACCGCTATAAGTTGAAATCCCTCGGGCCGGAGCCCGCGAAAAATTCCTCTTGACGCATCTACGACAAACGTAGTAATTTGCACCTCAATTGTAGTAGATTCAACCTCGGTTGTAGTTTCTGAGGAAGAGGAGGCGCGCGAGTGGCGAAAGAGTCGGAGGTGAGGCTGACGAAGTTCGAGCTGGAGGTGATGGCCGCGCTGTGGGAGCTGGGGAGCGCGTCCGTGCGTGAGGTGCAGGAGCGGCTGCCCGAGGGGAAGCGGCCGGCCTACACGACCGTGCAGACCATCGTCTATCGGCTCGAAGAGAAGGGCGCGCTGCGGCGCGTGAAGAAGGTCGGCAACGCGCACGTCTTCGAGCCCGTCGTCACGCGGCGCGCGACCGTGCGGCGGCTGTTCGACGACCTGCTCGGCTTCTTCGGCGGCTCGCCGCGCACGCTGATGGCGCAGCTCGTCGAGGGCGGCCACCTCACGCTCGAAGACCTGCGCGAGGCGGAGGAGTTGTCGGAACGGCTTGAGGCCGAGCGCGGGGCGGCGGATGAGAAGGCCGCCGGCGAGAGCCGGTCGGGGGCGACCGCGAAGGGGACGGGCGGGACGCGCGCGGGCGCGCGGGAGAGGGGGCGAAGGCGTTGAACGCTCTACACGAAATTTTCGCGCGCGCGTCCGCGTGGCTGTGGCCGGCGCTCGCCAACCACATGTGGCAGGCGACGTTGTTTGCGGCGCTCGTGTTCGGCGCGACGCTCTTGTTGCGGCGCGGCGCACCCGCGCGCGTGCGCTTCGCACTGTGGCTCGCCGCGGCGTTGAAGTTCGCGGTGCCCGCGGCTCTCTTCACCTTCCTCGGCGAAGTGACAGACCTGCGTGCGCGTTTGTCCACGCCCGCGGGCGCGGATGCGCCGTTCGTCTTAAGGCTCGCCGAGCCCGTCCGGATTCAGACGGAGGCCGCCGGCCTCGTCGCCTCCGCCCCGGGCGCGTGGGGTCACTCGGAAATCTTCTGCGCGCTGACGCTCGTGTGGGCGTTGGGCGCGGGGCTTCTCTTCGCGGTCTGGATGGTGCGCAGGCGCGAGTTCGTGCGCTCGGTGCGCGGGGGCGTGGAGGCTTGGTCGGGGCGCGAGTTCGAGGCGCTGGGGCGGGCGCGCGGGCGGCTCGGGTTAAAGAGCGAGGTGCTGCTCGTGCTCTCGGACGAGGGGACGGAGCCGGGCGTGTGGCGCACGCGGCGGCCGGTGCTGGTGCTGCCCCGCCGCGTGGCGGCGCAGTTGGACGAAGAGGAGTTGGAGACGGTGCTGCTGCACGAACTGGCGCACGTCGAGCGGCGCGACAACTTGTGGGGCAACTTCCAGACGGCGCTCGAATGCGTCTTCTGGTTCAATCCGGCGGTGTGGCTGGTCGGGCGCCGCCTGCTCGCGGAGCGCGAGGGCGCGTGCGACGAGCGCGTGCTCGAAGCGGGCGGCGCGGCCGGAGCGTACGCGGCGGGCATCCTGAAGGTCGTACGCTTCTGCACGGGCTGGCGCGTGGCCGGCGTGTCGGGCGCGGCCTCGGGCTCAAACCTTCGAAGGAGGATCGAGATGATTATGCGCGGGGAGAGTGGGGCGGCGCGTGCGCGCGCGTGGCATAGGGCGCTGGCGGCGGGGCTGGCGGCGGCGGCGCTGCTGCTGACCGTGTGCGCGGGGCTGTTCGGCGGCGGGGACGCAGCGGTCGCGGCACGCATGCTCGAAGCGGTCGGCGACGGCGAGCCGCAGCAGGGGCGCGGTCGTGCCGTCACCGTCGTCGAGCGTCGCGGTGAAGGGCAGGGCCCTGCGGTCAGTGAGATCGAGCAGGCGGCCGAGGCGGTCGTCTACACGGAGCAGGCGTCGGGCGCGCCCGTCACGATCACGGAGGCGAAGATGCGGATGGTCACGCGCGAGCAGTTGCGCCGCGCGGACGACGAGGGCACCGGCACTTCCGGCGAAGAGGAGTCGCCGCACTTCATCACGCTGCCGACGGTCACCGTGTCGAACGTGTCGGGCAAGGTCGTGCGCGAGGTCGGCATAGGGTTCACGACGGGCGGTAGCATGAACGTCATCGCGGGCTACGCGGTGGCTTTGAAGCCCGGCGAGACGCAGACCATACGCTCCGACTGGCGCCGCCGCAACGTCATCATCCCGGGCACCACGGCCGACGTGAAGGTCAGTGTCATCTGGGTCAGCTTCTCAGACGGCACGCACTGGGGCGGGCGCGCACGTCCGCCGCACCCACCCAACGCGCCGAACGCTCCCAACGCTCTCAATGTGCCTAACGCGCCCAACGCGCCTAACGCGCCGGACGCGCCTGACCCCGGGCCGCGTGCCGGCGTGACGGGGACGGGTGTGGGTGGCGCGGTCGCTTCGGGTCGCGGCGAGGGCGTCGGGGCCGGGGCAGGCAGCGGCGTGGGCGGCGGCGCGGGCGGCGGTGTCAGCGTGGGCGGCACCGCCAGTGCCGGCGGGTTCGACGACCAGAAGCTCTCCGCGCCGAATCCGGCGTACCCGGCGATAGCGAGGGCGGCGGGCGCGGAAGGCGTGGTCAGAGTGAAGGTCACGGTGGACGAGGACGGCAACGTCGTCGCGGCCTCGGCCGTCTCGGGTCATCCGCTGCTGCAACAGGCGGCCGTGGCCGCCGCGCGCGAGGCGAAGTTCCGGCCGACGGTCGTGGACGGCAAGCCGGTCAGGGTCTCCGGCACCGTCTCCTACAACTTCATCCTCCAGAAGTAAGGCCGGCCGACGAAGTAAGAGTTAAGCGAAGAGGCACGGAGTCTCTGATTTGAAATTTCAAATCAGAGACTCCGTGCCTCTTCGTCTCCGTGGTTAACTGTTTTGGCGGGCTCGACTGGATGTAAAATGCGTTCCCATGTCCACGCACAGATTGAGGGTGCGCTCGCGCGAGCGCGAGGAGTTGGTCGAGTTCACCGGCGAGGTGAGAAGGGTCTTGCGCGAGTCGGGCACGCGCGAGGGCGCGTGCGTGCTCTACGTGCGCCACACGACCGCCGGGGTAACGGTCAACGAGAACGCCGACCCCGACGTGCCGCGCGACATGCTCCACGCCCTGCGCACGCTCATCCCGCAGCACGGCATGGACTTCCAGCACGGCGAGGAGAACTCCGACGCGCACATCAAAGCCTCGCTCGTCGGCCCGAGCGTCACCATCCCCTTCGCCGACGGCGAACTGCTCCTCGGCGGCTGGCAGGGCATCTTCCTCTGCGAGTTCGACGGCCCGCGCGAGCGCGAGGTCGTGATGTCAATCATCGGGTGAGGATGAAGGAATCTCCTCCCGTATCTCGACGACGCCGTACAACGCTTCCGCGACGCGCTCGCGCGGCAGGACGAGACGGCCGCGTGGGTCGCGCGCGCGGCCGTAGTCGAAGGCTCGAGTGTCTCGCCCGAGACGCGCGGGCGCGCGCCGCTGACCCGCCGGCAACGTCGCCGTCAAACATCTTCAAGTCATACTCGCCGCCATCCTCCGACGCTGCCACGCCGAGCCGGCCGACGCGGAGCCCGTCCGCCCCCGCGGGTTCGTCTCGCTGCGCCCGCACCACGCTATTGCTGTGTCTGCGATGGTTAATTACACTTGAGGCGTTGGTGTAAACTCTGGGGCTTGAGATGAAGATTATTAAAGCAGCCCTGTTAGTCGTCTTCGTTCTCGCCCCCGTTTGCAAAGGGCAGGACGACGCGGCGCGGTTTCGTTACCGCGCGGCGAGAGCCTTCACGGTCGGGACGGTCTTGCACTACGTCAAGACCAACGTTGACGGCACGCGCCCGGAGTATGTGTCGCAGTTCGTCGCCGCGGGGGACGTGCTGGAGTCGTTCAAATTCCACCCGAAGTCGCCGCCCGCCGGGCTCGTCATCGCGGAGATGGACTGGAAGTTTTTCGCCGCGAAGAGCCTCAAGTCCTGGCGCGTCCCCGGCACGGGCGAGCGCACACTGTTCGGCACCCTCACGTTCGATGCGGCGGCGCGGCGCGGCCAAGTCTCGCTCCCGTCCGTCAGACCGGCGGCCGAAACTTTCGACTTCAAACAGGTGCCGATTCATCTATACAACTTCGACTTCGGCAGCCTGAATTTCGCCCTCCCGCACCTCGTCAATCCAGAGAGCAGTTTCCGCATCGGCGTCGCCGACCCGACCTTCCGCGCGGACGGCCCGCTCGTCGAGTACAAGGGCGAGGTGACCGTCTCCTACCTGAACGACGAGAGGCGCAACAACGTCCCCGTCAGAAAGTACCGCATCGACGGCGCGGGTCTGCAAAACCGCGGCGGCTTCATCTGGGTCAACAAGAGGCGCGGCTGGATCGAAGACATGGAGATCGACCTGCCCGACAACCCCGAGTGGACGAGCTTCAAATTCAAGCTCCTCCGGGTCGAGCGCATGAGCCGCGCGCGTTGGGATAAGTTTATCGGGGAGCAGTTATGATGGGTGTTGGGTGTTGGGTTTTAGGTTTTGGGTTTTAGGTTGCGGTTTGGTGGGCGCGGCTCTCAAACCCAACACCTAACACCTAACACCCAACACCCCTTCCCCTCACCACGCGCGTGACCAACTCGGGCCTTTGTGCCCTTCGCCGCGCAGGCGCGTGTCGAGCCCCGCGCGCAGTTCGAGCAGACGACCCATGAGCCAGAGCAGGTCGGAGAGGCGGTTGAGGTAGGCGATGACGTTCGGGTTGACTTCGACGCCGGTCTCGCTCAGCCGGACGACGGCGCGCTCGGCGCGGCGGCAGACGGTGCGCGCCACGTCATAGGCGGCGGCGGCCGCGTGGTCGCCGGGCAGAGACCAGTCGGAGAGAATGCCCTCGGTCGCTTCTATCCGCGTGACGTGCGCGGTGAGCGCTTCGACCATCTCGGGCGTGACGTAGGTCGTCACGGACTCCGCGCCGCCCGCGGGGCTCGCAATCGCGCCGGCCACGGTAAACAGTTCGCGCTGAATCGACTTCGTCAGCTCGCGCACCTCCTCGTCCTCGCAGATCGAGCGCGCAAACCCCATTGCCGCGCCCAACTCGTCCACCGTCCCGTAAGCCTCCACGCGCAGGTCGGCCTTCGACACGCGCGCCCCGCCGATGAGCCCCGTGTCGCCCTTGTCGCCGTGCTTCGTCGCGATACTCATTCGATCTCCAGTACCGGGCTGCACAGGAGGCGCTGGTTGACGACACCCTTGTAGTCGGGGATGAGGATGCGGCGCGCGCCTTCGCCCTCGTGGCGCGTCTCGACGCCCTCGGCCGGGACGACGCCGATGCAGAAGCGCGCGCGTCGGACAGGCCGCGGCATCTCGACGCCGGGCGTCATTGTCCGGTAGGGGCGGCGCGCGACGAGGTAGTCGAGCGTCAGCTCCAGCTCCTTCGAGGCACTCGCGCCCGGCTCAAGGAGCAGCGCGCCGGGGTAGACGACTTCGGCCGGGCTGGGCTCCGTGGGCGGCTCCCAGCCGCGCTGGCTGATCTCGACCACGCCGTCGGCGCGCGGCTCTACGTAGACCGCGCCGTCGGGGCCGGGGTTGTGCGTGTCGCCCTGATTGAAGACCAGCAGCGGGCGGCCCGTGCGGTTCGTCAGACTGTACTCGACACGCAGGCGCTTCTGACCGCCGCGCTCGACGACCGACAGGCGCGGGGCGAATTCAACCCCCTGCATTCGGGCGGCGTCCGTCTGCGGCGGCGCCGAAGGGGTTGCGCCCGCGGCGTTCGTGCCGGCCGCGCCGGTCGGCGCGTCTTTGTTCACGGCGCTCACCTCCCTGCTGTTCGGACTGGCGTTGGAGACGGGCTGCGGCGCACAGGCGACGGCCGCCGCGGCTAGGCTGACGGCGAGCGAGACGAGCGGCCGCCGTGCTGTCCGTAACATCTTCATGCCCCACATACTACTAAAAACTCAGCCGACAAAAAACTTCGCCGCACGCCCCGCGCGTCTTCCCCTCTCGGGCGGGCGGCGCCGGGGCGTGCGGCGAGCAAGTTGTTTGCACGCGGGCGGCGACTATCGCCGCGTCGCGCCTTCTTACCGCTCAGCGGTACGACTGTCTCGGCGGCAGGCGCAACTCGTCGCGCAGTCCGTTCTCGGTGAGCGCGCGCGGGTTGGCGGTGGTCGGCGCGGTGTTCGGGTCGCCGTCGAAGTCGTAGGGCGTGCCGGAGTTGTCGAGGCCGACGGCCTGGCGCTCGCGGTTGTTGACGCCGGGGCGGATGACGACGCCCGAGGCGTTGGTGACGGGGCCGTCGGGGCCGGGGCCCGTGTAGGTGCCCTGTTGCGAGTGGCCGTAGACGTGGTTGTAGGCGTGCGACATCTCGTGATAGAGCACGACGACCGGGGCGTTGAAGCGCGCGCTCTGGAACTGCGGGTTGTAGCGGATGGCGGAGTCGTCGCCGCCGGTGGGTTGGCCCGAGGCGTCGAGGTACTTGTGTGCCTCCGAGGTCTGCGCGAAGCCGTTGTTCTCGTCGGGCAGCTCGCGGATGGTGACGGTGTGGCCGTCGTTGAAGAGCCCGCCGACGAGCGGCAAGCCGGCCATCGAGCTGCGCGTCTGGTCGTAGCGGCGGTCGAATGCCTCAAGCATCTGCCGGCCGGTGGGCGACGAGCGCAGCATCTCCAAATCGGCCTCGACGCGCTCGACGAACTCGGGCGTCCCCTCGATGCGGACGGCGCGGCTGCCGGGCGTGCCGACGAGGGCGACCGTGATGCGCGTCGAGCGCTGGTTCTTCGTGACCTCGTCCTCCTCCTGCGCGTAAAACATGTCGGCGTCGGTCGAGGCGGCCGGGTTGGTGTCGGCCGCCGAGGTGCCGAACAGACGGTCGCGGCCCTGGCCGGCGTACATGGTGTCGTCGCCCGCGCCGCCTTCGACGGTGTCATCGCCGATGCCGCCCGAGAGGATGTCGGCGCCGTCGTGGCCGACGAGCGTGTCGTTGCCGCGGCTGCCTTCGAGGTAGTCGTCGCCGGTGTTGCCTTCGAGCCGGTCGTCGCCCGCGCCGCCGTAGACCACGTCGTTTCCGGCCATGCCAGAGAGCGTGTCGTTGCCGTCGTTGCCGTTCATGTAGTCGCGGCCGTCGCCGCCGTTGATCGTGTCATTTCCGGCGCCGCCCTCGATGCGGTCGTTGCCCGCGCCGGCCGTGATGCGGTCGTCGCCCGCGCCGCCCTCGACGACGAAGTCAATGGCGAGGTTCGAGGCGATGTCAATCTGGTCGTTGCCGTCTCCGGCGCGAATCTTGAGGCGCTGCGCGTCGGCGCCGGTGAAGCGGTGCTCCTCGCCGTTGACGTTGACGACCACGTCGCCGGTCTTCGCGTCGCGCGTGACGGTCATCTGGTCGTCGCCCGCGCCGGCGTCGATGACGACGAACTCCGACTTCGCGGGGTCACCGGGGAGGTCGCCGGGCACAGTCTCGCGCGTGATGCGCGCCTCCGTACCCGTGGTGAGCACGGCGACGACCGTGTTCGGGTCGTTGCCGGCCGGGTTGCCGCCCGTCGCGCCGTCGCCGAAGCCGGCGCTTTGGTCGCCCGAGCCGGAGTTCGTGACCCATTGCTGCGGGATGGGCGTGTTCTGGCCCGCGACGACCTGCGCCGTGACGCGCCCGATGGCGTCGGCGCTCGCCTGCGGGGTGTTGTTGGTGGCGCCGCCGGTGATGTTCCGCACCGTCTGCTGAACGACCTCGACACTGCTGGCGACGATGTCGCGCGCCCGACTCAGAGCCGCCCCAATTCCTTCGAGTCCCATTGCTTCCACCCCTCCGCTGCCGCCAAAGTTTAAGCCTTCTGCACAAATTATCGGCGTTCGGCCGCAAAAGTTTCCCGAGCAGTCGTCAGTTTTTCACATCGCCGTGTAACGTTGTTGTCTTCGTAAGAGCCAGAGGAAGACGGGGCCGCCGGCGAGCGCCGTGATGGCGCCGACGGGCAGTTCGCCCGCGCCGAGCGCGGTGCGCGCGACCGCGTCGGCCAGCATCAGGAAGGCCGCGCCGAGCACGAACGAGCAGGGCATGACCACGCGCACGTCCTCGCCGAAGAGCAGGCGCACGGCGTGCGGCACGATGAGCCCGACGAAGCCGATGGTGCCGCCGACCGCCACCGTCACGCCGACGATTAAAGACGCGGAGATGTAGACGAGCCGCTCGCTGCGCCGCACGTTGACGCCGAGGCTCTGCGCCGTCTCCTCGTCCACGGCGAGCAGGTGCAGGTCGCGCGCCAGGAGCAGGAGCACGACCCAGCCGGGGACGAGGAAGATGAGCATCCGCCAGATGAGGTCGAAGCCGACCACGTCGAGGCTCCCGATTGTCCAGCGCAGTATTTGCAGCGCGCGCGAGTAGTCTGCGAAGTACTGGATGACGACGACGCCGGCCGCCGCCACCGTGTTCACGACGACGCCCGCCAGCAGCAGCGCCCCGGGCAACACGGTCGCGCCCGTGCGCGCCAGACGGTAGACCACCACCACGCTCAGGCACGCGCCAGCGAACGCCGCGACGAAGATGATGGGCAGTCCCGCCACCCGCGCCCCCATCCCGAAGGCAATCGCCACACTCGCGCCTAAAGCGCCGCCGCCCGAGACGCCGAGCGTCAAAGGCTCGGCCAGGGGGTTGCGGAACATCGCCTGCAACGCCGCGCCCACCAGCCCCAGCGACGCGCCCACCACGCCCGCCATCAACACGCGCGGCAAGCGTAGACCGAAGAAGATGAGCCGCGCCCTCTCATCCGTCTGCAAGGCGAAGAGGTCGAGCCGCTGGTACCCGACCCACAGCGCCAGGAGCGTCGAGGCGAAGAGCACCAGCGACAGCCAGAGCAACGCGCGCCGCAGACGCACCCCTGCGGATTTTTGATTTACGATCTTTGATTTTTGATTTAAGGACAAATCGCGCGTGCCTTCCATGTCGCACCGTCTAACAGAACCGCGAGCGGTAGCGAGCGGGTCGGCCTGACGCCGTGAAGCCTCTCTGTCGTCTCCCGCACCCGCTCGCTACCGCTCGCAGTACTGTTTCATTCTAACCCTCACACTTCAGACCAGACGAACGTGCGGCCGAAGGCGCGGCGGGCGCGGACGTGCTCGTCGCCGTAGACCTCCACGAGCACTTCGTCGCGGAGCACGTCGGCGGGCGCACCTTCGGCCGCGACCTCGCCGAGGCGGATGGCGTAGACGCGGTCGAAGTCGGGGTCTAAGAGCGTCAGGTCGTGCGTGACGACGAGCGCGGTCATGCCCTGCGAGTCGCGCAGGCGGCGGAGGTGTCGGATGAGCCCGGCGCGGTGCTTGAGGTCGAGCGCCGCCGAGGGCTCGTCGAGCAGGAGGCATTCGGGCTCCTGCGCCAGCGCGCGCGCGAGCGCGACGAGTTGGCGCTCGCCGCCCGAGAGTTCCGTGACGGGGCGCGCTTCGAGGTGCGCGGCGTCCACGGCCGCCAGCGCCGCGCGCGCCACGTCGAGGTCGCTTGCGGTCTCGAAGCGGAAGCGCGTCGTGTACGGGCTGCGCCCGGTCAAAACCACTTCCAGCGCGGTGAAGGGGAAGACGGTCGAGACGCCCTGCGGCACGTACGCGACGCGGCGCGCCCGCTCACTCGCCCCGACGCGCGCGAGCGGCACGCCGCCGAGCAGGACTTCGCCGGCCGAAGGTTTGAGCAGCCCCGCGAGCAGACGGATGATTGTTGACTTGCCCGACCCGTTCGCCCCGACGAGCGCCGACAGGCGCCCGCGCTCGACCGCGACCGTCGCCCCGCGCACGACCTCGGGCTGCCCCTTCGCATATGCGAACCTCAGCCCGCGCCCTTCGATCAAAACGTTCTCGTCACTCATCACTTCTTCTCGAACGCCTCGGGGTGGATGAGTTCGGCGAACCTGCGCGCGGAGTCGCCGACGAGCTGCGACGGGTGGAGCACGGTCTGGTCGCGGACGGGGTAGATGCGCCCCTCGCGGACGGCGCGCAACGTCGGCAACTCCTTCCAGACGGCGAGCGTGTCCTCTTCGAGGCCGCCGGCCGGCTTCTGCATCATCAGGTCGAGAACCACGTCGGGGTCGAGCGCGACGACGGCCTCCTTCTGCATCTTGCCCCAGCCCTCGCGCGCGGGCGGCGAGATGGGCTCGCCCCCGGCGACGCGTATGAGCTGCGCGATGAAGCTGTCGCCGCCCGCCGTGTAGAGGTCGCGCAGCGTCCCCGGCACGCGGTCAACGACGCAGAGCACGCGGCGTTTGGGCAGGCGCTCGGTCATGAGGCGGACGGTCTCGACGCTGGCGCGCGTCTGTTCGAGCAGCCTGCGCGCCGCCTCCTCGTCGCCGGTCGCGCGGCCGACCAGTTCGATGGACTTGTATGCGTCTTCGAGCGTCTGGCTGGGGACTTCGAGCGTCTTGATGCCGGCGGCCTCGACCTTGTCTTTGACGAACTGCGCCTGCGCGTCGGAGAAGACGACGAGGTCGGGACGGAGCGAGGCGATCTGCTCCATGTTCGGGTTGTTCCAGCCGCCGACGCGCGGGAGCCCGGCAACGTCCGAAGGGTAGGTGCAGTAGTCCGAGACGGCTACCACGCGGTCGAACGCGCCGACGCCGTAGAGTATCTCCGTCGTGCTCGGCGTGAGCGAGATGATGCGCGCGGGCTTACCCGTCGAAGACGGCACGACCGGCCCGGCGTTCCCGCAGCCCGCGCCCAAGAGGAGCGCTAGGAATGCCGCGATGAATAGGGCGACGAACTTACTCGGCATCTCTTTCACGACCTTCTTCATGAAGTTCTACGGTCTCGCCGTACGGACAGTGCCGACAGCCGCTCTCGCAGCAGTGGCCGCGCCGCAGATGATACGCCGCCGTGAAGACGACGTACGCGCCTTCGCGGTAGAAGTCCACGCCCTCGACGAGCGGCTGCCTTTCGTTCGATGTTTGCAAGGCTTGGACTTTCCCGTCCTTCATGCGCGTTACGCGGGACAGTTTGCCACGGAGACACTGTGACACAGAGACACGGCTTTGAGGTTATAACTCAACGAGCCGTGTCTCCGTGTCTCTGTGTCTCCGTGTTCAAAGTTCTGACTTCCATCTCAACCGACGATTTACCTAAAAACTCAACGACGCGCCCGCGCGTGCGTTGACCCCCGGCGTGCGGAAGCCGTTCTCGTAGTATTCGTGGTCGAAGACGTTCTCGATTTTGCCGAACAGGCGCAGGCGGCGCGAGTCGGAGAGCGGGAAGGTGTAGCCCGCCGTCAGGTCGCCTTTGCGTATGCCTTCGAAGCGGTAGGCGCGGTTCGTGAACGTGCGCGCGTCGAAGATCGGCGCGAGGTAGTCGGATGAAGCGACGAGGTCGAAGTTGACCGCGACGCGCGAGCCGAGGCGCGCGTTGGCGACGAGCGTGAACTGGTGCTCGGGCGTGGCGAAGGCGCGGAGCACGCCCGCGACGGCCGGCCGCCGCTGGTCGCTGTTCGCGTGCGTGTACGAGGCGAAGAGGTCGAGCCGGCGCGAAGGCGCGAACTCGCCGCTCAGCTCGACACCGCGCGAAAGACCGCCGCCCGTGTTGATGTAGCCGCCGAAGCGCCCGAAGGGGTCGGCGGGCGTGTCGCCGAAGCCGACGACCTCTTGCAGGCGCGTGTAAAAGTAGGTCGCCGACAGGCGCGCGCGGTTGGAGGCGAACGTCTGGTCAATGCCGGCGTCGAAGGCGATGGAGCGCTCGGGCGCGAGCCGCGGGTCGCCGAGCGCGCTGTAGCCGAAGAAGGGGCTGAAGAAGGTTCCGAAGCGCTCGTAGAGCGAAGGCTTGCGGTAGCCGTTGCCGACGTGCGCGCGCAGCTTCGTGCCCGACTCGCGGAAGAGGTAGGCGACCGAGCCGTCGCCCGTGTACGCCACGGGCGGCGAGTCGAACGAGAGCCCCGCGTAGGGCGCGCCCGCCGCGGGCGTGAAGCGCGGCGCCCCCAGCCGAAACGTCTGCGCGCGGAAGGCCGCCGAGAGTTGGAGGCGGTCGTCGAGGAAGCGCAGTTGATCCTGGATGAAGAACGTGTGGCTGCGCTCGTCCACCTCGGCCGTGGAGTTGCCGGCGGGCGTCACGTCGAGGAAACGCGTGAAGAAGGTCTCGCGCTCGAACTCGTAGCCGGCGTTAATCAGGTTGTGGCGGCCGAGGCGGAAGTCGGTGCGCGCGCTCAAGGTGTGGACGGTGCCGTCGAAGTCGTTGACAGTCGAGCCCTGCGGCTCGAAGAAGAAGTCGGCCGGGGAGCCGGGCACGGCCGGGCCTTCGTTGAGCGACCTGTGCGTCGAGAGGCCGTGGTAGGTGACGGAGTACCCGAACGCCTCCGTCGGCCGCTGCGCGAAGGTCACGGCGCCCGAGAAGAAGCGCGCCGAGCGCGAGAAGTCGGCGTCGTTGGCCGCGGGCAGGAAGGTCGCGTCGTTCAGGCTGAGTTGACTTAAAGGAGTCCCCGCTTCGTAACGGCGGAGTTCGTCGCGCGAGACGGGGCGCGCGTCAACGATGCCGCTCGCGGGCAGTGTGCCGACGGCCTGCGGCTCTTCGTTGAGCTGCGCGAAGGAGTCGGAGGCGTAGACGCGCGCCGAGAGCGTCGCGGTCGGCGTCAGACGGAAGAGCGCGCGACCCTGCGCGTTGGTCGAGCGCGCGGCGTCGTCGCCGTCAACGCCGTCGGAGACGTTGAGGTGCGAGACGCCCGCGCTCCAGACCAGACGCTCGGCCCCGCCCGCCGAGCCCGAGAATCGAGCGCGGCCGCGCGCGAACCCGAGCCCGCCGCCCTCGGCGAAGAGTTGCCCGCGGAAAGGGCCGCCGCCCTCGTCGGTGACGACGTTGACGACCCCGCCCGTGGCGTTCGTGCCGTAGAGCGAGGAGCCGGAGCCGCGCAGGACTTCGATGCGGCCGGCGTCCGTGAACTGTAGGTCGGAGAGAAGGCTCGTCGCGTCGGCCTCGGGCGCCGAAGGGTCGCGCAGGCGCAGGCCGTCGATGAGGACGGAGGTGTCCTGGTTGCGCAGGCCGCGCGTCTTGATGGAGACGAGCGAGCCGGGGCCGCCGAGCTGCTGCACGCGCAGGCCGGGCACGGTGGCGAGCGCGTCGGCGATGGTCGCCTCGTCGCGTTCTTCGATCTCGCGGCTCGTGACGGTGGTGACGGCCTTCGAGACCTCGTCCACGGTCTGCGGCGTGTCGGCCGCCGTGACGACGACCTCGGCCGAGACGGAGGCGACTTCGAGCCGCACATCTTGCGTCGCCGCCGAGTCGCGCGCGACCGTGACGGCCTGCGCCGCGGCGGGCGCGAAGCCGCGCGCCTCCACTTCTAAAAGATACTCGCCCGGCGCGAGGCGCTCGAAGCGGTAGGCGCCCGCGGCGTCGGTCACGGTCGAAAGTCTAACCTGCGTGCGCGCGCGCTCGTGGAGCGTGACGGCGGCGCCCGGCAGACCCGCGGCCTGCGGGTCTGTGACGCGCCCCGAGAGGGTCGCGCCCTGCTGTGGGCCTCGCGCGAGCGCGGGCAGGCAGGCCGCGAGCAGCAGCGCGCAGACGATGACATACGTGCGGTTCAAAATCTCTCTCCTCATCTCGAAAACTCCTCTCGCGGCGCGTGGAAGCGACGGCCGGGCGCCGCGGGAGAGAGAAAGCGTGGTTGAAGTGTTAACGCGGGGCGTGAAGAGTCCCCGGCCCGATAACAGAAAAGCCCTCGGTCTTCCGAGTGGAAGACCGAGGGCTTGCCGGATGAACTCGCATGAACCCGCCGGAGCCGGCCGCCGTCGGCGTTCGAACTGAATCGAACTGCCGCCCGCCTCTGCACTCCCGGTTCACGCCCGACGCCACTCGCCCTTTCCCGGGGCGCATGAGCGGTCGCCTCCGT
The DNA here is from genome assembly GCA_040510435.1 of Pyrinomonadaceae bacterium. GTDB lineage: Bacteria > Acidobacteriota > Blastocatellia > Pyrinomonadales > Pyrinomonadaceae > QHXN01. The sequence goes on along the minus strand of JBEVJD010000264.1, from coordinate 4,038 downwards.
CTAAAGCGAGTGTTGGGTGTTGGGTCTTAGGTGTTGGTAAAGGCATGTGCTTTTACCGACACCTAACACCCGACGCCTAACACCTGAACAGCAGGCAAGGTTTCCTGACTCCCGGCTCGGACGCGCCGCACCCGTTTGGCCTTCCCCGACGGGGTCGAGTGACCTCTGGCTTGCAGAAGAGGGTGCGGAACAATTCGCCGGTACACAGTGGCGGGAACCGTGCGGGCTTTACACCCGACTTCCCTTTGAACCTGCGACGGCCGGCCCCCGCGGGGGCCGGAACAGCGATGAAACTTGAAGTTGAAAGAACGTTGCGCCGCGCCTTCGGTGCGCGCGCCCTGAAGCGTGACAACCTATCACCGCGTCTCCGGCAGCGTCAAGCAGGCGCGCTCAGCGCCTCCAGACCGAGCCGTCTTCGTAGACGACCTCCGTGACCTCGACACTCATCTCCTTTGTTGTGGCCTGCGTCACTGCGGGCGCTGCCAGACGGTGCCGTCCTCGTAGAGCACGCGGACGACGACCACATGCTCGGACAGCCCCTCGCGCTCCTTGCGGTTGAGCGCGTCGGCGCTGACGGTGCGCGTGGGCGGCGAGGGGATGAAGTAGGAGAACTCGCGCTTCTTGCCGGGGGCGATCCTCTCGCCGCTGGCGAACTGGTGGCGCCCCAACTCCTGCCCGGTCGCGGCGTCGGTGAAGACGTAGTCCCAATCGATCTCTTTGACGGCGCGCGCGGCGTTGTTCTGGAGCGTGAGCTTGTACATGAAGCCGTAGCGCGCGGGCGGCTGGTTGCGGATGCGCTCGATGTTGGCGGAGTCGGCGCGCGCCTCGCGCTCGACCCTGTTCAGCTCGATCTGGCTGCCGCCGGCCTTGGCGTCGAGGATGCGCTTCTCGTTGCGCATGCGGACGCGCATCTGGTCGAAGTTCTCGTTGGGGCCGCCGAAGGGGTCGCGCTCCCAGTTGAGGCGTTCTTTGCTCCAACTGTACTTGACGACGGCGAGGTCGGGCGGGGCGGCGGCCGCCTGCGGCGGCTGCGGCTGTGGCGGCGGCTGTGTCTGCGCGAACGCGGGCGCGAAGGCGCAGGCGAGGAAAAGCAGCGCGGACAAAACTCTCATCACTCACCCTCCTTCGGGGCGGACGGCGGGGGAACGCTCAGGCTGACTCCGAGGGGCCGCAATCATACTACTTTCCGGCCCGCGGAAAAACGTCGGGGGTAAAGGAGAAGGGGCGGCGGGCGAAGTCTTACAACCTCGCCCGCCGCCCCGGTCGTGTGGCGGCCCGGCCGTCAGGCGGGCGCCGGGTTTAGAAGACGTAGCGGAGGCCGACGATGACGCGGCGGTTGCCGCCGTTCGTGCCCCACTGGTTCAGGAAGTTCGAGTTGTTGATGCGCCCCTCGGGTACGCCGAAGTCGCGCGTGTTGGTGAAGTTGAAGAAGTCGGCGCGAATCTGGAGCCGCTGGCCCTCTGTGATGCGCGTGTTCTTCAACACACCGAAGTCGAGGCGGTTGATGCCGTCGGTGCGCAGGATGTTGCGGCCGGCGTTGCCGACGCGCTGCGCCGCCGTGACGGGCGTAAAGAAGGTGGCCGCGCCCGCCGCGCCCCCCGCGATGCGGATGTCCTCGACCGACATGCTGCCGAGCGGCAGGCTCGTGTTGAGGTTCGGGCGGATGGCGTTGCCGACGAGACCCGAGATGCCGGCGAGCGTGCCGGCCGGGTCGGTGCCCTGCAACACCGTGAACGGCGAGCCGTCCTGGAAGGTGAAGAACGCGTTCATCTGCCAGCCGCCGAGGACGTGGCCGACGAAGCCGTTCTGATCCTGCAACCACGGCAGCTCGTAGACGAAGTTGCCGGTGAAGCGGTGCGGGCGGTCGAAGCTGGAGCGCGCGCGCTCCGTGCTGCGGTCGAACGAGTCCTGCGAGACGGCCACCTCGGCGCCCGAGGGGTTGAAAATCTCGGAGGCGGTGTCGATGAAGCTGCTCCAGGTGTAGTGCGCGCCGGCGCTGAAGCCGCGCGAGAGGCGCTTCTCCAGGCTGAGCTGCATCGAGTGGTAGATGGAGGCGGCCGCGTTGGCGCGCAGGCGGAAGACGCCCGCGATGCGGTTGGTGCGGCAGGTGTCGGCGTCGGTCTCGGTGCAGGTCGCGGTGCCGAGGCGGCGCGGGTTGCCGTCGATGCTCTGGAAGAGCGCCGTGCCCTTGGTGCCGACGTAGCCGATGCGGAGCACCGTGTCGCGCGTCAACTCGCGCTGCATCTCAAGGCTGTACTGCTGGTAGTAGGGCGAGCGGAAGTCCGAGGCGACGATGGTGCGCGTCAGGCGGTTCGGGTTCAGCCCCGTGGCGCCCTGGATGGTCGGCAGGACGGCGAAGGCTCCGGGGACGCCGGGGCCGCCCGCCTGCGGCGAGGTCGCCAGCTCGGCCGCCGCGACGAACGGGAAGGAGCTGGCGATGTTCGAGGCGATGTTGGTGAAGGCGTAGTCGTGCGTGACGGCGTAGCCGCCGCGGATGACGAGCTTGTCGCCGCCCGCGAGCCAGCCGAGCGGGCCGCCCTCGATGCGCGGGTTCCAGTTGAAGCCGATGCGCGGCTGGATGTTGTTGTTGTCGCGCTTCGGCACGGGCCCGAAGCGGAAGCGCTCGTCGCCCCCCGCGGCCGCGACGATGCCGTCGTTGACCGCGACGAGGTCGCCGATGGGCTGCCCCGGGTTCTCGTAGCGCAGACCCAGGGTCAGCGTGAAGTTCGGCCGCACCTTCCACTCGGTCTGGCCGTAGGCGAACACGTCGTGCCAGTCGTAGTAGAAGATGTCCTGCCCGCCGATGAGCGGCTTGTTGATGGTCGCCGAGTCGGCGATGTCGTCGACGAAGCGCTGGAGCGTGCTGTAGACGAGCCGGCCGCGGATGGTCGGGATGAAGAACTGCTTGAGCTGGTTGCGGCGGATGTCCACGCCGAACTTCAGCGCGTGGTTGCCGCGCGTCCAGGAGAGGTTGTCCTGGAGCTGGTAGGTCTGGCGCGTGGCGAACTGCGGCAGGTTGACCGCGAGCCCGATGGCCGTGCGGTTGTTCGCCGCGTTGAAGCCCGTGAGGCCGAGCGCGCTGATCTCGATGGAGGGAATCTCCTCCGAGCGCGGGTCGGAGGCGTTGAAGAGCTGGCCCTGCCGCTGGTAGGCGCCGCGCAGTTCGTTGACGACGCTCGACGAGAGCAGGCTGTTCATCGAGAGGTTGACGGCCTGGCTGCGGGTGAGCGAGTTGGTGCTCAGGCCCGCCGGGGTCGCCTGGTCGGCGCCCGTCTGATCCTGGTCGTTGAAGATGTAGCGCCCGAAGATCGAGTGCTTCTGGTTGATGTTGTGGTCGATGCGGATCGACTGCTGCCAGTTGTTGAGCTGCGCCGAGGTCGAGCCGGTCAGCGAGCCGACGGGGACGACGAAGGTCTGCCCGCCGACGACGAACGTCTTCGGGGCGCAGGCCGCGGCCGTGCCCGTGCAGGGGCCGCCGGCCGTCGGGAGGTGGGTCAGCAGCGCCGCGACTTGCGGCCGGCCGCCCGCCCCGGCCTGGAGCGCCGCGCGGCCGGCGTCGTTGGGCACGCCGTTGATGGTGAAGCCCGAGCCGAGCTGGCGATCCCACCAGCGCTGGAGCGAGAAGAAGAAGAAGGTGCGGTCGCGCCCCGAGATGTAGCTGGGGCCGCCCTCGCCGAAGCGCGGCAGGTGGAGCGGGCCGCCGATGGTGCCGCCCAACTGGTTCTCGATGCGGAACGGCGCATGGCGCAGCGACGGGTCGGTGGCGTTGGGGTTGCAGAAGCCGCCCGCCTTGTTCAGGTTGCTGCACGCGTTGAGCGCGTTGCCGTTGTGGAACCAGAAGCCGGAGCCGTGGTAGGCGTTGCCGCCCGCCTTGGTGATGGCGTTGAAGACGGCCGAGCCGTTGCGGCCGTACTCGGCGGTGAACTGATTGGTGACGAGCCGCACCTCCTGAATGAGGTCGGGGTTGTTGAGGCCGACGGTGGCGCCCGCGACGCCGAAGTCGTTGTTGTCCTGCCCGTCGATCATGAAGTTGTTCGA
>JBEVJD010000263.1:0-5543 GCA_040510435.1 Pyrinomonadaceae bacterium | reverse complement strand
CGTTCGGCACCGCGGGACTCTCCGTCCGCAGCACCCTGAAGCCCTCGATGTCGCAGCCCGTCACCTTGAGCACCCCCGAGAACTCGGAGGCGTCGCCGGGCGTGACTTCGAGGAACAGGACGGGGTCGCGCGTTGGGATGTGGTAGTCCTGACGCTTCTCGCGCTCCTTGAAGATGTACTCGGCGGCGTCGCCCGCGTCGCGGCGGTTGGCCACGATGCGTATCTCGCTGCTGTGCTCGATCAGCTCGTCGAGGAAGCCCCTCGCCGTCTCGTCGAGCACGACCTTGTCCACCCTCAGCTCGGTCGTGCGCCAGACCCTTGAGATGAGCGAGGTGAAGATGATGGCGCCGATGAAGAAGGAAGCGATCTTGATGCCCGAAGGCTGCTCGATCACGTTGATGAAGGTCGTATAGGCGAAGATGATCGAGACGATGATGAAGCCCCACTTCGCCGTCTCGCCGCGACGCCACGCGGCCAGCGCCACCGCGACCGCGGCCGAGCCCATCAGCACCAGCACGCCCGTCGCGTAGGCGCCCGCCTGCGCGTCCACGTCGGCGCGGAAGGCCGCCGTCACCACGAACGCAATCGCCACGTAGATGAGCACGAGCGGCCGCGTCACCTTGGCCCAGTTCGGCGCCATGCCGTAGCGCGGCAGGTACCGCGGCACGATGTTCAAGAGGCCGGCGAGCGCCGACGCGCCCGCGAACCAGAGGATGGCGATGGTGCTCAGGTCGTAGAACGTCCCGAAGATGTCGCCGAGGTACGTGTGCGCGAGGTAGGCGAGCGCGCGGCCGTTGGCCTTCCCCGGCTCCAGCCCGTCGTGCCCCTCGAAGAACTCCTCGGGCGGGATGAGGAGCGTGGTGACGAGGCTGCTCAGGATGAGCATCACGCTCATGATGAGCGCCGCGTACATCAGCAGCTTCTTGGTGTTGCGGATGCGCCCCTGCGGATTCTCCTGCGTGTCGCCGGGCTCGCCCTTCACCAAAGGCATGACGACGACGCCCGTCTCGAAGCCCGAGAGGCCGAGCGCCAGCTTCGGGAAGAGGAAGAGCGCGACGGCGACCATCATCAGGGGACTGCCCTGCACCTGCGGGTGCGCCATGAGCGCCCCCGTCCAGCGCGAGAAGACCCCCGGGGTGTTGAAGATGTGGTAGAAGCTGACGCCGATGGTGACGAGGTTGAGCAGCAGGTAGACGGCGACGATGCCGACGGCCAGCCCCATCGCTTCCTTGAAGCCCTTGAGGAAGACCGCGCCGAGCAGTGCGATCAGTACCAGCGTCACCGCGATGGGGTGATTGAGCTGCGGCGCGTAGGCGTGGACGTACGGGTTTTCGAGGATGTGCGCGGTGGCGTCGGCCGCCGAGAGCGTGATGGTGATGATGAAGCCCGTCGCCGCGAAGCCGAGCAGCGCGAGGACGAAGAGCTTCCCCTTCCAGCGCGACAGAAGGTTTTCGAGCATCGAGATGGAGCCGTCGCCGTGCGGGCTCGCCTCGGCGACGCGCTTGTACATCGGCAGCGCGCCGAAGAGCGTGAGCATGACCAGCACGAGCGTCGCCAGGGGCGAGAGCGCCCCCGCGGCGATGTAGGCGATGCCCGGCTGATAGCCGAGCGTCGAGAAGTAGTCCACGCCCGTCAGGCACATCACCTGCCACCAGGGATGTGTCGGGTGCTGCCCCTCGCGCTCGTGCGGGCCCTCCATCTCCTGCGGCTGCCCCTTGAGCAGCCAGCGCCGGAGCCAACCGACTTCACTCTTCTTCTCCGTCCGCGGGATCGCCGTCTCGGCCATCTGCCCCTCCTGCCGCGAGGGCGCGCGCAACCCGCGCACGGTCATGCGCGGGGACTGCCCGCGGGCGCCCCGTCTGTACCCTCACGATACGATTCAGACTGTTTGCAAGCCCTGATTTGTACCAAACCGGCCCGCGCATGACAACTGAAAAATGAAGCTGTCAAACGGCGTGCCCGTGGGGAGTAGGCGGCAGGCAGATGGCAGCAGGCAGATGGCAGTAGGCAGATGGCAGTTAAAAGCCCCGGAAGGGCGGGATGTTTATAGCTCGATGCTGAATTAATCTTCCAAGCTCCGGAGGAGCGGCATGTCACATGTCGCCCCTGACGGGGCTCGGGATTCGTTCGCACGTTGTGATTCTATAAACATCCCGCCCCTCCGGGGTTCCTCAAAAACATGTTGCACGTCCGGGGCTCCTCAACTGGCCTTCAACTGCCTACCGCCTACTGCCTACTGCTTACTAATTACTACTGGCTACCGGCGACTGACCTGTGCTAAAGTCTGGAATCGACAAGCCTTTGACAGTGTTCTGAAGGGTGCAATTAGTAAGAGGCCGAGCACCTTTCTTCCAGCCTCCGATATCAACGAACAGCAAAGAGCGCCGACACGTCTCTTAGCCGAGCGGGCAACGGGCCGCATGAATTCTCGCTTGCATCAGGGTGACGCAGAGCAGGGCGAACGCTCGTCTAAGGGCACGGGCGGGGTCGTCCGCCTCTCGGACGCGCGCCGCGCGGGCTCGGCGCCGCTCGAACAGCAGCTCGAAGAGACGCGCGAGCTGCTCGACCGCGGCCTGCCCTCGACGGCCGAGGCGCGCCTGCGCCACATCATCTCGCAGGCGCGGCGCGAGCCGTCAGTGCTCGCCAACGCGCGCTACCTCTACTCGACCGCGCTCAACGCCTTGGGCCGCTACCGCGACGCCCTCGAAGCCGTCGAGATGTACGAGCCGGCCGACTCCGGACAGGGGCTCGACGCCGAGACCTTCGCGGGCGTGCGCATACAGCTCGGCCTCTCCTACAACTACACGGGCGACCACCCGAAGGCCGTCGCGCTCTTGCAGGGGGAGCTGCGGTCGGTGACGGAGCACGGCGGCTCGGACGCGCGGACGGGCGACGTGTACACGGCGCTGGCGCGCGTCTACCGCTCCATCAACGAATACTCCATCGCGCGCGACCACAACAACAAGGCGCTCGAATACTTCCGGCGCGCGGGCGACTGGCGCGGCATGGCCGACTGCTACTTCGGCCTCGGGATGGCCGACGCGCACGAGGGGCGCTGGGAGTTGACGCTCGAACACTTCGACCAGGCCATCCAGCTCATCGGCGAGCGCCCGGCCCCCTTCATGCTGGGTAAGATTTACAGCAACGCGGCGGCCGCCTACTGGTGGCTCCAGCGCCCGCACGAGGGCATCCGCGCGCTTGAGAAGGCCATCGCCTACAACGAGCGCACCGAGCACAAGGAAAACGCCGTCAGCGCCTACAACAACCTCGGCACCAACCTCATCCTCACGGGCGAGTGGGATCGCGCGCAGGCGGCCTTCAAGCGCGCGCTCGAACTCGCCATGGAGATGGACGAGCACCACGGCGCGACCTGCATCGTCTACGACTCGCTCGGCGAACTGCGGATGCTGCGCGGCGACCTGACGGAGGCGCGCGAGTACCTTGAGCGGGCGGTCGCCAGCGGCGTCACGAGCGGCAAGAAGTGGTACCTGTCGCAGGCCATGCGGAACCTGACGCGCTGCTACATCCTGCTCGGGCTCAACGAAGAGGCGCTCGACGTGGGCGGGCGCGTGCTGGAGTTGACCGAGTCCATCGGCGACCACCGCGGCATCTGCGACGCCTGCACGCTGCTGGCCGAGGCGCGACTCCTGTGCGGCGAGCTGGACGAGAGCGGGCGGCTCCTCGCGCGCGTGACCGAGGAGGCCGACGTGACGACGGGCGACCTCGCCATCTCGGGCGAGTCGCAGCGCGTCTACGGACTCCTGGCGTTGGCGCGCGAGGACGTGGCGCTCGCCCTGCATCACTTCGGCCGCTGCCTCTCAATCTCGGAGATGCTGGGCGACCGCTACCGGATGGCGCGCGCGCACAACCTGTTGGGTCGCGCTCACGCCGCCGCCGCGCAGCCCGAGCGCGCGCGCGAACATCTCGGGCTCGCCCTCCACACCTTCAACGAGTTGGGCGCCAAGCTCGACCTCGCGCTCGCCGAAGAGTCCATCGAGGAGCTTGAGAGTCATGCGCCCGAGGAGCAGCGTGTCGAGCCGCCCGCGCCCGCACAACTCCTGACGCTGCGACTGGCTGAGGCCGTCGCCTCGCGCGAGCTGCTCCTGCGCGAGCTGGCCGCGGTCATCCACCAGGAGACGCGCGCCGCGCGCATCCTCGTCGCGGAGGCGGACGAGGACGGGCACACCAAGGTCGTCGTCGCGCACGGCTACGACGCGGCGGAGTCGGCGCAGGTCGCCGTCGCGCTCGACCGCGCGACGACCGAGGAAGCCCGCGAGCGCTACGCCGCGGGGCAGGACGCGCGCCTCATCGCGCTGCGCCCTTCGAGCGCGCCGCCGGCCATGCTCATCATCGCGCCGCGCGCGCTGTCGGCGCTCCCGGGCGGCGCACCCTTCGAGCCGCTGCTGCGGGTCGTGGAACTCGGCATGGACGTGTGCGCTCTGCGCGCGCGGGCGCGGACGGGCACGGGGCCGCAGGCGCCCGACTCGCTCGCGGGCGCCTCCCTCATGCCGGGCTTCATCCATTCGAGCCCGGCGATGACGCGCCTCGTCGAAGAGGTGCACAAGATTCGCTCGTCGGACGTGACCGTGCTCATCACGGGCGAGTCGGGGACGGGCAAGGAGTTGGTGGCGCGCGCCATCCACGCGCTCTCTTCGCGCCGCAGCAAGGTCTTCATCCCCTTCAACTGCACGGCCGTCCCCAAAGAGTTGTCCGAAGGGTATCTGTTCGGCTACCGCCGCGGGTCTTTCACCGGCGCCGTCCAGGACTCGCCCGGCGTCATACGCACGGCCGCGGGCGGCACGCTCTTCCTCGACGAGGTGGGCGACCTGCCCCTCGACGTGCAGCCGAAGCTCCTGCGGTTCTTGCAGGAAGGCGAGATTCAGCCGCTCGGCGAGCAGCGCCCGCAGAAGGTTGACGTGCGCATCATCGCCGCCACCAACACCGACCTCGAAGGGATGGTGGCCGACGGGCGCTTCCGCGAAGACCTCTACTACCGGCTCAACGTCATACGCCTGCGCGTGCCGCCCTTGCGCGAGCGCCGGTCGGAGATACCGACCATCGCCAGCTACTACCTCAACCACTACTCCGCGAAGTTCGGCCGGCGCGACATTTCCATCACGCCGCAGACGCTCGACCTCCTGATGGTCTGCGACTGGCCCGGCAACGTCCGCCAGCTCACCAACGAGATTCAGCGCATCATCGCGCGCGCCGAGGACGGAACCATCCTCACGCCCGACCACCTCTCGCCCGAGTTGCGCCGCACTTCGGCTCAGACGATGGGCACTAACACTCTAATGCCCCAGACCGCGGGGCTCGCGGCCACGGCCGCCGCACAGGCCATCTCGCAGGGGCTCACGCTCGCCGACGCGATGGGCGAGCTTGAGCGCCGCATGATCGCTGAGGCGCTACGCAAGCACAACGGCAACATCTCGCGCGCGGCGCGCGAACTGGGCCTGACGCGGCGCGGCCTCTATCTCAAACTCGGCCGCCACGACCTCAGCGCGAGCGCCTGACGCCCCGGCGCGCGCCTTAAGCTGACGGCG
>JBEVJD010000262.1:0-4705 GCA_040510435.1 Pyrinomonadaceae bacterium | reverse complement strand
GGCTCCTGCGGCCCGAAGCCGAGGACGGGCCACGACGGCGAGTTGGCGATGGGCAGCCAGCTCCCCGTGTACGGGGCCTGCGCGTTGGTCGCCAGCAGCATGTCGCCGACGGCCTGATTGTCGATCACCATGTTGGTGATGTTGTCGCCGTCACCGCCGCCCGCGACGGCGCCGCCGATGAAGGTGACCACGTCCACGCCGTAGCCGTTGGGCGCCTTGAAGCCGAACGTCACGTCGCCGGGGAAGGTGTGCGGGATGCTGTCGATGCGGACGTTGAGATCGGCGATCTCGAAGTCGTCGGTGATGGTCTGCGAGTCGATGACGCCGCGCGGCCGCAGGTCCTGGATGGCAAGCGGGCTGGCGGGCGTGCGCGTGTAGGTAACGGGCGCGGCCGTGCCGCTGGGCGCGCCGACGCGGAACGAGAAGTCAACCGCACGCGTCCCAAGGGAACTGGTGGACGTGACGGTGAAATTCAGGGACTGGCCGCAGGTGACGGCCAGCGGGACGTTGAATTGGAACGTGTCGCCCGCGATGCTCCCCTGCGCCGCGATGGGGCCGTAGCTGGAGTTGGGGTCGACGATGGTCACGCCCGCGGTCGCGGTCGTCAGGGTTGCCGTGGCGGAGGCCACGTTCTTCGACGTGCTGCGCCAGGGGTTGGTCAGCGTGACGGTGAGCTTGATGGGCTCGCCCGGGTCAATCGAGCCGTTGTTGTTGCCGAGGCTGTCGTCGATGGTCGTGGAGGCCACGTCGAGGTACGGCGCGGCGAAGGACTCGACGATGCCCTGGTGCGTGGCGATGGGCGCGAAGCCGTAGGCCGACGACGAGCGCGCGCCGTAGCCGAGGCCGCGGTCGGCGAAGCCGTCCCAGATCGACTGCTCGTTGGCGCAGGCGTTCGTCGCGCAGTCGGCGTCAATCAGCGCGTCGCGCGCGTCCTCGTAGGTGGGGTTGACGGGCGTCAGCTTCATCGCGTCGGTGACGATCTGAAGCGTCTTCTGGTTGCCGGTCGGCACGTCGCCCGCGTTGGCCGCGATGATGCGGCTGCGCACCTCCCAGAGCGTGAGCGCCCAGACCTCGCCGGTGTTGTGCACCTCCTGCGCGCCGCCGATGTTGTTGCCCAGCGGGTCGGGGGCGATGCCGCCCGACAGGTTGTTCGTGTAGTCGTCCACGTCGGCCCACGTCAGGGGGTTGACCGAGTTGTTGGTCGAGTAGGGGAAGCGGCGGATGCCGTAGAGATAGTTGTCGGTGTAGGTGGTGATGCCGAACGCCTTGTAGGTGGCGTACGCGCCGCTCGCGTAGTTGCCGTTGGGGTCGTCGGCGTTGGTGTTGTTGAGGAGCGAGAGTGCGTAGAAGTCGCTCCAGCCCTCGCCCATGCCGACAGCCGGATCCCAAATCAGCCCGGCGGCGTTGCCGATGATGCGGTTGGACGTGCCGTGCGTCAACTCGTGAATCAAAATCTCCGAGTCGAGCGAGGCGTCGCGGTCAACGGTCGGGCCGATGAACCGGAACATCTGCGCGCGCCCCGACTGCCCGTCGGGGGGCGTGGAGAAGTTGGCGTTGTCGGTGTCGGAACTGTCCTGCCCCTCGGCGAGGACGCGGTCGTTGCCGAGTCCCATGCCGCTGAAGTTGAGGAGCTGGAAGTTGCCCGCCGCCTCGTCGAAGCCGAGCATGAAGAGGCGGTCGTGGTACCAGTTGGTGACGTAGAAGAGCTGCGTGATCATGCCGCGCCGGAACTGGTCAACGGCGAGCGTGCCGTTGTTGCCGTTCCCCGTCGGCGTCTGACCCGCCTCGGGGTTGCCGCCCTGCGGCGGGGGCAGGTAGTTCGTCTGGAAGTCACGCGGCGTGGTGCCGAGGAAGTCGCGGTTGCGGGTGTTGGCGTCCGGGTTGCCCATCGGCTTGCCGTTGCCGTCGAGGACGGACGAGGCGGCCGTGTCGGGCTGGTTGGCGCCGCCCGCGCCCGCGCCGCCGACGCGGTCGAGGTAGGCGTGGACGTTGTTGCCGATGGTCTGCGTCTCGTTCGCGGTGCAGACGCCCGCGGGGCAGTCGTTAATCCAGCCGTTCTGGCTGACGTTGCTGAAGAGCGCCATCGCCGTGTGCATGCTGACGATGGTCGGGGCGATGCCGGGCGGCTGCGTGTTCGAGCCGGGCGTCGCGGTCGTCGGGGAGAGCGGCGCGGGGCTGTCGGCGGGCGTCGTGCCGTCGGCCTGCACGTAGACGCGGTAGCGCGCGTCGTGCACCGAGACGTTGGCGCGGATGTTCTTCCGCCAGAGGAGCGTGCCCGTGGAGGCGTCCACGAGCGTGTACCAGTCGCCGATGCCCTCGGTGAAGGTGACCTGCGACCACGCGGTGACGAGGACGCCGGGCGCGACGGGGAAGTAGACCAGCCTGCTCTCCACGTCGCCGGAGATTTGCGCGTGGTTGGCGACGACTTTGGCGCTGGTGCCCTCGGCGTTCGCGCCGGTCAGGGACGCCCCCGAGGCGTCGAGTCTAATCCCGACCGTGCCCATCGCGCCGGCCAGAGCCTCCTGCGGGGAGATGAGTTCGCTCGTGTCGAAGGCGGCGGCCGTCGCCGTCGCGTTGGGGATGAACAGCCCCGTGGAGCGGAAGACGCGCCCGTCGGCGTCGAGGATGAAGCGGGTCTCGCTCTGGAAGATCGGGAGCCCGTTGACCACCTGCTCGACGCGAACCATGCGCATGCCGCTGCCCGGGCTGACGCTCTCGCCGAGGAAGCTCAGCGTGGCGACATCGGCGCGGGCCAGGCCGTACACGCCGCTGTTGGTTCTGACGAAGGAGCGCACGATCTCTTCACCACGGCTGCTCGGCGCCGGGCCGCTCAGCGCGCCCCTCGTGTTGCGCAACACTTCGACCGCCCCGGTGAGGGGTGACATTCTCGCATCGACGCCGGGCAGGCTCGCCCTCAGGCGGACGACCTCACTCTGAATGGCCTGTGCCTGCAACTGCGTCCGCTTCGAGACGGCCGCGGCACTCGACCCGATGAGCTGCGCGAGCTTCCCGCGCTCGGTCACGCGGATATCGGCGTTAGGGTAATTAGCCCCCTTGGCCGCTTTGGATAGTGGTCTCCGCGGCGAGATGGTGGTTTCCTGAGACGTACCCTCGCCCGGCGTCGAGACGCTGGCGGTAGGCCGCTTGGTGTTCTTCTGTGCGGCATCGCCGCTGCGAAGGACGGGTGCTCCCAATAACGAGACGCCCATGACGACGAGTGCGCAGTAAAAAAATAGACTGCGCGGTCGGAAGGACGGGGAGAAACGGAACATAGTATGGCTCCTCCAATGTTGTGGTTCACCGGAGCCGTAGTGCTCCGGCCTTCCGGCTCGGAGTACCTCAGACAGCCGGCGTACTATGCAGTAATCCGCCCAGCGCCTCTCCGCCTCGGCGGAGCGACGTGGGATTGGATGTGTGGGCAGACAGACCTTCGGACGCTGGTTGAACCGAAGAGCTGTAAGACCGTGAGAGGGGCTTGCGACTGTGAATGCGACCGCTCAGTACAGCGGCGTACTTAAATGAGGGGAAAAGAATGAGATATAACTCCTACTACGTCAAGTAGTATTTCGTACATTGAGAAATATTTTGCATAAAGTGGGCTGAAATGGGAGAACTCGCGCGGCGGCACGCCCGGGGTTTTGTCTCGCCCGGACGCCGCCGGCCGTGATATAGTCCCGCGCCGAATCCCGACCGCGGAAGAATCCTCCAAAGGAGATTTTATCAATGCAGAACTACAACAACCCCGCCCAGCCCCCGCCGCCGCAGCCGCACGGCGGGTACGGCATGCCGCCGCCGCCCCCGGCGAAGAAGGGCATGTCCACGGGCGCCAAAGTCCTGATCGCCGTCCTCGTCCTCGTCGTCGGCGGGGGCGCGCTGCTCGTCGTGCTCGGCGGCGTCGGGGTCTACTTCCTCAGCCGCAGGGCGCAGGAGGTCACGAGCGCGCGGAGCACCGAGTCGCTCAAGGGGCTCGCGGGCTCGACTTCGGGCGGGGCCGAGGCCGAGCCGCCGAGCCCGACGGCCGAGCAGCAGGCGGCCATCGCCGGCGGTCAGGCGGCCGAGTGGGAGCAGCAGGAAATTTCGTGGACGGTGCCGCAGAAGTGGAAGAAGTACACGGCCGAGAGCCAGAGCTTCATGTGGCGCTCGCCCGGGAGTTGGGACGCGGCCTCGCTCATCGTCAACGTCTCCCCGATGAACGCGAGTTTTCCCTCCGAGATCAGCCTTCAGGCCAACTACGACACTTACTCGAAGGACAAGCAGAAGTACAGCGACGTGCGCTGGCTCAAGCTCGACGGCGTGAAGGGCGTCATCTTCCGCGAGTCCGCGCCCGAGAGCCCCGACAGCCCGCAGCGCCTCCAGTGGACGGGCTACCGCGACTACAAAGGGCAGAAGCAACTCGTCATGATCATGCTCGCCTCGCAGGGCAAGTACTTCGCACAGCACGAGGACACGCTGTACGGCGTGCTCTACTCGACCGAGATGGGAGAGTAAGGGAAGTAGACAGTAGTCAGTAGGAAGACAAAGCGGCGCGCCCGGCCTGAAGGCTGTGGGCGCGCCGCCTCTTTTTCTACTGACTACTGACTAGAAGTCATCCCGAAACTGGTTGACAAGTAGTTCTGTTTCGATAGCTTACCAAGTCTATGACTTGGCGAGCCGTGACAGACAAGCAGTGGAAGCTCATTGAAGCGCAGCTTCCTAAACGCAGGCG
>JBEVJD010000261.1:0-3905 GCA_040510435.1 Pyrinomonadaceae bacterium | reverse complement strand
AACTAAAAATCGGGGCGAGAGGATTCGAACCTCCGACCTCTCGGTCCCGAACCGAGCGCTCTACCAGGCTGAGCCACGCCCCGTCGAAGATTACCCGTGCATTCTAAGTGTCGCGGTGTGCGGTGTCAAACACGCACGTCGCCCGCGCCCTCGCGGAGCTTGCGCGCCTTCTCGCGGCGCGACCTGAGGAACTCGTAGAGCGGGGGGGTGAGCGAGAGGAGGATGACGATGATGACGACCCACTCGATGTGGTCTTCGAGCTTGATGCCGAAGGCGCGCTCGACGACCGTGCCGAGGAAGTAGCCGGCGAGGATCATGCTGAAGACCCACGCGAAGCCGCCGACCACGTTGTAGGCGAGGAACTGCCGGTAGGACATCTGCGCCGCGCCCGCCACGATGGGCGCGAACGTGCGGACGATGGGCACGAACCGCGCGATGATGATGGTCTTGCCGCCGTACTTCTCGTAGAACTCGTGCGCCTTCTGCAAGTGGCTCGGGCGGAAAAACAGTGACTTCTGGCGCGTGAAGAGGCGGGGCCCGAGCGTTCGGCCGGTGTAGTAGCCGACGGCGTCGCCGACGACCGCGGCGACGAAGAGCGTGCCGAGCAGGATGACGACGTTCAGACGGTCGGGGTGGATGCGCGCGACCAGCCCCGCCACGACGAGCAGAGAGTCGCCCGGCAGGAAGAAGCCGACGGCGAGCCCCGTCTCCGCGAACACGATGAGGATGAGCCCGAAGTAAGTCAGCAGCAGCCCCTTCGTCGTCAGAAAGTCGATGATGTTCTTCGGGTTCAGCAGCTCTTTGAGCTGGTGTAAAAGTTCGTAGATGGATTCCATGATGTAAAGCCGTCAACCGTGAACCGTAAACCGTGACAAGCGAGGCGTGAACCGTGAACCGTAAATCGTGACAAGTAAGAGCCGGTCTTCCCTCGTCACGGTTTATGGTTCACGGTTCACGCCTCCTGGCTCCAGCCGTGCCGGCCGATGAGCGGGACGAAGGCGCAGGCGCCGTGCTCCTCGTGCTGAAAACCCTCTTCGGTGCGGATGACGCGGATGAGGCGCTGCGACTCGCGCGACTCGCCGACGGGGAGCACAAGGCGGCCGCCGACCTTGAGCTGCGCGAGCAGCGGGTCGGGGACGCGCGGGCCGCCCGCCGCGACGAGGATGCAGTCGTAGGGCGCGTGCGCGCTCCAACCCATCGTGCCGTCGAAGCACTTGACCGTGGCGTTGTAGATGCCCAGGGAACGGATGCGCGACTGCGCCTGGCGCGCGAGGTCGGCGATGCGCTCGATGGCGTAGACCTGGCCGGCGACGCGCGAGAGCACGGCCGTCTGGTAGCCGGAGCCCGCGCCGATCTCAAGCACGCGGCTCGACTTGTCGGCTTCGAGCAGCTCCGTCATGCGCGCGACGATGTAGGGCTGCGAGATGGTCTGGTTGGCGTCGATGGGCAGCGCGTGGTCGCCGTAGGCGCGACCCTGCAAAGCCTCGGGGACGAAGAGGTGGCGCGGCACCTCGGCCATCGCTCCGAGGACGCGTGGGTCGCGGATGCGGTAGTGGTCGCGCAGGCGCTCGACCATGCGCTGGCGCGGGATGCGGTAGCTCGACGACTGCGCGGCGGGCCAGTTTGAAGACGAAGAACTCAAAAAAACCTCTTCCCGAGACTCACTCAGTACACTCACCCGAGACCCGCCGGCTGATCCTCTTCCCGCCCCTCGACCGACTCGGCGCCCAAGCGGTTCCAGAGGTCGAGCGCGTCGAGCGCGCTGTGGTTCGTCATGTCGCTGCGCATCGGCGTCACGGAGACGCGTCCCGCCTCGACGGCCGCGTAGTCGGTGCCATCCTCCGCGCTCGTCCCGAAATACTCCTCGCCGATCCAGTAGTAAGCCTTGCCGCGCGGGTCGATGTGCTCGGTGATGATGGGGCGCGCCTTCTTGATGCCCTGCCGCGTGACGCGCACGCCCGCGATCTCGCCCGGCGGGACGTTGATGTTGAGGAGCGTCCCTTCGGGCAGCCCCTCCGAGAGGACTTTGCGTACGGCCGTGACGGCGAAGCGCGCGGCGTGCCTGAAGTCGAAATTCTCGCGCGCGACGAGGCTGAAGGCCAGCCCCGGCACGCCGAGGATGGTCGCTTCGAGCGCGCCGGCCACGGTGCCCGAGTAGCTGGCGTCGTCGCCAAGGTTGGCGCCGTAGTTGATGCCCGAGCAGCAGATGTCGGGCATCTCGTCGGGGCCGAGAATCTGGTTGAGCGCGAGCGTCACGCAGTCGGTCGGCGTGCCGTCCACCGTCCAGTGGCGCTCGTCGATGCGGCGGATGCGCAGGGGGCGCGACAGCGTCAGGCTGTGCGAGGCGCCGCTCATCTCCGAAGCCGGCGCGACGACGTAAACGTCGCCCACCTCGCGCAGAGCCTCCTCCAACTTCGTGAGGCCGTCGGAATGTATGCCGTCGTCGTTTGTCAGAAGAATGCGAACCATACGATTAAACCGCCAGACATTACACCTTAACGATTCGATTTATTCAAGCGAGCGCAAAACAGAACCGCGAACGGTAGCGAGCGGGTGCGGGCGACATCGGAGATGCCGTTGATATTACCCGCACCCGCTCGCTACCGCTCGCGGTTCTGTTAGGAACTCTAGGCGTTCGTCGTCTCGCTGCTCTTGCGCGAGAGGCCCTTGATCTGGACGGGCGTGTTCTTCTCCACGTCCGCGCCGAGCTTCTTCTTCAGCACCATCTCTTGGTAGAGCTTGCGCATCGCCGCGGCCTCTTCGGCGGCCGTCTTCGGCCCCTCCATCTGGGGCTTGTTCGGGCGCTGGAGGTCAACTTCGTTCAGCACGAGGCTGACGGGCGCTTCGGCGAGCTCGACCTCCTTGTTCTTGGCGAAGATTTCGTGGCGGCCGTTCTCCTTGTACCACTGCGCGACGGTCGCGTTCTGGTGCATCTGCTCGATGATGTTGCGCCAGCCGATGCCCGTGTTGTAGGCGCAGAAGGAGATTTCGCCCTCCTGCGTGCCGTAGGGGATGATGCACATCTCCGTGCGGCGGAAGTCGTAGTTGAACAAGTCCTGGAACCACATGCCCGCGATGAAGAGGAAGTTCCAGCGGTCGGCGCGGCGCGCCTCGATGTCCGTCTTCGAGCGCTTGCCGTCCACGCGGCCGTAGGACTTGCCCGTCAGGCCGAACGACTTGTCGAACTTCTTGAACAGCTCATAGAGCGAGAACTGGCTGGGCGCCTTGTACGGGTTGTAGTGCTTCAGGAGCGTCAGCCCCATCAGCATGTTCGACATCCATTTGCCGCGCCCCGCGTCGGTGATCCGCTTCATGTCGTGGACGAGGCCGGGGATGTTCAGGAACTCGGGGACGGGAGCCATCTCCTTCGTCTCCTTGTCGATCATCACGGCCGTGCCGACGCCGCAGTTCGGGTGGCAACCGCAGGAGACCTGACCCCACTCGGCGTCCGGCCCGTGTGCGAGGTCGGCGAAGTCCGCGAACGCGCCCATCAGAGAGAGCGGGAACCAGTCACGCGTCGGCTCGGTGATGCCGACCTGCGTCTTCACGTCCTGCGCGAGGTGCGAGAGCGTGTAGCGCTGCTGCATGCGGCGCTCGTCGGTGATCTCCTCGTCGCGGCCGGTGAACGAGACGGGCTGGAACGAGAGGAAGGCGATCTTCTTCGGGTTGTCGAGCGCGAAACGGATGACCGAGCCGACCTGGTCGTTGTTGATGCCGTTGACGAGCGTGATGACGAGGATGATCTCGACGCCCGCCTCGTGCAGGTTGTCGATGGCGCGCAGCTTCACGTCGAAGAGGTTGCCGACCTGACGGTGCGAGTTGGCGTCGTTGCCGATGCCGTCGAACTGGAGGTAGGCGTAGCGCAGGCCGGCCTCGGCGGCCTCCTTACAGAACTGCTTCGACTT
>JBEVJD010000260.1:0-4560 GCA_040510435.1 Pyrinomonadaceae bacterium | reverse complement strand
GCATCCGCTTCCGCATCGACGGCGTGCTCTACGACGTGATGCACCCGCCGCTGCGGCTGCGCGACGCGCTCATCTCGCGCATCAAGATTCTCTCCAAGCTCGACATCGCCGAGAAGCGCCTGCCGCAGGACGGTCGCATCAAGATCAAGCTGAAGGTGCACGGCCGCTCGCGCGAGCTGGACTTCCGCGTCTCGACGCTCCCGACGCTCTTCGGCGAGAAGGTCGTGCTCCGCCTCCTCGACAAGGAGAAGCTGATGCTCGACATGACGAAGCTCGGGTTCGAGCCCGAGTCACTCGTCAAGTTCCAGCGCAACATCACGAAGCCCTACGGCATGGTGCTCGTCACGGGCCCCACGGGCTCGGGCAAGACCAACACGCTCTACTCGGCCTTGCAGGCGCTGAACACGACCGAGACGAACATCATGACCGCGGAAGACCCGGTCGAGTTCAACCTGCCGGGCATCAACCAGGTGCAGATGAAGGAGCAGATCGGGCTGAACTTCGCCGCCGCGCTCCGCAGTTTCCTGCGCCAGGACCCGAACATCGTCCTCGTCGGCGAAATCCGCGACTTCGAGACGGCCGAGATCGCCATCAAGGCCGCGCTGACCGGCCACCTCGTCCTCTCCACCCTCCACACCAACGACGCGCCCTCCACCATCTCCCGCCTGATGAACATGGGCATCGAGCCCTTCCTCGTCGCGACTTCGGTCAACCTCATCCAGGCGCAGCGCCTCATCCGGCGCATCTGCAAGGACTGCAAGGCCGAGCACCACGTCCCCGCCGAGGCGCTGGTCGAGATCGGCTTCTCGAAGGAAGAGGCCGCGCAGCTCAAGACCTACAAGGGCACGGGCTGCCCGAAGTGCAACAACACGGGCTACAAGGGCCGCGTCGGCCTCTACGAAGTGATGGAGGTGACCGACGAGATACGCGAGCTGATTCTGATCGGCGCGTCCTCTCTGGAGTTGCGCAAGCGCGCCATCGAGGACGGCATGATCACGCTGCGCGAGTCGGGGCTGCACAAGATCAGGAACGGCGTCACCACGCTCGAAGAGGTGGTGCGCGAAACGGTGGCATAGAACATGAACAGGCTGCGCGTCATCACGCTAACGCTTCTCGTCCTCGTCACGGTGGCCGGGGCGCTACCCATCACGGAATCGCTCGCCAAGTGGAGCCGCCGCTCGGCGGTGAGCAACCGCAAGCGCTACCGCAAGCACTCGCGCGCGTGGTGGCGCCGTCACCGCGCGCTCATGCGCGTGCGCCGCGCACGTGCCGCGGAGCGCCGCCGCCTCGCCGCCTTGCGCGCGGGCGCCGCGCCCAAGGTCAACACCGCGCTTCTAACCTTCAACGCGAACGCCTCCGCGCCGCTGCTGCCCGCGGCGGCGCCGAACCCGACGGCGCCCGCGACGCTCGCCTCGACGCCCGCGCGCGCGGCGGCCCCTGCGAGCAGCTCGCTCCTCCCCTTCGACTTTGCGACGCCGCACAACTGGACGGCGGGACGCAAGACGCGCTCGGGCGCGGCCGTCTTCACGGTAGCGACGCCGGACGGGCGCCCTTCTGGAACGGCCGTCATCGCCCCGGTCGCACTGTCGGCCACGGAGTTGGCGGGCGTGACCGCCGGCCCGAAGACGAAGACGGTGGGCGGGACGCCGGTGGCGGCGCTGCGGCGCACGGTCATCGACCGGATGGTGGCCGAGGGCGGCTGGGTGACGAACGACTTCGTGCAGGAGATGCGCGGCCGCAAGGTCTTCGTGGTGCAGGCGCAGACGGGCGCGCCGGGTGCTCCGTCGCAGTCCCTGACCTTCTACTTCACGGAGGTTGACGGCCGCCTCTACAGCCTCGCGACGACGGCCCCTTTCCAGTTCGCCGCGCCCATCGCGGCCGGCTCCGAGCAGTTCATGGCCTCGCTCCAAGCCACCGCGAGCCGGAACACGGCCTCGCAGAAGTGAAAGAGGGGGAGGCCGATTAACTTCGGCCTCCCCTGCCCCGACCCGCCAAGGCCCACGGCGGCCGAAACCACACACACAGGGAAACTTTATGACCGGACAAGAACAGACGCAGGAGCCGCTCTCGCTCTCAGACCTGCTGAAGAAGCTCATCGAGATGGGCGGGTCTGACCTGCACCTGACGACGAACACGCCGCCGCAGGTGCGCGTGGACGGCCACCTGCGCCCCGTCGAGAGCGTGCGCACGCTCAGCTCCGCCGACACCAAGTCGCTCGCCTACTCCGTCCTGACCGACGCGCAGAAGCACCGGTTTGAGGAGGCGCTCGAACTCGACTTCTCGTTCGGCGTGCGGGGTCTGTCGCGCTTCCGCGCCAACCTCTTCAACCAGCGCGGCGCGGTCGGCGCGGTCTTCCGCGCCATCCCCTACGAGATCAAGTCGTTCGACGACCTCGGCCTGCCGCCCGTCGTCTCAAGCCTGTGCGATAAGCCGCGCGGCCTCATCCTCGTCACGGGGCCGACGGGCTCCGGCAAGTCCACGACGCTGGCCGCCATGCTCGACAAGGTCAACCGCGAGCGGCACGAGCACATCGTCACCATCGAAGACCCCATCGAGTTCCTGCACGCGCACAAGTCCTGCATCGTCAACCAGCGCGAGGTCGGCGCCGACACGCACGGCTTCGCCGAAGCCCTCAGAACTGCCCTGCGTCAAGACCCGGACGTGGTGCTCGTCGGCGAGATGCGCGACCTCGAAACGATTGAGTCGGCGCTCCGCATCGCCGAGACCGGCCACTTGACGTTCGCCACGCTGCACACCAACTCGGCGGCCTCGACCATCAACCGCATCATCGACGTTTTCCCTTCGGCGCAGCAGGCGCAGATACGCGCGCAGCTTTCGCTCGTGCTGGAAGGCATCCTCTGTCAGTCGCTCATCCCGCGCGCGGACGGGCGCGGGCGCGCGATGGCGCTCGAAATCCTCGTCCCCAACCCGGCCATCCGCAACCTCATCCGCGAGGACAAGGTGCACCAGATTTACTCGATGATGCAGACCGGCCAGGGCAAGCACGGCATGCAGACTTTCAACCAGGCGCTCGCCACGCTCTACCACAAGCGCCTCATCTCCATCGAGGTGGCGATGCAGCGCTCCTCGAACGCAGACGAGCTGCGCGAGCTGATTGAGCACGGCGCGGGCATCAACACCGGCAACGGCGCCCCCGGCCCGCAGGGCGCGCGCACGCACGCCTCCCCCTACGCCCAGCCCCGCCCCGTCGGCGTCCGCCCGGGGGCAAGGTAAGAAGGTGATAAGTGATAAGTGATGAGTAATAAGAAATAGCACTCGTCTCATCACTCATCACTCATCACTCATCACTAGGAGTCATACATGCCCACTTACGTCTTCAAAGGTCGGAACCGGATGGGCGAGGTGATCGTCGGCGAGAGGTTGGCCGACAGCCGCGACGTGCTGCGCCAGCTCCTGCGGCGCGAGCAGGTCATGCTCACCTCGGTCAAGGAGAAGGGGCGCGAGGTCGCCGTGCCGAAGATCGGCGGCCGGCGCAAGAAGGTCGGCGCCAAAGACCTCTCCATCTTCACGCGCCAGTTCTCCGTGATGATCGACGCCGGCCTGCCGCTCGTGCAGTGCCTGGAGATTCTCGCGCAGCAGCAGGAGAACAAGAACTTTCAGATGGTGCTGACGCAGACGCGCCAGGACGTGGAGGAGGGCTCGACGCTCGCCGCCGCGATGGCGCGCCACCCCAAGACCTTCGACTCGCTCTTCGTCAACATGATCGAGGCGGGCGAGGCGGGCGGCATCCTCGACCTCATCCTCCAGCGCCTCTCCACCTACATCGAGAAGATCGTCAAGCTGCGGCGCGACGTGGTCTCGGCGATGATCTACCCCGCGGCCGTCATTGTCATTGCCATCGCGGTGATCGCGGTCATCATGGTCTTCGTCATCCCGTCCTTCCAGAGCATCTTCACGGGGCTGCTCGGGCCGGGCGAACTGCTCCCCCTCCCGACGCGCATCGTCGTCGGCATCAGCGAGTTCCTGGCGGGACTCGGCGGCCTGCTCATCCTCGGCGCCATCATCGCGTCGGTGGTCGGCATCCGCTTCTACTACCGGACGCCGGGCGGGCACCGGCGCCTCGACTCGCTGCTGCTGAAGGTGCCCGTCATCGGCGGCATCCTCCGCAAGATCGCGGTGGCGCGCTTCTCGCGCACGCTCTCGACGCTGCTCTCCTCGGGCGTGCCCATCCTCCAGTCCCTG
The DNA here is from genome assembly GCA_040510435.1 of Pyrinomonadaceae bacterium. GTDB lineage: Bacteria > Acidobacteriota > Blastocatellia > Pyrinomonadales > Pyrinomonadaceae > QHXN01. Next base: position 357 of record JBEVJD010000260.1, on the reverse strand, counting down.
GAGATCACGGCGCGCACGGCCGGCAACATGATCCTCGAAGAGGCCATCAACAAGGTGCGGACGGGCGTCGAGCGCGGCGAATCGATAGTCGAGCCCCTGAAGGCAACCGAGGTCTTCCCCAACATGGTCTCGCAGATGATCGCCATCGGCGAGCAGACGGGCGCGCTCGACGCCATGCTCGGCAAGATCGCCGACTTCTACGAGCAGGAGGTGGACTCGGCCATCGCCTCCCTGCTGACGCTCATCGAACCGATCATGATCGGCTTCCTCGGCGTCACCATCGGCTCCATCGTCATCGCCATGTACCTCCCCCTCTTCACCCTCATCGGCAAGATGGCCAGCCCGGGCTAAGCCCCT
>JBEVJD010000259.1:0-3103 GCA_040510435.1 Pyrinomonadaceae bacterium | reverse complement strand
TCGAGCAGGAGGCGCGCGCCGCCTCCGCCCTCAACCACCCGAACATCCTCACCGTCTACGACATCGGCCAGGACGAAGACGCGCGCTTCATCGCGACCGAGTACGTCGAGGGCGCGACCCTGCGCGAGCACGCGCGCGCCCGCCGGCTCCCCCTGCACGAAGTGCTCGACATCGGCGTGCAGCTCTCGGCCGCGCTCTCGGCCGCGCACGCCGTAGGCATCGTCCACCGCGACGTGAAGCCCGAGAACGTGATGGTCAGGCCCGACGGTTACGTCAAAGTCCTCGACTTCGGACTGGCGAAGCCCGTCAGCGTCGGGCCCGCGCGCAGCGGCGGCGCGGACTCCGACGCCGACTCATTTGCGCGCGCGCTCGTCAACACCAACCCCGGCATGATCATGGGCACCTTCGCCTACATGTCGCCGGAGCAGGCGCGCGGGCTCGAAGTGGACGCGCGCGCGGACGTGTGGAGTTTGGGGGTGGTGCTGTACGAACTCGTCGCGGGCGCGGCGCCGTTCGAGGGGCCGACGGCGAGCGACGTGATGGCCGCCGTGCTCGCGCGCGAGCCCGCGCCGCTCTCGGAGCGCGCCGACGGCGTCCCGGCCGAGCTTGAGAGGATCGTGACGAAGGCGCTCGCCAAGGAGAGGGAGGAGCGTTACCAGACGGTCAAGGATTTAGGGCTCGACCTCCGCCGCCTCAAGCAGCGGCTTGAGTTCGAGGCCGAGATGATGCGCAAGGCCGAGGGCGCGTCCGGACTCGCTTCCGTGGTCGAAGCCGTGCGCGAGTCCGCGCGCGAGGGAGACTCCGCGCCCGCGCCGGCCGCCGCGCCCGCGCGCCCGCAGGCTTCGGCCGAACAGCTCAAGCAGGTCACAGTCCTCTTCGCAGACCTCTACGGCTTCACGGCGCTCGCCGAGACGCTCGACGCCGAAGAGGTGAGCGAGGCGATGGGCGCGCTCTGGCAGCGCGTGGACGCGGCCGTCATGGATTACGGCGGCACGGTTGACCGGCACATGGGCGACCAGATGATGGCGCTGTGGGGCGACCGCGTCGCGCACGAGGACGACCCGGCGCACGCCGTCCGCGCCGCGCTCAGGATGCAGAGGGACGTGTTGGATTTCGTCTCCTCGTCTTTGCGCGGGCTGTTCGGCGCCGGGGGCGAGCCGTCGCCGCTGGTGCGCGTCGGCGTCAACACGGGCGCGGTGCTTCTGAGCGCATCGGGCGCGCGCGAGGGTTTGACGGCGACGGGCGCGGCCGTCAACGTCTCGAACCGTCTGTGCCAGGCCGCGCCGTTGGGCGGCGTCCTCATCTCGCACGACACATACAGGCACGTCCGCGGTCTCTTCGACGTGCGCGAGACGGAGCTGCCGAACGTGCGCGGCGGCGGCGAGCCCGTCCGCACATACCTCGTCGAGCGCGAGAAGCCGCGCGCCTTCCGCCTGCTGACGCGCGGCGTCGAGGGCGTCGAGACGCGCATGGTCGGCCGGCAGGCCGAGCTGGCGCGGATGAGAGACGCGCTGCAAACCGTCATCGAAGACCGGGAGCTTGAGGCCGTGACGGTCGTCGGCGAGGCCGGGCTCGGCAAGTCGCGTCTGCTTTACGAGTTCAGCAGCGAGGTCGAGTTATTAGGCGACCCGCTTCAGGTCTTCAACGGCCGCGCGAGTCAAAGAACGAGGGGCCTGCCGTTCGCGCTCGTGCGCGATGTGTTCAGTTTGCGCTTCGGCATCAACGACAGCGACCCGGGCGAAGTGGCGCGCGCGAAGTTCGAGCGCGGCGTGCTCGACGTGTTCGGCGGCGAGCCCGACGCGTTGATGCGCGCGCACTTCGTCGGGCACCTCGCGGGGCTCGACTTCTCCGCCAGCCCGCACCTCGCCGGCATCATCAACGACGCGAAGCAGGTGCGCGGCCGAGCCTTCCACTACGCCTCCGAGTTCTTCCGGCGCGTGGCGCGCACCGCGCCAGTCCTGCTCTTCTTAGACGACCTGCACTGGGCCGACGACGGCTCGCTCGACTTCGTTGACCAGCTCGCGCGCGAGTGCGCGACGGCGCCGCTGCTCGTCCTCTGCTTCGCCCGCCCCGAGTTGTTGGAACGGCGCCCCGCGTGGGGCGAGGGTCAGCAGGCGCACGCGCGTCTGACCTTGCAGCCGCTCACGAAGCGCGAGAGCCGGCAGCTCGTCGAAGAGATTCTTCGACACGCGCAGGCCATCCCGCACGCGCTGCGCGAGCTGGTCGTCGGCGCCGCCGAGGGGAACCCCTTCTACGTCGAAGAACTCATCAAGATGCTCATCGACCAGCGCGTCATCATCCCCGCGGCCGAGCGCTGGCACGTGGACGCGAGCCGGCTCGTGGAGGTGCGCGTGCCGCCGACGCTGACCGGGGTCTTGCAGGCTCGTCTCGACAGGTTGACGCCTTGGGAGAAGACGGTTCTTCAACGCGCCTCCGTCATCGGGCGCGAGTTCTGGGACGGCGCGGTCGAACAGTTCTCGCGCACGGCTGCCGCGCGCGGCGAGGGGTTCGAGGGCGACACGGCCGCGGCTCTGGAGACGCTGCGGCGCAAGGAGCTGATCTTCCGCCGCGAGGCTTCCAGTTTCGCGGGCGCGCGCGAGTACATCTTCAAGCACGCGCTGCTGCGCACGGTGGCCTACGAGGGCGTGCTGAAGCGCGAGCGGCGGCGCCTGCACGGCGAGGCCGCGGCGTGGCTCGTCGCACAGGGCGGCGGGCGCGTCGAGGAGTACGCGGCCGTCATCGCCGAGCATTTGGAGCTTGCGCGAGAGCCGCTGCGCGCCGCCGAGTGGTACGGCCGCGCGGGGCAGCAGGCGCGCGCCACCTACGCGCCCGACGTGGCCATTGGCTTCTACCGCAAGGCGCTCGAAAACCTCTCGGAGTCCGAGGCCGCGGGCGAGGCGACGGGGCCTTTGCGTTCTCAGTCAATCGCCTGGTACGCGGGGCTCGGCGAGGTCTTGACGATGCAGGCGCGCTACGGCGAGGCGGCCGAGGCTTACACGCAGATGCTCGGGGCGGCCGAAGGTGCGGGCGACGACGTGGCGCAGGCGCGCGCGTGGAACGGGCTGACCGCGGTGCAGGAGTATCAGGGCGACAACCGCGCGGC
>JBEVJD010000258.1:0-5136 GCA_040510435.1 Pyrinomonadaceae bacterium | reverse complement strand
GACCGCGGGCGCCGTCCCGCCCGGCGGCACCCCGTGCCACGGGTGCGCCTGAAACATCAGCCCGAGCAGACGTTCGAGCCCCTTCTCTTCTTCGGCCATTCTCTTCCACCCCCTAACAGAACCGCGAGCGTTAGCGAGCGGGTCGGCGCTCCGATAATCACCTCAGTATCGGAGCGCCGACCCGCTCGCTACCGCTCGCGGTTCTGATGTCGTCCGTCCGAGAAAATGGACGTAAATCTGAAGGCTCATACCAACCTCAACCGCCCGCCGCGCGTCTAAGACCCGGCCGCAATTCAGTCCCGACTTACAAACCTGGAACTTTCCCCCCGCCCGAAGGGAATAAAGAGGTTACACAGCCGCGCCGTGCGGTTTTCCCGCGATAGTTCGGGAACAATCGGCGCGACCTGCGCGTAGAAACACTGTCACCGCCCGGGGCCCTCCGGGGCTTCTTTACTCAGACAGTCCATCTTTTTTGTAACTTCTCCGTGCGACCTACGTCTTACTAGACTTATGAGGAATCAACGAACGATGAGGAAGACCCTCCTGACCCTGCTGGCCTTGACGCTGGCACTCTCGGCCGGCGCGCTCGGCGTCGGCGCACAGTCCGGTAACAACGTCCTCGGCGACGTGGTCGCGGTGGACGCCGCCGCCAAGCAGATCTTCGTTAAGTCGGACGCAGGCGCGGTCGTCATCGTCACCGTGGCCGACTCGACCCGCATCGTCAAGAACCCCCCGGGCGAGATCAAGCTCGACAAGTCAACGCCGTACACACTGGCCGAGATTGCCGCGGGCGACCGCCTCCTCGCGCTCGGCAAACTCTCGGACGACGGTAAGACTCTGGCGAGCCCGCGCGTCGTCGTCGTCAACGCGAAGGCCGAGGTCGAGAAGAAGCGCGAGGCCGAGCGCGCCGAGTGGCAGGCGCGCGGCGTCGTCGGCGTCGTCTCGGCCGTCAACGCCGAGACCAAAGAGATCACCATCAACACGCGCACGCCCGAAGGCCCCAAACCGGTCGTCATCGCGGCGAGCGACCCGGCCATCAAGCTCCGGCGCTACGCCCCCGACTCCATCAAGTTTGCCGACGCCAAGCCCTCCACCTTCGAAGAGGTGAAGGCCGGCGACCAGCTCCGCGCCAAGGGCGAAAAGAGCACGGACGGCGCGAAGTTCACGGCCGAGGAGGTCGTGACCGGCTCGTTCCGCACCACGCTCGGCACCGTCAAGGCCGTTGACGCCGCGAAGAACGAGATCACCATCGAGCAGCCGGACAAGAAGACGCTGACCGTCGTCGTCCGCCCCGACTCCGTGCTCAAGCAAGTCCCGGCCGACATGGCGACGATGATGGGCGGCGGCGGCCCTGGCGGCCCTGGCGGCGCGCCGGGCGGCGGCGGCGCGGCTCCAGCGGGCGGCGGCCAGCGCGTCGTCATACAGGGCGGCCCCGGCGGCGGCGCGGCCCCGGCGGGCGGCGCGGGCGCGCCCGGTCAGGGCGGCCCCGTGCGCCGCATGATGGATCCGCAGCAGATGCTTGAGCGTCTGCCCGCAGTGACGCTGGCCGAGCTGAAGCCCGGCCAGATGATCGTCGTCTCCAGCACCGTGGGCGCCGACCCGACCCGCGTCACCGCCATCCAACTCGTCTCGAACGTCGAGCCGCTGGTCGCGTTGATGTCGCGCCGGCCCGGCGGCGGGGCGGGCGGCCCCGGCGGCGGCATGGGCGGCGCGGCCGCGGCGGCGGGCGGCGGCGGCATGAACTTCGGCTTCGGCATCGGACAACCGTAAGAGAGGGTGTTGGGTTCTGGGTCTTAGGTGTTGGATGAAAGCCAGTTCTTCCCCAACACCTAAAACCCAGAACCCGACACCCAGAACCCAAGACCCCTGTTTCATTCCCTCAGTTAAAGGTATCGATCATGAAAGCAACTTTTAAGGCGGTCGGGCGCGGGCTCGGTCTCTTGCTCGCTCTCGCGTTGTGTGCGGGCGGGGCGCTGGCGCAGCAGGCCGCGACCAGCTTACGCGGGCAGGTCTCGGACGAGTTCGGCGGCGTCATCGTCGGCGCGACCGTCACCTTGACGGACGCTGCGGGTAAGTCCAAGTCGGTTGTCACCGACAGCGACGGCGCGTTTGCCATCGCGGGTCTTCAGCCGGGGCGCTACAACGTCCGCATCTTCTCGACCGGCTTCGCGCCCTTCGAGAACCCGGAGGTGGACGTGGCCGCCGGCCGCAACGAGTTGCCCAAGGTCACGCTCGGCGTCTCGCTGGAGAAGGAGGAGGTGACGGTCGCCTCCGAAGGCCCGCTGAGCGTGGACACGGCGAGCGCCGGGGCCATCGTGCTCAAGGGCAAAGACCTCGAAGCGCTGCCCGAAGACCCGGACGAGCTGGCCGCGGCGCTTCAGGCGCTCGCGGGCCCGGCCGCCGGCCCCAACGGCGGGCAGATCACCATCGACGGTTTCGAGGGCGGGCGCATCCCCTCGCGCGACTCGATCCGCGAGGTGCGCGTCAACGACAACCCGCTCTCGGCCGAGAACGACCGCCCCGGCTTCGGCGGCATCCAAATCTTCACTAAGCCCGGCACCGAGAAGCTGCGCGGCAGCTTCGGCTTCACCTTCAACGACGAGAGCTTCAACTCGCGCAACCCGTTCCTCCAGAGCGAGAAGCGCCCGCCCTTCCAGTGGCGCCAGTTCTCGGGGAACCTCTCGGGCTCCATCATCCCGAAGAAGATGTCCTTCTTCCTCGACATCAACCGCGGCGAGACGGACGACAACGACCTCGTCAACGGGTTCGTGCTTGAGCCCGACCGGTTCGACGGTGCGGTCAACCGCTTCAACCTCGCGGTGCTGACGCCGCGCCGCAACTGGAGCATCAACCCGCGCATTGATTACGCCATCAACGGGAACCACACGCTGGTCGGGCGCTACCACTTCTTCCGCAACTCCGACCTCAACCAGGGCGTCTCGCAGTACTCGCTGCCCGAGCGCGCCTTCGACTCCGGCTTCACCGCGCACAACGTGCAGTTGACCGAGACGGCGATCCTCAACAAGATCACCGTCAACGAGACGCGGTTCCAGTTCATCCGCAACCGCTCCGAGCAGGACTCGCTGACCGACGGCATCGGCATCACCGTCTTCGACGCCTTCTCGCGCGGCGGCGCCACCATCGGCGACTCCTTCAACGACAGCACGCGCTGGGAGGTGACGAACACGACGACGCAGGTGCGCGGCGCGCACTCGCTCAAGTTCGGCGCACGCCTGCGCGGCGTCCGCCTCTCGGACTTCTCCGAGAACAACTTCAACGGGACGTTCACCTTCAGCTCGCTCGAACAGTACCGCCAGGCGCTCGCGGGCAACGCCGTCGCCACGCAGTTCTCCATCGCCGGCGGCGAGCCGCTGGCCGAAATCAGCCAGGTGGACTTCGGCGGCTTCGTCCAGGACGACTGGAAGGTACGGTCGAACCTGACGCTGGGCGGCGGCATCCGCTACGAGCGGCAGTCGAACATCGACAGCAACCTCAACTTCGCCCCGCGCGCCTACATCGCGTGGTCGCCCGACGGCGGCGGGCAGAAGCCGGCGAAGACCGTCATCCGCCTCGGCTTCGGCCTCTTCTACGACCGCATCGGCGAGAACTTCTCGCTCCAGTCGCTGCGCTTCAACGGCATCAACCAGCAGCAGTTCGTCGTGGCCGCGCCGCTCTCGGACGAGCAGATCAAGCTGCTGCCCCTGAGCGCCACGCAGATCAGCGAGGAGCTGACGCGCGCGCAACTCGCGCGTCAACTCCTCGGCCGCTTCAGCGGCGCCGCGCCGACGCCCGCCGAGCTGGGCGCCTTCCGGCTGACGCAGACGACGCGCCAGTTGGCGGAGGACGCGACAGCGCCCTACTCTTACATCACCGGCCTCATCGTGACGCGCCAGCTCACGAAAACGTCCACGCTCAACGTCTTCTTCTCGACCTACGACACGCGCCACGTGCTGCGCTCGCGCAACATCAACGCGCCGCTCGCCAACGGCCTCCGCCCGCGCCCGGAGCTGGGCAACGTCTACCAGTACGAGACCTCCGGGACGCAGAGCATGAAGCAGCTCAACATCAGCGTGAGCAAGCAGTTCCGCCCGGGCTTCTCGGTCACGGCCAACTACACCATCGGGAAGGCGCAGTCCGACACGGACTTCGGCGCCTTCCCGATGAACCAGTACGACCTGACGGGCGAGTACGGCCGCACGTCCTTCGACTCGCGTCACCGCTTCTTCCTCTTCGGCTCAATGGCCATCCCCAAGCTGAAGCTCTCGCTGAGCCCGATGATCATGGCCAACACGGGACGACCCTTCAACATCATCACGGGCTTCGACGACAACCGCGACGGCATCATCAACGACCGCCCGGCCTTCGCCGACGCGAACACGCCGGCGGCCGACCTGTTGCGGACGGCGTGGGGCGACTTCGACCTCCGGCCCAAGTCGGGGCAGACCATCATCCCGCGCAACTACGGCGAAGGCCCCGGCTTCTTCACCGTCAACCTGCGCGTCGGGCGCTCGTTCGCCTTCGGCGACCTGCCGGGCGCGGCCGAGCGCAGGCGCCAGCTCGCCGAGCAGCAGAAGCAGCAGGGCGACAGCCGCAACAACCGCGGCGGCTCTTCGAACCGCGGCGGCAGCAGCACCGCGGGCGGCGCGCGCCCCTCGGGCAGCCCGCAGGTGATGGGCGGCGGCATGGGCGGCCCCATGATGATCCAGATGGGCGGGCCGGCCGGCGCGGAAGGGAAGCGCTACACGCTGAACTTCTCGCTCAACTTCATCAACCTGCTCAACCGGACAAACCTCGGCCAGCCCGTGGGCAACCTCCGGTCGGTCAACTTCGGCGAGTCGCTCTTCCCGGCGAGCAGCTTCGGCTTCGGCGGCGGCAACGCGAACGCCGGCAACCGCCGCGTGCAGGCGTCCGTCAGGTTCAACTTCTAAGACCGGCTTACGACAAAAAGAAGGAGGATGAGAGGCAGCGTGCCTCTCATCCTCCTTCTGATTTTGCCCGGCCTCTCGGCCGCCGGGCCGGAGCCCTCCCTCACGGTCGGGCTTTTGCCTCTCCTAGAGCGGTGTGCCTTTGAGTTTACCGCTCAATGTTGAGAGGCTGGCTGTGCCCGCCGGCCCGAGATGCATCGCAGGTCGGGCC
>JBEVJD010000257.1:0-2630 GCA_040510435.1 Pyrinomonadaceae bacterium | reverse complement strand
TCGCGCGTTAACTCGCGCGGAGTCACGAACTCTTTCATCCCCTCGTCGGTGTAGTTCTGCCCCTTCGCGCGCACGGCGCTCGGCGCGACGGGTTGCGTACCGCCGGGCAGAAAGTCCGGGAGCGCGATGCGCCCCGTGTGGAAGAGCTGCATGAAGATTTTTCCGCCGCGCGCGTGCACCGCCTCGGCGATGGGCCGCCAGCTCTCGACCTGCTCGGGCGTGTAGACGCCCGGCGTGCGCACGTACCCTCGCGCCAACGGCGAGACGTTGGTCGCCTCCGTGATGATGAGCCCGGCCGAGGCGCGCTGGCGGTAGTACTCGGCGACGAAGGCTGGTTGCACGCCGCGTTCGTCGGCGCGGCTGCGCGTCATCGGCGCCATGATGATGCGGTTATCCAGTTCCAACTCGCCGACTCTGAGCGGTTCGAAAAACGTTGTCATAGGTTCCTCCGTTAATCTTTTCAGAAAGTTCTTCAGACCGCCGCTAAAACTTCCGCGGCCTCGCGCGCCGTCAGCTCCTTGTTGTAGACGGCGGTGCCGACCTGCTGCCGCCGCCCGCCACTGCCGAGCGGACCCGTGTCCACGGCGGCGAAGCCTATCTCCTCGACGAGCCGCGTCACCAAACGCTTCGCCTCCTCGTCGTCGCCCGCGATGAAGATGGCGCGGCGCTCGCCCGTCCCGAGAGACGCGTCGCCCTGCTTCGCAAGGTGCTCGAACCAGATGGTGTTGAAGCCTTTGACGAGGCGCGCGCCCTTCAGGTGCGAGGCCAGCAGCTCGCTCGAAGTGGTCTCGCCTCCGTCCAGCTCCGCGAAGTTGCCGTCGCGCTGCGGGTAGTAGTTCCCTGCGTCTATCACGACCTTGCCCTCGAACGCCTCCGCCGGCAGCGCTTCGTATCTGCCGAAGGGGACGGCGACGAGCACGACCTCGCCGAAGCGCGCGGCCTCCTCTACGCCCGTCGCCCGCGCCCCGCCGCCGAGTTCCCCGACCAGAGCCTCAAGCCCCGCGCCCCCGCGCGAGTTGCTGAGCGCGACCTCGTGCCCCGCGCGCGTGAAGAGCCGCGCCGCGGTCGCGCCGATGTTCCCCGAACCGATGATCCCTATCTTCATCTCCGCTTATCCTTTCGCCTTCGGATTCATTCAGAATGTCGGGCCGCGGGCGTCAGGCCGCCGCGGCCTGCAACTCCGCCACCTGACTCACGCCGACCTCGCCCGGGACTTTGAGCCCGGTCACGCCGCCGTCGGCCACGATCTCCGCGCCCACCAGGAAGGACGAGTCGGAGCTGGCGAGGAAGACCACCGTCCTTGCGATCTCTTCGGGACGCCCGAAGCGCCCCAAAGGCACCTGCTCGCGGAGGCCCTTCAACGTCTCGTCGCGCGTCTCCGGCGGCAGACCCATCCGCCCGAAGATGGGCGTCTCGACGGGGCCGGGGCTGACCGCGTTGACGCGGATGCCGCGCCCGATCAGGTCGGCCGAGAGCGTCCGCGCCAGCGAGAGGAGCGCGGCCTTGCTCGCGGAGTAGACGCTTGAGTTGGGCAGCCCGACGTGCGCGACGACCGACGCGTTGAGCACGACCGACGCGCCGTCGGCGAGGAGCGGCAGCGCCTTCTTGATGGTGAAGTACGCGCCCTTGAAGTTGATGTCCATGATCTGGTCGAAGAGTTCCTCGTCGGTCTCCTCGACCGGCGCGAACTTGCCGACGCCCGCGTTGACGAAGAGCACGTCCACGCGCCCGTACTTCCCCTTCACGGCGGCGAACAGCTCGTCGATGTCGGCGAGGCTCGAAGAGTCCGAGCGCAGCGCCAGCACCTCGCCGCCGATTTCGCGCGCCGCCTCCGCGAGCGTCCGCGCGTCGCGCCCCGTGATGACGACCCGCGCGCCCTCGCGGCTGAATTCCTTCGCCGTCGCCAGCCCTATTCCGGAGTTCCCGCCCGTGACGATCGCCACCTTGCCTTCCAGTTTGCCCGACATTTTTTCTCTCTCCCTTTCGTCTTTCTGGAACATTCATTCCAGAAATCAGCAAAAAATTTAGTCCAGCACCGAGAGCGTCACGCGCACCACGTCTTCGAGCGTCTTACGGTCGCGCGTCGCCTTCGACATGAGTTGTAAGCCCTGCAAGCTGCTGTAGAGGAACCGCGCGACGGCGCGCAGGTCGCGCCCCCCGCCGATCTCGCCCTCCCTCTTCCCGCGCAGCAGCGCGCGGTACAGAGCCTCCTCCGCCGCGGCCATGTTGCCGCAAGCCTTCTCGGCCGTCTCGCGGCAGCGCCCGGCCAACTCCGACGTGGCGTTGCCCACGAAACACCCGCGCCGCTCGCCGCCGCCGAGCGAAGCCTCGACGACTACCCCGAACAACTGCCGCAGCGCGCGCTTGACCGAGCCGGGGCGCTCCAGCAGCTCGAACAGCTTCCGACCCTCCACCTCGCGGTAGCGGTCGAGCGCCTGTAGATAGAGCGAGTGCTTGTCGCCGAAGGTGTCGTAGAGGCTCTGGCGGTTGATGCCCATGTGCTTGACGAGTTCGCCCACGGACGCGGCCTCGTAGCCGCGCGACCAGAAGACCTCCATCGCGCGCTGGAGCGCCTCGTCCCGGTCGAACTCTTTGTGCCTCGCCATCGGATCAATCAACCTCGTCCGCAG
>JBEVJD010000256.1:0-8024 GCA_040510435.1 Pyrinomonadaceae bacterium | reverse complement strand
AAGAGGAAGGCGAGGATGGCCATGCCGATGGCGAACATCATCGCCGTCGTCGCCGTGTTCGATATCCACGCCGAGATGAACGCCGTCACCGCGCCGAAGGCGAAGAGGATGCGCGAGGGGCGCGCGCCCACCCACTTGATCGAGAGCACGCCGAAGGCGAGCCGGCGGTCGAGCCGGTGGAGGAAGATGGCGCGCGCAATCATGAACGACCCGATGAAGAGGAACATCAAGGGGTCTGCGAAGGGCGCGAACACGTCCCTCGCCGACGCCACCTTCAGCACGACGCACGCGGCCGCGCCGAGCAGCGCCGTCACCGGCAGCGGCAGCGCCTCCGTGACCCACAGAATCACGACGGCCGCCATCACCGCTGCGAGCCTGTGCGCCTCGGGCTTCAGCCCGGGCAGCGGCAACAGCAGCAGCGCCGCGAACGCCAGCGGCGCGGCGACGAGCCCGGCCACGCGCCGCCAGCGCTCGAACCGCGCCTCGGCAGGGCTTATCTGTTCGACCGCCTCGACTGTTCTGTCCATGCCTTCTGTTTTCTGCTTAGGGGATTGGAGAGACCTTGACGGCCGCCCTCAAAGGCGTCGCGCCGCCCGCATGCGAAGGCGCGACGCCCTCTTGTACCACAAACAGTTCGAGAACGTATTCGCCCGCCGCGTTGGGCGCGGCGACTTCCATCCTCAACCCCGCCGTGTCGCCGGGCTCCATGTCGAAGGGGATGCGAGCCGCCGCCGCGGGTTCGCCCGCGGGCACGCCGTCGGCCTTCAACCAGCGCGCGCGCAGCGCGACGGCGTAGCGCCCTTCCCCGTCGCCGACGGCCGGCCACGTCTCGCCGCCGACGTTGCGGACGATGACCTCAAAACTTTGCCTGCCGCCTACGTCGAGCGCGGCGGGGAGTTCGCGCGAGACGAGCAGCGCGCGCACGGCCTCGGGACTGAGCGGCGCGGGGCGCGCGCTCAAGGTCGTCGGCTCGGAAGAGTAGAGGACGTAGTTGGTCGAGCGCGCGAGCAGTCGGCAGTTCGCGCAAGTCTCCTCGGTGCTGATGACGACCGCGCCCGGCGGAGGCCGTTCGTCCGTCGAAAGCCGCACGAAGCGCCCGGCCTCGACGCCTTGGAGCGCGCCGTGCCACAACGCCTGTATGTAGCCCGAGCGCCCCGGCGGGTCGTGGAGGTAGACGCGCGCGCCCCGCGCCGCTTCCAGCGCGGGCGCGAGCACCTTGCGCGTGAAGCGCGCGTCGAAGACGTACCAGCGCTCCGGCGGCCGCGCGTGAAAGCGCCACTGGAAGTGCGCGCCCTGCGCCAGCAACAGAACGACCGACGCGTACAGGGCGGCTCTCATCATCCTTCCGTCAAGCAGCCGCGCGACGGCCGGCACAAGGAGCACGTGGAGAAAGACCGGGAAGGCTATCAGGCGAAGCTGCGGGAAGTCGTTGACGGTGAGCGCGGCCGGCACGACCGACGCCGCGAGCGCGTAGAGCTGAAAGCGCCACCAGGGCTCGCGCCCGTGTTCGCGCAGGACGAAGAAGGCGCCCGCGGCCGCGAGCACGACGGTCGCCGCGAGCAGCGCGGGCGAGTCCGGCAGGTGGTCGCGTATGTTCCGCTCACCCGTCACGAGCCAGCTCCAGGGGTTCACGTCCGCGAGGTAATGCAGCGCAAACCCGCGCAGGTCGTCCGCGAAACTGCTCTGCGGCGTGACGTACGTGATGAGCCTGAACCGGCCCGCGAGCGCGCCCGGGTGTCGCAGCGAATAGACGAGCAGGGGCACGAGCGTGACGGCGTAAGCCGCCCACGTCACGAGGACGCGCGCGAGGTTGCGCCGCGTGATGAAGAACGCGAGCCCCGACGCGAGCAGCGGCGCGAGCAGACGCCCCACGGAGTACGTGTACGTCAGCAGCGCGAGCGCGCACGCCAACGCCAGCACGTCAAAGACCGACCAACGCTCTTTCGACGACGCGCGCCGGAGCACGAGCAGGAAGAGCACACAGACAAGCGGGTACGCCGCCACCTCGAAGACCAGCCGGCTCGACTCGTACAGCCAGGGCGTCAGCAGCGCCGAGCACGCCACGACCACGCCCGCCTCCACCCGCCCGCTCAACCCCAATGCCAGCAGCCCCAACAGCAGCGCCGCCGACGCGCCCAACGCCGCGCTCAACAGACGCGCCGCCGTGATGCTCGGCCCCGTCACGCGGAACACCGCGGCCAACAAGTACACGTACACCGGGTTCTTATAATCCCCGAACGCCCGGAAGTAGAGCGGCCAAGCCTCCCCGTGCTCGTCCTCACCGGCCTGCGTGATCGTGTGAGCGTTGTAGGCTATCGAAGACTCGTCGATGTAGAACCCGGGCGGGTTCTCGGGCACGCCCACCGCGTAGAGCGCGAAGGCCAGCACGCACACGGCCGCCGGCAGCAAGAGGGTGTTGGGTTTTAGGTTTTGGGTTCTGGGGGAAGACATTGATTTCGAACCAACACCTAACACCCAGAACCCAGCACCCAACACCCTCTTACGACCGGAGCTGGATGTTGTATGTCTTGATTTTGGAGTTGAGCGTGGTGGCGTTCATTCCCAGGAGCCTTGCGGCGCGGGACTGGTGGCCGCCGGTCTGGTCGAGGGCGCGGCGGATGATGTCGATCTCGAAGCGGCGCACTTCGTCGTAGAAGTTGACGCCGCGGCTCACGTCGAGCGAGCCCGTGCCGGTCGAGAGCGGGGCGGCGCCCGCGGCCTTCGAGGGGTCGGCGATCTCGGTCGGCAGGCACTGGCGCGTGACCTCGGGGCCGGGCGCGATGACGACCGCGCGCTCGATGACGTTCTCAAGCTCGCGGACGTTGCCGGGCCACGAGTACTGCTCTAAGAGGGCGAGCACGTCGGGCGCGAGTTGGTCGGAGACGTGGCGGCCGTTCTCCTCGTTGTACTTGCGTATGAAGTGCTGCGCGAGCGCCAGCACATCCTCGCGCCGGTCGCGCAGGGGCGGCAGTTCGATGGGCACGACCGCGAGGCGGTAGTAGAGGTCTTCGCGGAAGGTGCCCTGGCGGACGGCCTCCTTCAAATCGATGTTGGTGGCGGCGACGATGCGCACGTCGACCTTGCGCGGGGTGGTGTCGCCGAGCGGGGTGAACTCGCGCTCCTGCAAGACGCGGAGGAGTCGCGCCTGCGTCTCGGGCGGGATGTCGCCGATCTCGTCGAGGAAGATGGAGCCGCCGTCGGCGACCTCGAAGAGACCCTTCTTGGCGGCGACCGCGCCGGTGAAGGCGCCGCGCGTGTGGCCGAACAGCTCGGACTCTAAAAGCTCCGAGGGGATGTTCGAGGAGTTGACGGTGACGAAGGTCTTCGAGGCGCGCGGGCTCTGCATGTGGATGGCGCGCGCGATGAGTTCCTTGCCCGTGCCCGACTCGCCGGTGATGAGCACGGTCGAGCGCGCGGGCGCGACCTGGTCTACGAGTTGGAAGATGGCCTGCATCTTCTCGGAGCGGCCGATGATTGAGCCGCGCTCGACGCTGCGGCTCATGGCGCGGCGGAGGTTCTGGCGCTCCTCCTCCTTGCGACGGCGCTTGATGCCGCTGGCGACCGTCTCGATGATCTGCTCGTTCTGGAAGGGCTTGCGGATGCAGTTGAAGGCGCCGCGCTCCCACGCGCCGATGGCCGTGTCGAAGGTGGCGTAGGCGGTGATGATGATGACGACGGCCTCGGCGTCGGCCTTCTGAATCTCTTCGAGCGCGCGCAGGCCGCCCATGCCCGGCATCGACACGTCGAGGAGCACCACGTCGTAGGCGCGCCGGCCGTAACACTCCAAGCCCTCTTCGCCGGTCTTCGCCAGATCGACGCGATACCCTTCGGCCGACAGCAGCGTCTCCAACACGTCTCGCATGATCTCCTCGTCGTCTACGACGAGGACTGAACCTTTTCTCGCCATCAGTACCTCAGAAATGGGTGTTGGGTGCCGGTGAAGGATGGGTGTTGGGTGCTGGGTGTTGGGTGTTGGGTGAAATCAACTTGTCTTTCCCCAACACCCAACACCTAAAACCCAACACCCATCCTTCACCAACACCCAACACCCATCTTACCCCGGCGGTGGGGCGGCGGTCACTTGACGGAGGCCGCGTCTCTGGGCTTGAGCAGGCGGCGGCCGTCGGGCGCGGGGGCGGGGCGCGCGCGCTCGGCCGTGACGAAGAGCGTGTAGTCGTCCGTCTCGAAGCCCGCGACGCGGACGTAGACCTCCGCGCGGTTGAGGTCTTGGGTCGCGGGCAGGCTGCCCATGTAGACGATGCGGCCGTCGGGAATGACGCCCCAGAGCACGTAGACGCTCGCGCCCAGCGAGGACGGGAGCGGCATGCCGCGGAAGTTCGCGCGGACGTAAGCGCGGTTGGAGTTGAGCGTGGCGCGCGCCGCACCCCGCGCGTTCGGGGCGGCCGAGTCGCCTTCCAGCTCGATGACGCGGCCCCCACCTTGCGAGGCGAGCGCGTCATCGACCTCGGCGTAGAAGTCGCCCGCGGCGCGCGGCGCGCGCGTGCTCGCGGGGGCGGGCGGCACGGGCGCGGGCGGGGCCTTCGCGGCGTTCGTCCTGCTCGTGTCGGCCGCCGCTTCGGGCGCGGCCTCTGGCTTCGAGGGGTAGAGCGCGGCGGCCTCGTCGGCGCGGGTCGTGAGCACGGGGTCGCCGGGGCGCTCGACTTCTGCGGAGGCTTCGGCGGTGACGATGATGCCGTAGCGCTCGAACCCTTCGGGGCGTTCGAAGGCGAGGCCACCGTTGCCCCGCTCGTCGCGGCGCAACTCGCCGAGTCGCAGGATGCGCCCGCCGCTCACGGCCCAGACGACGTAGGTGGTCGAGCCGGCCGCGACCGTCTGCGGGTCTGGCAGGTTCAAAGCGGTCAGGCGCGCCCGCCCGCCGCCCTCGCTCGCCTCGATGGTCAACTGCCCTGTGGCGCGCGTCGTCAGAGAGCGCAGGCGTATATCCACGCGCTCCGCCTGCGCGCGCGTGAGCGCGGGCGGCTTCCGTCCCGGGCCCGCGGCGGCGTTTGGGAAAGAGTCTGCGGCGAGGATGAGGCCGGCGGCTGCGGCGCACGCGCCCCAACGCCGAACCTGTTTGCGCTTGCTCATAAAGGTTGGAGACCGTCTTCCGAGACGTTGATGTGAAAGCGCGTGCGAGATTAGCACCGGCGCACATAAAAGCAAGCGTTATTTGGCGGGAAGGACAAAGGCGTTTGGAATTCAACGACTTACATTATAACACCCGTCTCCGGGTGTGCGAGTCTGTTGCCAGTTGCTTCTGAGAGCAGCCTTTCAAAGTTCCCCGAAAGGCGCTGTTGCATCTCGGGCAAGAGCTTCACGTAGACGCTCTTCGTGAAGTCCGTGCGCGCGTGCCCCATCTGGCGACTCACCGACACGTCCAGCTCGCCCGCGAGGAGCGCCAGCGTGGCGAACGAGTAGCGCAGGGTGTAGGGCGTGACGCGGTTGGTGATCCCGGCCCTGCCCGCCAGCGCCCGCAGCCGCCGGGCGTAGGCGTGGGCCACGTCCATCGGCTCCCCCGTCGGGCGCGGGAAGACGAGGCCGTGGTCGTGCCACAGGTTTGCGAGCCGGATGGCGCGCGCCGCCTGCGCCGCCCCGTGCGCTTCGAGCGCGCGGTAGATGTGGCCGGGGAAGAAGACCTGCCGCCTCCCCGTCGTGGTCTTCGGCGGCCCGAAGACGAACTCGCGCATGTTCAGCCACACCACGCCCCGCTCTATGCGCGCCACGCCGCACGCGCTCGCCTCGTCGAAGGAGACATGTTGCCAGCCGAGTCCGGCCAGTTCTTCCGGGCGGACGCCCGTAAACAGGTGGAAGAGGTAGACGAGGTCGTCCGGCTCCTCCGAGGCCGCCTGGATGAACCGGAGCGCCTCGTCCTGTGTGAAGGCGTACCCGGCCCGGGGCGGCTTCCTCGACGCCGGGAGCTTGATGCCTTCCGCCGGGTTGGCGCGCAGGTACTTCCAGAGGACGGCCTGCCGGAAGACCATGCCGACGACGGCGCGCGTGAGCTTCATGGTCGCGGCCGCGTGCCGGGCGTCCTGCATCGCGTTGTAGAGCCCCTGCACGTCCCGCGGCGTGACGCGCCCGAGCGGCAGATGGCCGAGCGCCGGGATGATGTGGCAGGAGACCACCCCCTTGTAGGTCTTCAGCGAGCTGGCCACGCGCACGCCTTCCCTCGCCTTCTGCGGCAGCCATTCCTTCTCGACGAAGTCTTTCACGGTCGTGCGCGACGGCTCGAAGTACGAGCCCGAGTCTACCTCGCCCAGGAGTTGCGTCACGCGCTTCTCGACCTTCGTCCGGGTCGTGGCGTGGAGCGTTTCGGTGTGGTACTTGCGGCGGCCCGCGCCGTCGCGGCCCACGGGCACGCGAATCGTGAAGCTGCCCGCGCCGAGGTCTATGACCTGCCCGCGGCGCCGCTTCTCGCGCTTCTTCTTTGCGGCTTCCATAGATTCTCCTTTCTCGGTTGGATTGGGGCCGCAAAGCCTATCACGCCCGGCGGCACGCGGGAACGTCCAACAGAGAAGGGAGGGGCGCCCCGTGCGGCCCCTCTTCAACCGCAACGCCCGAGGCTTTGCCTCAAAAACCCCTCAACCTTAAGCACTTTTGAGGCAGGCGGGGGACTTTTGGGGCAGACGGAAAAGCCTGACCGGGTGAGTGGTCAGGCTTGAAGGGCTTGTAGTCGGCGACGCATTACGTCAACAGGAACTCACGACACAGCCCACTTTCGGGAAGCAGCAGGTCCTGACGCAATTCCCCCACTCGTCGAACTGATAGAGACAACTCTCAGCAGAGACGCTGGGCGACGACGACGACGCCACGAGGGCGGTGACTAGGACGAGCAGGAGCAGGAGGCGGCGGGCGAGTCGCCCGGTGTGATGTTTCAGCATGAAGTTCTCCTTCGTTATGAGTTGCCTGGAACCGTTGAGGTGGAGGGGCACGGCGGACGAGGGAACGATACGCCCGGCCGGGTGGGGTGTCAACGGCTAGCAGAGAAGGGAGGGGCGCCCGCGGCCCCTCTTCTACCGGAACACGCGAGCACTAAGACGAGGTCGCCCACGCATGAAACTTTCCGCGTAGTTCGCCGTACTACAACATACCTAGCGCTTCTACACGTCCCGTCTCTGACGAGGAGAGTATCAAATGAAACACGACGTTACATTAACCATCACGTCTCTGCTCTTGATCCTCTTCTTTACGTTTCACCTGGCGGATGACATCGTCCGCGGGTTCGAGCCGGGAGGGCTCTCAAACCTCGTCGGCGGGGTGCTCATCTCCGTCGTCTGGCTGTGCGGGACGCTGGTGCTCGCCGGGCGGCGGTCGGGGTACGCCATCCTCCTCCTCGGGTCGCTCCTCGGGTTGGCCGTCCCCTTCATCCACATGAGGGGGAAGGGTGTCGGCGTCGCGAGCGGCATCGCCAACTCCAGCGGCGGCTTCTTCTTCGTCTGGACGCTCCTCGCGCTCGGCGTACTCGGGCTCTTCTCCGCCATCCTCTCGGCGCGTGGACTGTGGGGCCTGCGACGGGGCCAGTCCCGGTAGTGACTTGGCCCTGTCGGGCGGGGCGGAATACCAAAGACACAAAAGGGCGGAGCCCTCCTTAGACACACCCATACGGACCTCTACACGGCGCTGTACTCCAACCCTAGTTGGCTTCCCCCGCCTCTGGCCTCGCTTCAACTACCGAGTGCGGCGCGGTAGGAAGCAGAAGTAGGCGTGAACAGTGAACAGAGAAGGGAGGAGCATCGAAGATTGACAGGGGCAGCGGCCACAATTAAGCTGCTCGGGCAATTCGGTTCACCGCTGACGGCCTCTCCCTTCCGTCAGCCTTCCACCAACACTCTGCACCGAGAAGGAGTCTTCAATGAAGAAGAAACTTGTCCTGCTGGCGACGCTCGTCACGTTATTGGCTGCCACCATTTTCGCCTCGGAGCCGGGGCCGGGCGGTAACTGTTGCAGCAACTACTGTGGCGAAGATAAGGCTTGTTACCATGCCTGCATGCACGACCCGGGCGGCCCCTGCCCCCGATGAAGTA
>JBEVJD010000255.1:0-5144 GCA_040510435.1 Pyrinomonadaceae bacterium | reverse complement strand
TGGAGTCGATGAGCGGGTGCATCACGTTCTGGATGAGCTTGTCGGTGTTGCCGATCTTGGCGACCATGAAGGGCGCGTCCTCGGGCTTGACGCGGAAGACGACGCGCACTTCGAGCTTCATCGTGAAGCCGTCCTTCGAGATGACTTCGAAGGGGTCGAAGGTGTTGTCAACTTCTTCCGCCGTCCACTCGACCGTCATGTTGGTGGTCGGGATGATGATGGGCGTCATCGCGAGCGTGTTGACGTAGTACTTGCCGGGGCCGACGACCGACTCCTGGATGCCGCGGAAGCCCTCGGGGACGACGTAAGCCTCGTGCGCGCCCTGGTCGAGGCGGGCGTCGGCCGGGTCGCTGGTCAGAAGTTCTTCCTGCAACTCCTGAATCTGCCGGGTCTCGCCGTCGAGCTGGTCGAGGCGCTGGACGGCCTTCGCCACCTGCTCGTGCTCCTCCTTCTCAAGGCGCTCGCGCACCTTGTTCGCCATCTCGCGCCGTATCTCCTCGGTCGGGTCTTTGCCGACGTTCGAGACGATGACGGCGACCTCGCCCGGCCTGACCTCGCGCGCCGTCTCGGGGATGACCTTGAAGACGAGCGGGTTGATGTAGTAGGTGCCGGGCAGGAGGATGTCGCGCTGCGGCCCGCGCTGGCCGCCGCGCGAGATGAACTCGTTGCAGTCCTGGAAGTTGTCGTGCCCCTGCACGGTCGTCGCGACGTAGTCGCGCGGGTCGAGCGGCGCGCCGTCGAGGGCCTCGACGAGCCCGATGTTGTTCTCGTTGATGACGGTCGCGTCGAAGAGGCGGATGAAGAAGAGGCCGGGCTTGGGGTCTCCGCCTTCGAGCGGCACCGACTGGGTGTGGATGCGGTAGGTGCCCGGCGTCAGGATTTCGACCTGCGGGCCTTTCTGCCCCCGGTTGGCGATGAACAGCTCGGCGTCCTGGTAGTTGCGGTGGCCCTGGACGGCTTTGCCGTGCAGGCGGCCGGGGTCGAGCTGGTCGCCGTCGGAGGCGATGACGATGCCGACCTTGCCCGGGGGGATGACCGTCATCTTCGAGACCGAGACGCGGAAGAGGTAGGGGTGAATCGGCCACAAGCCCGGCGGCAGCGTCCGCAGTTGGATGCCCTTGACGCCGCCCTGCTTGATGAAGGCGATGGGGTCCTGGAAGTTGTTGTGAGCGTTCTGCGCGCGGTCGGGCGCGAAGTTGCGGCCCGGGGGCATCGGCTCGCCATCGATGGCTTCGAGGACGCCCAGCTCGTCCGGCCCGATCTCGATGAGCGGCACCTTGCGTACGACCTTCTCGAAGGGCCACTTGACGACGTGGAGGCCGGGCTTGAGCACGTCGGCCTGGATGCCGACCTCGCCCTCCGTGGCGACGACGCGCCCCGGGGGCATCTTGGAGCCGACGTAGCGCCGCTCCTTGATGGCGATCTCGCGCGCGCCGACGTTGACCAGAATCTTGCCCAGGATGACGAGCAGGACGATCAGCGCGATGCCGATGACCACGATGTAGGGGACGTAGCTGAAGAGATCGATGTTGTTCATTTGAACTCCAACCCTCTGGTCTCACGACCGGTTGCTTGCAGACGACGGACGCGGCAAAGGTTGCGGGGGCGCGCGCCGAGGTTTACGGCGGCGGCCGCTCCTCTTCGATGACTCGCTCGCCCGCTTCGACCGGCGCGTCCCGGCGCGTCCCGGCGGCGAGCCGGCGGCGAACGTCCGCGAGTTTCTGCTTGAGGACGAAGCCCGCGCCCGAGCGCTTGGCCTCGGAGGAGAGCAGCCAGTACTCGGCCTCGAAGAGCGAGCGCAGGTCTTCCGCGCCGAGCCCTTCGAGGCGGCCGGCCTCCCAGGACTGTAAGACTTCGGTGACGGCGCGCCCGAACGTGCCGGCGTCGTCCGAGAGCGCCGAGACGCGCAGCAGCTCGGCCGTCGAGGCGGGCGTCGGCGCGCCGCGCCACCCGCCGAGCAGCATCTCGGCCAGCTCGGGCGAGGCGCGCAGGTCGCGTTCGCGCGCGATGTGCGAGGCGAGCTCACGCACACACTCGGGCTCGCCTGAGCAGCGGCCGACCAGCCCGTCGAGGACGAAGCGGTAGAGCGTGGCATCGTCGGAGGCGCGCGCCTCCGCGAGCGCCGAGAGGTCGCCGCGCGCGGCGCGCTCGCGCAGACGCCCGCGCCTGATTTGCTCGGGGCTTTCCCTGGGAATGTCGGCGGCGGCGGGAACGTCGAAGAGCCCTCGCGGGCTCACGCCCGGCGGAAGCTCGTGCGCGTCCTCTTTAGACGAAGAGCGTTTCGTGCGGAGGATTGCGAAGGAGGCTACGAAGACCAGAAAAACGGAGATGATGAGAATGGCGCTCACTTTTAACGCCTAAAGCCCGCGGCCGGCACCCTGAAACCTTTGGCTCCCTCCGAGCCGACGACCGCGGCGCTGTCCGTTGGTGTTATACGAAAAACCGGTTCGAAGGTTGCGGGGCGGGTCAAGATTTCGGCGAGGCCGTCGCCCCCGGCAAAACGTCGGGCGACGAATCATACATCAAAAGGGCAGGAGACAGTAGTCAGTAGTCAGCAGACAAAAAACGGGCGGCGCGTCTTAGCCTTCAGGCCGGACGCGCCGCCTTGTCTTTCTACTGACTGCTGGCTACTGACTACTGTCTACTCCCGCCCTCAGAAACTGCGGCGGAAGAGGTAGGAGGCTTTGATGAAGAAGCTGCGGGTGTTGCGCGCGAGCCCCTGCTCGGCCTGCCCGGAGAAGGGGTTGAAGTAGTCGCGGTTGAGGTCGTCGTTGTAGCCGACGTAGAAGGCCGTGCCGGGGTTGGGCGCCCAGCCGAAGAGGAACTGCCCGCGGTAGCTTGAAGAGATCGAGTTGTAGTCCACGCGGGCGCGCGCGAACGCGAAGCGCGTGAACTGGTAGGTCGTCTTCAGACTGACGATGTTCGAGTCGAAGGCGACCCGCCCCGTGTCGTCGCGCACCAGGCGGTTCTTCGAAAAACTCAACGTCATGTTGAGGTCTTTCGTCGCCTTGTAGGTGGCGTTGCCGTTCGTGTAGAGGAAGCCGCCGCCGCCCGGCTCGAACGCGCCCGCGCAGGCGGCCGGCGCGACGAAGCCGTCTTCGTCGCTCGCGCAGCGCCCGCCGGCCTCAGCCTCACGCGCGGCGATGGCCGAGGGGCTGACGCGCGGGAAGCGTCGGCCGGCGCCGAAGTCGTAGTCGAGCTGCCCCGTGCGGTAGCCGAAGAAGTAGAAGAAGCTGATCCGCTTGGTCGGCTGCGAGCCGGCGTAGGCGAAGAAGTTCTTCGAGGTCTCGGAGGTCTCCGGCAGCCCGTTGGCGAAACGGGAGGCGTCGAACTCGTAGGCGAAGACCCGCTCGTAGCCCGTGTTGTAGCCGACGCGGATGTAGGTCTGGCGCTGGAGGTTCGGCCCGACCTGCCCCTCGTACGTCCAATTCTGCGAGCGCCCCTGCCAGTCGAAGCTGCCGCCCGCGTAGTGGCTCGTCTCCCACGAAGTGATCTTCGCCTTCGGCTTCGGCTCGGTGAAGTAGCCGAAGTTGACGTTGTGGCCGTTGGTGTTGACGCGGCGGGTGAAGCCGACCAGAGCGTTGTAGCCCGCGGTGCGCCCCACGCCGTTGACGTTGAAGTAGTGGTGGCGGCTGTTCCGGTTGAAGTTGTACGCGTAGACGAAGCCGTTCTGCGTGGTGCAACGGTCGTCGGTCTCCGTCAGGCCGAGCGAGCAGAAGCGCGCGTTGGTGCCGAGCACCTGAACGTCGAGCGAAGTCTTCTTGTCGAACTTGAGGCGCGCGTCGAAGCCGCCGACGTAGTTGCTCCTGTCGGCGAAGTTGTAGGACGTGCCGAGGAAGCCGAAGAAGTTCTCCTTGCCGAAGTCGCGCTTGACGCGGAAGATGCCGACCTTGGCGTTCTGATCGTTCAGGCGGTCGAAGGCCGAGGGCAGGCGCTCGGGGTCGAAGCGGATGTCCTCCTCGTAGTTGCCGGGCGCGTTGTCCGAGGCGTAGAGCAGGCCGTAGGTGTACTTGCCCTTGCGCCCCGTCACCTTCGCCGCGATGTCCGGGTCGACGATGGTGCGCGTGTGGACGGCCGCGATCTGCGTGCGGAAGATTTCGATGCCTTCGAGGAAGAACGGGCGCTTCTCCTCGAAGAAGATCGGGAAGCGCTGGTTGGCGAAGTTGACGGGGGCGTCGGCCTCGACCTGCGCGAAGTCCGGGTTGACGGCGAGGTCTAAGGTCAGCGCGGACGAGACGACGAACTTCGCCGTCAGGCCGGGGTCGAAGACGACGGGCTGGTTGACGAAGACGCCGTTGTCGGTGACGCCGAGCGCGGCCACCTGCGCGCGGCTGATCGAGCGCGCGCGCCGGCCCGTCTCGGAGAGGGTGAAGCTCGGGATCAGCTCAATCGTGCGCTCGGTCGAGATGCCTTCGAGGCCGGTGATGCGGCCCGCCTGGTTGAGCAGCCCGTCCACGTCGCGCGAGATGGGCATCCAGGAGTCCTGCTCGCCGTTGAGGCGCTGGATGATGCGGAAGACCTGCACGCCCCACAGCTTGTCCGCCCCCGCCTCGTAGCGCAAAGACTTGAACGGCACCGCCACCTCAACGACGTAGCCGTCCGAAGTGATTGTGCCCTTCGACTCCATCACGATGTCCACGCTGAAGTCGGCGCCGACGCCCTCGGTGCGAATGCCGTCCTGCTGGACGCCGAACGGGTTGAAGGCGAGCACGTACGCCTTGCGCTGGTCGTTGAAGGTGTCGAGCAGGATGCGGACGCTATCGTCGTTGTTCATCACGTCGTCGCGCTTCGGGAGGGTGGCGCGCACCTTGTCCGGCTCGTCGTAGCAGTGGAAGGCGATGTAGAGGAACTTCGCGTCGAAGCCGATCAGCGTCTCGGTCGGCTTCGACGGCGCGATGTTGTCGCCGGGGTTGATCTGGTAGAAGTCCTTGAGCACGGCTGCCGTCTTCCAGATGTCGTCGTCGAGCTTGCCGTCGATGACGGGCGCCTTGTCGAAGCGCGCGATGCGGACGGCCTGTGCCTTCTCGGGCGGGAGCGCGGGCACGCCCTTGCCCACGGGCTTCGGGGCCGTGGCGGCGGGTGCAGCAGCAGGCGCGGGAGACGGCGAGGGAACGGGCGTCGGCGAAGCCGCCTTCGCCAGCTGC
>JBEVJD010000254.1:0-5252 GCA_040510435.1 Pyrinomonadaceae bacterium | reverse complement strand
CTTCTTCACCACCGAAGGGACGAAGACCGAGTTCATCGCCGCCAACCACGAGGTCTGCTTTCAGGTTGAGGAGATTACCAACGCGGTCCGCTGGTCAAGCGTGATGTTGTTCGGCCGCGCCGAGCGCGTCGCGCAGCCCGAAGAGACGGAGCGTGCCATGCAGCTCATCACCGAGCGCAATCCTACGCTCACACCCGCGCTCAACGAGACGAAAATCGGGGCGTGGAGGCGATTCAACAACATCGTCATTTACCGCGTGCGTCCGCATTCGATCTGCGGGCGCAAGACCGCCTGAAGCTGCCCGGTCGGCTTTAGCGACTTTGCGTCCACACCTTGCCCGCGTGGCAGTCGGTGCATTGAAACTTCGATATGTCGCCGAGGTTGACGGGGTGCTGGAAGCCCCGGTTGCCCTTGTGGCAGGCGGCGCACTGGAACTCGCCCTGCGTGCCCAGCGCCACGGGGTGGCGGAACGCGCCGCCCTGGGCAGGCGTTGTGATACCGCCCTCGGTCTGGTCGAGGGTGGTGTGGCAGATGCGGCAGTCCTTGCTGATGACGCGCCCCGTCTGGCTCACGTGGTCGGCGTCGTGGCAGCGGAAGCAGCCCTGCGCGTAGAAGTGGCCGATGTTGTTCGGGTGCGTCTGCCAGTCGGTCTTCATCTCGGGGAACGTGAAAGTCTGAAAGATGCGCTGCACTTCCGCGACTGCCGCCCTGATTGAATCGCCGCGCCCCGCATAAACTTCCGGGTAGCTCGCGCGGTAGAACCCTTGCAGCCCGTCGGCGATTGACCGGAGACCTTCGTCGGTCGTCGCGTAAGACTTCGAGAGCAGCGCGACCGCCTCGCGTTTGACGAAGGGGAGCGAGGCGTCGAGCTTGCCCGCGGCCAGCGCGTCATCCACGGAGCGGTCGGGCGGCTTGAACTCGTGCGTCGGCCGGTTGTGGCAGTCGATGCAGTCCATCCGACGCTTCGGGGCCTGCACGATCTGTTCGGGCGTTAGTTTTGAATCACGCGCCGTGTACTCGACGACGCTCCCGTCCTTGCCCTTCCACTGCACCCACGCGACGTCCTGCCGCTGCTCGTCCGACGAGACGAAGTTGATCTCGTTGGCGAGGTTCATGTGCCAGTGGATGCCCGAGACGGGACCGGCCTCGGGGCTCCCGCCGCCGACGTGGACGAGCATGCGCACCGCGCGCGGCGTGTTCGCCTCGTCGTAGGCGAAGTGTTTGAACTCCTTCAGCTCGTCGCCGTGGAACTGTTCGGGGCGGTGGCAGTGCGTGCACGTCCCTTCGGTGGCGGGCATGTTGTGCACCGGGCTCCTGACCGGGCGCGAGTGGGTGCCCATCGTGACGTAGTAGAGCTGGCGCACGCCCGAGAACTTCGCCCGCGCGTACCCCTCCGGGCCCGGCCCGACGTGGCAATCCACGCAGCGGATGTTGGCGTGCGGGGCGGCGCGGAAGGCGCTCAGCTCGGGCTTCATCACCGTGTGGCAGGTCTGGCCGCAGAACTGCACGGACTCGGTGTGCTCGAAAGCGCGGTAGCTGCCGAAGGCGCTCATGAAAAGGAAGATGAAGGAGAGCAGGAGGAAGGTGATGAAGGTGCGCCGCCGGCGGGGGTCGTTGAGGTCGATGACGGGGTAGCGGCCGATCTCGTCGGGCTTCATCCTGCGCCTGCGTCGCCGCTCCCAGAGCATGCCGAGGAGGGCGACCGTCAGGCCGAGCCCCATCACCGAGGGGAAGAGGATGTAGGTGAAGATGGCCGTGTAAGGGTTGTGCCCCGCGCGCTCGCCGCCCAGGAACTCAAGCAACAGCATGAGGACGATGCTGACAAAGCCGGCGGCGGCGATGGCCGCCCCGGCGAAGCTCAGGTAGTTGCGGAAAAGGCTCGGGGCCTTCGGCTCCGGCGTCTGCTCATCTTCTGGCCGTTTCTCTTCGGGTGACGGTTCTCGCTCTTCGCTCATCGAAAGTCCTCCGCCGCGTCCCGGCGGCCGCGCGGTAAAAGAAAGACCGCCCGCCCCGTCAACGCGCGTGCGTCGAAGGGGCGGGCGGTTCGAGTCGTCTGGGGTCGTCGCGCCCGAGGGAAGCGCGCGCTGCGGCAGCCGACCCCGCGCGGGCTACTGCTTCAGAGACTTCATCTGTGTGACGAGCGCCTTCGCCTGGTCGGCCGTGACGCCCTTCGCCTCGTAGCCGGGCATCTTCGGCGTCACGTCGTCCTTGCCCTTGAGAATGACCTCGGCGAGCGGCTCGTCGGCCTTCGTCGCGTCGAACTTCTTCTCGGCCTTCGGCCCGTGGCACATCGCGCACTTGGCCCTGTAGGTGGCCGCCGCGTCGAAGTCCTGCGCGGCTGCTCTCGCCGGCGCGGGGGTCGCGCTGAAGAGGGCTAAGGTAAAGATCGGGATCGTGATGAGTGCCACCACGAGCATTTTCATTCTTTTCATGATTCGGTCTACTTTCCTCGAAACGGTCGGCGTCGGGTGTCATCAGACTCTTTGCCCACGCCGCCTGCCCTTGTTTGTGCAATGGCTGTGCCGTGTGGCTGATGCCTCCGTGCGGCGCGTTATCGGGGAAATAGACGCATCTCACGGCCCGCGCCTTTGAGTGAGCGGGCTTATCGGTACGGGGCCGGGTAACTATTCGCTGAAAGTTAGTGAGCGGCATCGAACTATTTCTTGTGGCACCCCGCGCACTTCATCGAGGTCGGGGGATTAACATCCTTCCGGTGCTTCACCACCTCGTCGTGGCACCCGGCGCAGTTGCGGTGGAAAGCCTGCTGGTTCGTCAGCGTGATGATGGCGGTGCTGACCTCGTGCTTGATCTGCGGAATCTCCGGCCACGCCTCCGGCTTCATGCCGGCGCGCGCGTGACATTTGTGGCAGGTGACGCCGCCGAGTGCGTTCGGGTCTTTCGCCAGTAGCTCGGCGGTCAGCGTGGTCGTGCGATCCGCGGGGAAAGCGGTCTTGAGCGGCGGGAGCTTTGCAAACTCCGACGCGGGCTGCGCGGTGTGGTGGCATTCGACGCAGGTGACGGGGCCTGTGCCGTCGAGGTTGCGACTCTGCGTGATGTGATTGAGGTGGTTGAAAGTCACCTTCCCCATCTTGCTCTCTTGCGCGAGCAAGTACACATCCTGCGGCTTCTTCTCACCTTGCGCAGGCGTGCCCCGTGTGAAGGTGGAAGCGCCGGAGCCCGTCAACAGCCATAGACAGATCAACAGCGTCGTTAGCGTGACCGCGAGTCTCATCTTCTTTACTCCCTTCCTGACGGTCGTCCGGCAAACTTCAAAAGTGCCAGGTGTTCCCCTGGTGGCACCTCTTACAATCAGAAAAATCGTCGCCGCCGAAAGCGCGCTTGTCGTCGTGGCAGCTCATGCAGCTCCGCACTCGCGCGCCCGCGTGGTGCATGAGCGGTTGGGGAGAAGAGACCTGCCGCCCCTGCCCCACGCCCGCCCTCACGGCGTGGCATTCGTTGCAGCTCAAGTTCCCGCGCCTGTGAGCGGCGTGGCTAAAGCCCACGCGGAAGGCGGGCGCGGACTCGGGCGTCCGGCGATAACCGCCGAGCCGGTGGCACGTGTTACACGAAGAGATGTCCTGCCCTCCCGACTGCGACCCCGGCGTGTGACAGCGGAAGCAGGTCGTGTGTGCGGAGAGACCTGCGGGGATCGAGAGCGCGACGCCGCGCACTTCGGGCCGGTGGCAGGCGGAGCAGTTGGAGGCGGGCCGCGCCCCGCCGCGCGAATGCTTCGCGTGGTCGAACAGCATGTTGAAGCTGCGCAGGCGCGGGAACGGCTTGACGGCCGGCGACGGCGGGTTCGCGTGACAGATCGTGCAGATGGGGCTCGACGCGTCGGCGAACTGTTGCGTGTGGCAGCCCGAGCAGGGAGTGTGCCCGGCGGAGCGTACGGGGCGCGGCGAGTTGTCGCCGCGCTGGTGGCACAGAAGGCACGGCAGGCGCGCGTGCTGCGGGTTCGTGTGCGTGAACCTTGAAAAGTCTGTCTGCGGCTCCGCCGTGGCCAGCTCGCCCTCTGATGAAATTTCCGTGTGCTCCGCGGTCGAAGCTCTCGCGCCGAGCAGGAGTGTGAGCGCGAAGAAGAGGCACGCCGCGGAGGCTACGGCGAATGAGAGCCGCCATCGTATCACGCGCGACGTACGGGCCGGGCCGTCCGTCGGAGGTTGCTCAAGCGGTTCCTGCATAACAGTCATCACCGTTCACTCCTTCGTCGCGGGCGAAGGGAGTGCGGACGTGTGCGACGCGGGCGTGGGCAGACGCCCGTTCAGCACATGGCACGAGGCGCACACGAACTTCGGGTCGGCCGCCTTCTTCGCGACCGCCGTGTTGAGGAGCCCGTCCGGCGTCGGCTCGATGTGACAGCCCGAGCCCGCCCCGCCGCAGCTCAGCACCGCGACGCGGCGCGAACGCGGCTCGGCCGCGTTCATCTGCGCCGTCTTATGGCAGTCGGTGCAGGCGAGGTCGTGCGGCGGCCACTCGTGGCGGAACCTCGCCGCCTCGCGCCCGGCCCATCGGCGGAGCGTCGCGCGGTCTGTGACGCCCATCGAGGCGGCCAGCTTGGGGTCGAAGTCGCCGTGCGCGCTCTTCAAAGAGAGGCGGTCGGACGGCTGAAGTAGCTTGTGACACGCGGCGCAGTTGGCGGGCATCGGCTCGACGCCGCCGTCGGCCGAGTGGCAGGTGAAGCAGGCCGAGTGGTCGCGCGGCGCGGTCTTGAACGTCCCCTTCTTTAACCAGAAGTCGCCCTCGGCCAAGCCCTTCAGAGGCTTCGTCACGTACTCGTCGTCCGCGTCGCCCTGCGGCCTAAAAGTCTGGTGACAGTTGGCGCAGGAGGCGTTCGCCTTCGCGGGGTCGTCCTGCCGCGCGCGCGCCTTCCTCGCGAATGAAGCCCTCACGAAGAGCGCGGCCGTTTCCGCGCCGTCCCCGAGTCCGCTGAATAGCCCCTCGTGCTTATCGTGTGGGAAGGAGACGCCGAAGTCGGAGGCGGCCGTGCGCCCCTTCGGCGAGGCGTCGAAGGGGTCGGCGAGGGAGGGGAAAGGCCAGCGGATGGTGTTGCGCGGCGTGACGCCCACGTGGCAGACGGCGCAGATTACGGGTCGCGGCCGCTCGCGCGCAAAGAACTGAGTGCGGTGGCATTCGAGGCACGAGGCGTGTTCGGGGTACTCGGTGATGTCGGCGAAGGCCGCGTCGGCCCCGCGCGCCTCCTTCCAGTTCGCCGAGGGGAACTTGTGGCAGGCGTCGCACGCTTTGAGGTGCTG
>JBEVJD010000253.1:0-27272 GCA_040510435.1 Pyrinomonadaceae bacterium | reverse complement strand
CTGCCCGAGGGGACTTCGGACAAGATGCTCCACTTCCTCTCGCAGGCGTTCCGCCAGTTGGGGGCGACGCGGCGCGGCGAGTTGTGGGGCTACCACGACCTGCGCGACGAGGTGAAGGCGCAGAAGTACGAGGGGAGCGACCGCGGCGACTCCGGCAACGCCAGCTCGATTGAGGGTCTGCTCTGGCGTCTGGACTCGCGCTTCGACAAGCCCAACTCCATCTTCTCCGACCACGAGCACATCTCTCTCGCGGAGATGTTCCTGCCCGGCCGCTGCACCGTCCTGCAACTCTCCGACATCGAGCAGAACGAGCAGCAGGTCGTCGTCGCCACGCTGCTGCGCCGCGTCAACAAGGCGCGCATGGCGACCGTCCGCGGCGAGTCGCAGGAGGGCACCGACAGCCACCTCCCCTACCCCGTCTTCACGCTGCTCGAAGAGGCGCATCGCTTCGCGCCCGCGGGCCAGACCGTGGTCTCGACCAACATCCTCAAGCAGATTCTCTCCGAGGGTCGCAAGTTCGGCGTCGGCATTGGGCTCATCACGCAGCGGCCGGGCAAGCTCGACCAGGACGTGCTCTCGCAGTGCATGACGCAGGTCATCATGCGCATCGTCAACCCCGTCGATCAGGACACCGTCGCCAAGTCGGTCGAAGGCGCGGGCCGTCAACTCCTCGCCGAACTCCCCGCCCTGACCAAAGGTCAGGCGGTCATCTCCGGCGTCGGCGTCAACACGCCCGTCATGTGCCGCGTCCGCGAACGCATCACCAAACACGGCGGCGAGACCTTCGACGCCCCCACCGAATGGGCGCGCTGGCACACGCCCGAAGAGCGCGAGCACCGCGAACAGGACTCCGCCGTCCTCGCCGCCCCGCCCGCCAAGCCGAAGAAGATCGAGCGCGTCCGCGGCTTCCAAATCTGAGGCCGCGCGCCGAATCCGTGTCCCTTTACAAATCGTGGTGCGGGCATCATTACCGCCACGCTCACCTGGCCCGGCCGGCGCGCTTCCGCCTCGGCCACTCAACCTTCAGAGGGAAACCACCATGAACGCCCAAGAGTTGGAAGCCCGGTTTAAAGAGATAGACCGGCGTGAACGTTCCGCGCTGGAGCAGGTCACGGCCAGCGTGGCCGGTTACGAGGAATCGACCGGCAAGCTCAGCGTCAGCGCGTCGTCGAGGGCCACCCGCGGCGCCCAGGCCAAGACGGAGACATTACTCGACGTTAAGCTGCACGAGGTCGATATCCCCGACGCATACGTCAACAGTAAGGTTGATGCGGCCTTCTCGAATCAGCGGGTCGGCGGCCTCCCCGGGGTCAAGGTCATGCAGCACGGCGCCGGCAGCATTTATGAGGTCGTCGAGGATTACACCTACCGCGCCGACGGCGGGTACAGCATCACGGCACTGAAGGGCTTCGAGTATGATCGCGCGAGTATCCCGCGCATCTTCTGGGTCATCATCGACAAAGACGACCTCTCGAACGTCCCGCCGCTCTTCCACGACCTTCTGTACCGCCACGCCGGCAGCCTGCCCGAGTCTCAGGTGTCGCCGCACAGAAATTTTCAACGCGAGGAAGCCGATAACCTCTTCCTGGAGTT
This sequence comes from Pyrinomonadaceae bacterium, assembly GCA_040510435.1. Taxonomy (GTDB): domain Bacteria; phylum Acidobacteriota; class Blastocatellia; order Pyrinomonadales; family Pyrinomonadaceae; genus QHXN01. The sequence goes on along the minus strand of JBEVJD010000253.1, from coordinate 25,679 downwards.
GATGAAGAAGACCGGGGTGAAGAGTTGGAGGGCGCGGCTCGCCTACGAGGCGGTCAGCAATTTCGCCGGAGGGGCCTGGAAGAAACGCGCATAGAGTCACGGCCGCCTCCGCCGTCCCGCGGCGCCGCCCGGCGCAGGTTCAGGCGTTGACGTGAAGCTCGCGAAGTGTACGAAATGAGATTGACTTGGTACACGGATTTGGAATATCGTCCCGTGCCACAAGCAAGCGAGGCTGGGCCGCCGTAGAGCTTTAACTTGAGCCCTCGTCTCTTACCCGCCCGGCCGCGTCCTTTTCCTACTGCTTCGGAACGCACACCTTTCTAGAGGAGGGACTGTCCCATGCTCCACGCACGCACGCGCACCCCGGCGCCCGCAAGATTCGCGCTCCTCCTGTTGGCCGCGCTCGCGCTCCTCCCGGCGGCGCTCGCGCAGACGCCCGCGCGGAAGCCCGCGCCCGCCGCCCCCGCCGACCAGATACAGGACGCGCCGCCCTTCAGCGCCTACAAGGGCGTCCGCATCGGCATGTCGGCCGACGAGGCGCGCAAGCTCCTCGGCAGCCCGACCGACAAGGACGACAAGCAGGAGGTCTTCGCCGTCAGCGACGAAGAGTCCTGTCAGGTCTACTACGACGCGGCCAAGAAGGTCTCGGCCGTCTCGATCACCTACTTGACCAACAAGGCCGTCCCGACGGCCAAGACCGTCCTCGGCGAAGAGCCGGAGGCCAAGCAGGACGGCTCGCTCCACAAACTCATCCGCTACCCGAAGGCCGGCTTCTGGGTCTCCTACACACGCACCTCCGGCGACGCCCCGATGACCATCATCGCCATACAGAAGATAGACTAGAAGTCACCCCTAAACCTCGAAATGCCCGTAAAATCAGGGTGAAATTGAGGGTCTAGGGATAGCTTCCAGTGAGCCGCGGCCGCCGGCCTTCCGTTCGACAACGCGCCCGCGGGCACACGCGCCCGCGGGCGCGTTGTTGCTTTTGACCCGCCGGGTGCTAAGATAAGCCCGACTTAAAAACGCCCCTTTCCAACCAGCGCGTACGAGCCCGAAACCCCTTCGCACGGGGGGGCTGCGGGCGGGGCGCGCACACGCCGGGGCCTTTGCGTTAGACCGAGAGCGCGCGGGAGGCCGCGCCCGAACATGAGGACTGTGTATGGCGGAACAGAACGATTCGGCGCGGGCGGGCGAGAGGCGCATCGCGACCATCCTCGCCACGCGGCGCGACGAGATTCTCAACCTCTGGATCAAAGAGCGGCTTGAGAACGACGAGTTCCGCGACGAGTTGATCTCGAAGAAAGACCTGCGCGAACAGTCGCGGCAGGTGCTCGACATGCTCGTGCAGGCCGTCCAGGATTCGGGCGGCGCCGACTTCGACCACCCGGCCTTCGACGACCTGCGCCACTACCTCAACGAAATCTCGCACCTGCGCGCCGTCAAGGGCTACACGCCCCTTGAGAACGCGACCTACATCCTCTCCCTGCGCAACGTCGTGAGCCCGCTCCTCGCCGAAGAGTTGGAGGGCGACGCCGCTTCGCTCATCCCCGAGATGAACTACTTCACGCGCCTGCTCGACAAGCTCGGGCTCGTGATGGTCGAGAACTTCATCCGCTCGCGCGAGGAGATCATCCGCCAGCAGCGCGCCGACATGCTCGAACTCTCGACGCCGGTCATCAAGGTCTGGGACAAAATTCTGACGCTCCCCATCATCGGCACGCTCGACTCGCGCCGCGCGCAGATGATGATGGAGGCGCTGCTGCAAAAGGTCGTCGAGACCGGCTCGACCATCGCCATCCTCGACATCACCGGCGTGCGCACGATGGACACGCTCGTCGCCAACCACCTCATCAAGACGGTCACGGCCGCGCGCCTGATGGGCGCGCGCTGCATCCTGACGGGCGTCTCGCCCGCGATTGCCCAGACGATGGTGCAGCTCGGCATCGACCTCACGCAGATCACGACCCGCGCCCAGATGTCCGACGGCATCAAGCTGGCGCTGGAGATGATCGGCCGCACGGTCGTCCCCACGCGCACGCTCGCCAGACTCCAGAACGGCGCCAACGGCGACGGGCTCCAGAAGACCGTCAAGCAGACCGAGCAGATCATCACGTCGGGCGGAGAGAAGAAACAGGAGGGGTAAGTGATGAGTGATGAGTGATGAGTGATAAGAAAGAGCCGTTGCCTTCTCTTATCACTCATCACTCATCACTCATCACTCCACAAACAATGGACGGACAGACACGCATTCCCATCCTGAAGGTCGGGCGCGTCCTTATCGTGCCGATTCAGGTGGACATGGACGACCAGACGGTGATCCACCTCCAGGAGCGGATCCTCTCGGAGTTGGAGCGGACGGGGGCGCGCGGCGTGCTCATCGACATCTCGCTCCTGGAGATGGTGGACTCCTTCATCGGGCGCGTGCTCTCGGACATCGCGGCGATGGCGCGCATCATGGACGCGCGCACCGTGGTCGTCGGGATGCAGCCGGCCGTCGCCATCACGCTCGTCGAGCTGGGGCTGGAGCTGCGCGGCGTGGACACGGTGCTGAACGTGGACGAGGGCATCCGCCTGCTCCGCAGCGAGTTCGGCATCGACGAGGACGAGGAAGACTCGCCGTTCGGCGGAGGGGGCGGAGCCTTTGCAGAGCAGGTCAATCGCCCTTGAGAGCGAGCACGACATCATCATTGCACGCAGCGAGGTGCGCGCCCTCGCCGCCGGGCTGGGCTTCCGCCTGATCGACCAGACGCGGCTCGTCACCGTCACGTCGGAGCTGGCGCGCAACGTCGTCAAATACGCGAGCCGCGGCCGCATGATCGCGCAGCCGCTCGACGCCACGCAGGCGCGCGCGGGCCTCCGCCTCATCTTCGAAGACAGCGGGCCCGGCATCCCGGACGTTAACGCCGCCATGCGCGACGGCTTCTCGACGGGTCGCGGCCTCGGCAAAGGGCTCCCCGGCTCCAAACGGCTGGTCGACGTTTTCGAGATTGAATCGACGGTCGGCGTCGGCACGCGCGTGACCGTCGTGCGCTGGCTGTAGGGAGGGTGTTGGGTTCTGGGTTTTGGGTGCTGGGGAAAGACCTGAAGTTCTTACCCAACACCTAGCACCCAGCACCCAACACCCTAGTTCTATATGAGAGAGTTCCACACGCAGAGCATCAAGGAGGAGGCGCACGTCGGCGCGGCGCGGCGGGGCGTGCGGCGGTTCGCGTCCGCTCTGGGGTTCTCGGAAGACCGGCTGGCGGAGATGGACATCGTCGTGCAGGAGATCGGCACCAACGCCGTGCGCTACGCGACGGGCGGCGGCTGCCTGCACTGGGCGGAGACGCCGGGCGAGGAGCCGGGGCTCGAACTCTTCTACTACGACAAGGGGCCGGGCGTTTACGACCTGGAGCGGGCCTTGCGCGACGGCGTCTCTTCGGGCGGGAGCCTCGGGACGGGCTTCGGCGCGATGCGGCGGCTGCTCGACGAGTTCGACGTGTACTCGTCCGTCAAGGGCACGACGCGGCGGCTGACGACCGCGCGCCGGACGACCTACGGGACGGCTCTGCTCGGCCGCAAGTGGGTCGCGCCCGTGGCGACCGAAGAGCAGCGCGCGCGCGCCCGCCGCGTGGTGCGCCGCATCGGGGTCTGGAGCCGCCCGCGTCCGGGCGAGGAGACCAACGGCGACGCCTACTTCATCAAGGAGCACGACGGCGAGACGCTGCTCGCGGTGGTGGACGGGCTCGGGCACGGGCGCGGCGCGCGCGAGGCGGCCGTCGCCGCGCTCGACACGTTGGAGCAGTGGGAGGGCGAGTCGCTCGGCGAGCTGATCACGGGCGTGCACGACGCCCTGCGCTCGACGCGCGGCGCGGTGATGGGCGCGGTCGTGCTCTCGCCCGCGCGCAACTCTTTCACCTACGCGGGCGTCGGCAACATCGAGGTGCGCGTGCTCGGCGCGACCGAACCCGCGCGCCCCATCCCCTCGAACGGCACGCTCGGCGCGCGTCTGTCGCAGGTGCGCGTCTGGCCGCACCGCTGGGACGAGGGCACCACGCTCGTCATCGCCTCCGACGGCATCAGCGCGACCTGGGACGCGGCCGCCTACCCGGGGCTCGTCGCCAGGAGCCCCCAACTCCTCGCGGGCGTCCTGCTGCGCGACTTCGCACGCAGCTCCGACGACGCCACCGTCCTCGTCTATAGATGAGCAGAACAGTACCGCGAGCGGTACTGTTGTCATCCGACTCCGCCGAGGCTTTGAACTTCGGACTTTGAATCCTGTACTCTAAATCGGTATGCAGGGCATCACCTCGACACGGCTCGGCGACATCTACATCCGGCGCGAGGCCGACATCGTCAAGGTGCGCGAGCGCGTCCGCCGGCTCGCGCGCGAGATGGGCTTCGACTCGACGACGCAGATCAAGATCACCACGGCCGTCTCCGAACTCACGCGCAACATCTACGAGTACGCGCGCTCGGGCGCCATCACCCTGTCGCTCGCGACGCGCGGCGCGGCGGGGACGGGACTACAAATCACCGCGCGCGACGACGGCCCCGGCATCGACGAGGCCAAGCTGCGCTCCATCATCCGCGGCGCCTACCGCTCGCCCTCCGGCTTAGGCGTCGGCCTCATCGGCACGCGCCGCCTGATGGACGAGTTCGACATCCAGTCGAAGGAGGGCGAGGGCACGCGCGTCACGGTCGTCAAGTGGCTCCCGCCGCAGGCGGGCGAGGATGTCAGGGGGCGCGCCGATGCCCTGCGCGACTTCGTCAACACCGAGGAGGACGACTCGGCGCTCGAAGAGCTGGCGCGGCAGAACCGCGACCTCGTGCAGGTGTTGGGCGAGTTGGAGGAGAAGCGCGAGCAGATGGAGCGACTGAACACGCGGCTCGAAGAGTCGAACCGCGAGTTGAACCAGGCCAACGCGCAACTGCGCGAGGTCTCGGCGATGAAGGAGGAGTTTCTCGCGCTCACCACGCACGACCTGCGCTCGCCCCTGACGGTCATCAGCGGCGTCATCAACTTCTTCACCTCGGGTCGCCTCGGCGACATGACGGCCGAGCAGAAGAACATGGTGGCGATGATGGAGCGCAACACGCAGAACCTCATCGAACTGGTCAACGACCTGCTCGACGCCTCGAAGCTCGAATCGGGCACGATGCGCCTCGACTTCTCGACCATCGAACTGCTCGGGCTCGTCAACGAACTGTGCCAGCAGATGCAGCCGCTCGCCTCCGAGAAGGAGATCGCGCTCGAAGTGGACGTGCCCGAGGGGCTCCCGACGCTGCGCGCCGACCGCGCCAAGCTCCGCCGCGTGCTCGTCAACCTCGTCTCGAACGCCGTGAAGTTCACGCCGCGCGGCGGCCGCGTCTCGCTGAGCGCCGCGCCCGAGGACGGCGCGGTGCGCGTCTCGGTCGCGGACACCGGCGTCGGCATCCCCGAAGAAGACCTCCGCGATATCTTCGACAAGTACGCGCAGGCGCGCTCGCGCGCCACGCGCAGCGAGAAGGGGACGGGGCTCGGCCTCTACATCACGCGCCAGCTCGTCGAACTCCACGGCGGCCGCATCGAAGTCAGCTCCGAGGTCGGCCGGGGCTCGACCTTCTCGTTCACCATTCCAGTAGCAACAGGTGATGAGTGATGAGTGATAAGTGATAAGAGAAGACAAGTCCCTAATCTCTTTCTTATCACTCATCACTCATCACTCGTCACTCATTCACGTATGCACTACCACCTAATCGGAATCTGCGGGACGGCGATGGCGAGTCTCGCCGGGATGTTGCAGGCGCGCGGGCACAGGGTCACGGGGTCGGACGAGAACGTCTACCCGCCGATGTCCACGATGCTGGAAGGCTTGGGCATCCACGTCATGCAGGGTTACGGCCCCGAGCACCTGCCCGAGCCCGCGCCCGACTGCGTCGTCGTCGGCAACGCCCTTTCGCGCGGCAACCCGGAGGTGGAGGAGACTCTGAACCGCCGCCTCGTCTACCGCTCGCAGGCCGAGGTCGTCAAGGAGGAGTTCATCCGCGGCCGGCGCTCGCTCGTCGTCGCCGGCACGCACGGCAAGACCACCACGACCAGCATCGCGACGTGGGTCATGGAGTGCGGCGGACTCCACCCCTCCTTCCTCGTCGGCGGCGTCGTGCAGAACTTCGGCGCGAGCTTCCGCGCGACGGACAGCGACTACTTCATCATCGAGGGCGACGAGTACGACACGGCCTACTTCGACAAGGGACCGAAGTTCATGCACTACCTCCCCGAGCTCGCCGTCGTCGGCAACATCGAGTTCGACCACGCCGACATCTACAAAGACCTCGACGCGGTCAAACTCGCCTTCCGCCGCCTGATGAACCTCGTCCCCGGGCGGGGGCGCCTCATCGCCGGCTGGGACAGCCCCGCCGTGCGCGATACGGTGGCCGAGTTCGGGGGGAGGCTGCACACACAGCTCGAAACGTTCGGCACGAGCGAAGACGCGCGCTGGCGCGCCGTGGACGTTGACTACTCGGGCGCGCTCACGCGCTTCAGAGTCCTGCGTGAAGGCGCGCCGTGGGGCGAGTTCGAGACGCCGCTCATCGGCGACTTCAACGTGCTCAACTGCCTCTCGGTCATCATCGCCGCCGACGCGTGGGGCGTGCCCGCCGAGAAGATTAAAGAGGCGCTCTCGACCTTCCAGAGCGTCAAGCGCCGCATGCAGGTGCGAGGGCTTGAGCGCGGCGTCACCGTCATCGATGACTTCGCACACCACCCGACGGCCGTGCGCGAGACCCTGCGCGCGCTCGGCGAGAAGTACAAGGGTCGCCGGCTCGTCGCCGTCTTCGAGCCGCGCTCGGCCACCTCGCGCCTCGCCGTCTTCCAGCAGGACTACGCCGCGGCCTTCGACCGCGCCGACTACGTCATCCTCTCCTCGGTCTTCGCGCGCGAGAAGGGCAGCGCCTACGGCCTCCTCCTCGACACGGACGAGCTGACGGCCGACATCGCCGCACGCCGCGACCGCCCCGCCCTCTGCCTCGACGGCGCAGACCAGATCGTCGAACACCTCGCGCCGCTCCTGCGTGAGGGAGACGTGGTCGCCGTCATGTCCAACGGCGGCTTCGGCGGCATCCACGACAAAATGCTCGACGCGCTGAAGGGCGGCGGGCCGTCGTAGGATAAAAGTTTAACCGCAGAGACACGGAGACGCGGCTTGTAAGAGGTAACTCGACAAGCCGCGTCTCCGTGTCTCTGTGTCTCTGTGGTTAATTCTTTCTCAAGTTAAGACCCGACGTAAGAATCCGAACTCGAACACCACTGGGAGCCAGACCGCGGCCGAGGCGAGCACGCGCCCCGTCTCTTCCCCGCTCTCCTGCGCGGCGGCCTGCACGGCCGCGTAGACCTGCGAGGGGCGCGCGCAAGTCTTCAGGAAGGCGAACTGCCAGGGCGCGACCTCCTCCGTGAAGATGCGGTAGTTGGCGCGGCCCACGGCGACGAATGTCCGGCGAGGCGCGGGCGGCGCGGGCTGCTCGCCGCGGGCGGCGCTTCCGACGAACTCGACCAGCGGGAACTTCAGTTCGAGCAGGCGCAGGCAGGGCGTCGCCTGAAGCGACCACTCGCCGCCGAAGACTTCGAGTGGCGTGAGCGGCTCCGCGGCCGGGTCGTCTTCGGTGCCGCGGGCGCGTGCGACCTCGGCGCGCGCGCGTTCGAGCCGCGCAAGCTCCGCCGGCAACTCTAACATCGCTGCGTCGAGCCCCGGTTCAAGCGGGCGGTCTTTCGGCCTCGTCTCCTCAAGGAAGCGCGGGAAGCCCGCGCCCAGTTCGTAGAGGCTGGGCGAGCCGGGCGGCCGCGTGATGATGTAGGCCCTTGCGAAGGCGTCGAAGACCGCGTCGCCGACGAACCCGCGCAGCGCCGGGAAGTCCGCGCGCATGCATTCGAGCAGGCGCAGCACGTAGCCGCGCGCGTAGATTCCCAGACGCTCGTGAGCGTCGAGGCCGCGAGTGTCGGCCACGACATCCTCGGCGCTCAGGCCGTGGAGCCGCGCGGCCGCGCGCAGCTTCTCTTCGAGCCCGCCGCGCTCCGTGACGACGGTCTTCATCCAGTGTTGAAGGAGGCTCAGGCGCTCGTTCGTCATCGTTCCGGGGCCAGGCCGAAGCTGACGGGGTTGGAGACCGCCTCGCCGACGCCGTGCAACGGAACGGCGCCCCCCGGGTTCTCGCCCGCGAGCGCCGCCTCGGCCTTGCGCAGCTCCGCGACCAACTCGGGGAAGTCCGGGATGTTGGCGTCCCATTCGAGCAGCGTCGAGACGCCGCCCGTCCATTCCTGCGCGAGCCTGTACAGCTCCCACACGCGCGCCGGCACGGGCCGGTCGTGCGTGTCCACGAGGTAGCGGCCGCAGTCGGTCGGCCCCGCGAGGTGAATCTGCACGACGCTCTCGTGCGGGAGGTTTTCGAGGTAGTGCTCCGGGTCGAAGCCGTGGTTGTGCCCCGACACGTAGACGTTGTTTACGTCGAGCAGCAGGCCGCAACTCGTCTCGCGCACGAGTTCCGAAAGAAACTCCCACTCCGGAACGGTCGAGTCTTTGAACTCAAGGTAGGTCGAAGGGTTTTCGAGCACCAGCGGGCGCTCTAAAAAGTCCTGCACCTGTCGGACGCGCGCGGCGACGTGGCGCAGACTCTCCTCGTTGAGCGGCATGGGCAGGAGGTCGTGCGTGTTCACGCCCGCCACCCCCGTCCAGCACAGGTGATCCGAGACCCACGCCGGCCGCACGAACTCGGCGAGCGATTTCAAGCCCTTCAGGTACTCCAAGTCCAGGGGGTCTGTGCTCCCGACGGAGAGCGAGACGCCGTGCATTACGACGGGGCGCAGCGAGCGGACGCGTTCGAGCACGCGGCGCGCGAAGCCGTGGTTGTCGATGAAGTTCTCGCTGATGATCTCGAACCAGTCCACGGGCGGGTCGTGACGCATCAGGTAGTCGAAGTGCTGGTTGCGCAGGCCGACCCCCAGGCCCAGGTTCGGTAAACCCAGGCGTGGGGGCCGGCCGTCGTTCTGTGCTGAGTGGGGTGGTTGCCGCATTACGTCGAGGGCGGGAAGGCCAGGCGCAGGTCGGTGTCCTCGGGCTTCGCGGGGATGGGCTGCTTGCGGTATTCGAGCACCTTGACGTAGGCGTCCCACGCGATGTCGTAGACGCGGTCGCCCTCCTCGTACCTTTGCAGCACCTTCTGCATCCCCTTCTTAATCGGAACCGGCGTGGCCGTCTGGCCTTCGAAGTCGAAGAGCTCCATCCACCCGATCACCTCACCGGGCGGCGGCGGGTAGAGCTGCGAGGCCGAGATGGGGACGGCGCAGCCGCCGAAGCTCGCGCACATGTTGTCCGAGGGCGCGCTGTAGAGCGGCTTGGTGGCGGGCCCCGCCTGCGGCGGCCCCGACGACAGCGACTGCGCCTTCACGGGCAGCGGCCGGGTCGGCTGCTCGTGGTCGAGCAAGACCTTGATGCCGCACTGGTGACTCTGCCCCTGCACCTGCACGAAGCCGCAGCCGCCCTCGGCCTTGCAACTGTTCGAGCCGCGGCACGAGTGGAAGACCTCGACCTGCGCGCAGGCGTTGCCCCCCGTGGTCAGGTCGAGCCCCTGGCAGGCGTGGTAGAGCTGTCCCGTATTCTTCGGGGCGATGCCGCCCGTGAGGTCTGGGTAGCGGCCGAAGACGGCCCAGCAGATCGAGACGCGGTCGCCCGAGCCGTACATCGAGGGCATGGGGAACCCCGTCGTCTCGTTCGTCCAGAAGCCGCCGAGGACGCGCGTGATGCCGGCGATGGAGCCGGCCGCCGCCTGGCTGAAGATTTTGTAGTTCTTCCCCTTCTCCTCGCCGTCGGTCGTCTCGTCCTCGGCCTTCAGGTTGTTGAGCGCGGCGGCGATGGCGTCGGCCGGCGGGATGTTCCACTTGTTCGCCTTGTAGTCCTCCTCGTTCGTGATGAGCATCTCGGCCGTCCACTTGTTGCCGTCGGCGTGCCACTTGTCCCACGTGACGACCGAGCCGGCTTCCAGCAGTTTGCCGATTGCGACGAAGCGATCCTGGTGGTCGAGCCCGCCGTTCTGCGTGCGCGAGACGGTCTGGCCCGAGGGGTTGTTCGGCTCGCCCTTGTCGGTGTAGTTCGGGTAGTCGAAGTCGAGTGCGTCGGCGTCGGGGCGGAACTGCCCCGAGACGGGCGCGTAGCCGAGCCGCCCGGCGCGCCGGGCGCGCCTGATCTCGTCGGCCACGCCCTGCCCCTCGCCCTGGTCGGTGATGGCATTAATCATCGTCAGGATGTTCTCCAACGCGTCGGGCACGCTGATCTCGCCCGAGGCGAGCGTGGGCATGTTGGGGTACTCGGGCTTGTGGTAGCTGCTCGACGCGTTGAAGAGGTCGCGCTCAAGGGTGCCGCGGTTGAAGACGTACTCGAAGAGCGCCGGGCCTTCCGTGTACTCGATCTCGATGTACTGCCAGAGGCACTTGTACATCGCGCCGATGGAGCCGAAGAGCGGGAGGTCGTCGCCCGCCTTCCAGTTCTCGAAGGGGACGGTGGGGAAGTATTTACCCCAGTTCGACTCGGCGATGACCTTTTTGGCGTCCGCCTCGTTCTCCTCGATGGCGAGGAAGAGGCGGTTCTGCTCAGTGGTCAGCGCGTCGAGCTTGACGCGAATGTCTTTGTACTCGTCCGTCGCGTCGTTGAAGTCGAGGATGTACGGGAGCCGCGTGTTTTCGGGGCCGTAGCACGTCCAGCCGTAGTTCGCGTCCACGAGCCCGGGGCTGTTGTAGCTCGGCATCACGCCGAGCGCCTTGGCGATGTTCGAGGCGAGCTGGAGGTGCAGCATCTCGTCGATGAAGACGCTGAAGAAGTGGTTGAAAGCGGCGGCGTTGGCGCTCGCGTCGGGGGCGCGCGCGGGCGCGGCGCCGGGCCAGAGCCGCCCGCGGTAGAAGTCGTTCCCCTTGCTGGTGATCTGGTGCATCCCCTGGATCGAGTACATCGAGACCATGTAGAGCGGGATCGTGAACAGCTCCACGTCGATGGCGGCCTGGGCGATGGCTTGGAGGGCGGCCTTGTCGGTCTCCCTGTTGGCGGGGTCGCGCAGTTTCAGTTCGGGGCGCTGGAAAGTTTCCATCTCGTCTTGACCTCCGGGCGGCGTGAGAAAAAAGGCGAGCCGGGCTGCCCTCTGGCTGGCAAGTCCCGACCCGATTCAGGTTAACGGGATTGTAACGCGTTCAGGTCAACGGGCGTGTAGCGCGCCGGGATGATACTGCCGAGACTTTTGCAAAGCAAGCATTTTGTCTCGGCACGCACATTTAGGGGCGCCGCCGCCCGCGCCGGAAGCGGCCCGGGCGCTGCCGCCGCGTTTGACAGTTTCGGCAGATATTCGCGACGACGGCGAAGAGTTGAGTTAATACAAATAGTGCGGCGCGCTGCTGCCCCGGGGGCGCCCGCCACCATGCCATGAGAGAGTTTTCGATGTTCGACCAGGCGGTGGCCTTTGCCGGCGAGATGGTCGAAGACCTCGGCACGGCCGCCTACGTCTCGCGGCGCGACTTCGACGAGCGCGCGACCTTCCGCTTCCGCGCGCAGGCGCCCGCCCTCGAATACCTGAGCCTGCTCATCGAGAACGCCGTCCTGCTGCGCACGCACCGCGGCGGCCGTCTCTACGCAGGTTTTGAAAAACTCTCGCGGATGGAGCCGGTCGTTGACCGCTACATGCGCATCAGTGACGTGTCGGAGCGCGTCTACGCCTTCGGCGAGCCGGACTGGAAGCCGCCGCGCCACCCCAACATGCGCGTGATTGAACTGGAAGGCTCGGCGCGCCTCGCGCGCGAGTGGTTCGTCGTCGCCGACTCGCCGGCCCTCAGCGTCGCGCTCGTCGGCTTCGACGAAGAGGGCTTCAACTCGCGCCCCGTCCTTGAAGAGCGCACCTTCTCCGCCCTCAAGACGCACGACCCCGCAATCGTCCGCCGCCTCGCCGCCGCCGCCGAGAGCCTCTTTGACGACTCGCTCAGCAGCTAACATTTGGTGGCAGAAGCCCGACCGTGAGGGAGGGCTTCCGCCTCAACTCGCCCGCCTATAATCCTTCGTGCTAAATTGACAGCCGCTCAGCGAACAACTCGGGACAGTACGGGACGGATGAAGGACGAGGGGCAGCGTGTTTCTCATCATTCATCACTTATCGCTCATCACTTTCTTCCTATGTCTATACTCGAACGCATACGTCAGCGCGCGGCCGCAGACCCGCAGCACATCGTCCTGCCGGAGGGCGAAGACCCGCGCACGGTGGTCGCCGCTTCAATCGTCACGCGCGAGCGCATCGCGCGCGTCACCGTGCTCGGCGATGAGGAGAAGGTGCGCGCACACGCGCGCGCGGCCGGCGCAGACCTCGGCGGCGTCAATGTCCTCGACCACACGCGCGCCGCGGACTTCGACCGCGTCGCCGCCCTCTACCACGAGCTGCGCCGCGCGAAGGGCATGATGCCCGACGAGGCGCGCATCGCCGTGCGCGACCCGCTCTACTACGGCAACCTGCTCGTGCGCGAGGGCAAGGCTGACGGCTCGGTCGCGGGCGCGACCAACACGACCGCGCACACCGTCCGCGCCGCGCTCCACTGCATCGGCATCCGGCCCGGCTTCAAGATCGTCAGCAGTTTCTTCGTCATGGTGCTGCCCGACCCCGCCTTCGGCGCGAACGGCGCGCTCATCTACGCCGACTGCGGCGTCGTCATCGAGCCCTCCGCGGCCGAGTTGGCCGAGATCGCCATCGCCTCGGCCGACTCCTGCCGCGCGCTCCTCGAAGCGGAGCCGCGCGTCGGGATGCTCTCCTTCTCGACCAAGGGCAGCGCCAAACACGCGCTCGTGGACAAGGTTGTCGAGGCGACGCGCACCGTGCGCGCGCGCCAGCCGGAGCTTGAGATAGACGGCGAGTTGCAGGCCGACGCCGCTTTGGTGCCGAAGGTCGGCGAGTCCAAAGCGCCCGGCTCCCCGGTCGCGGGTCGCGCCAACGTGCTCATCTTCCCAGACCTGCAAGCGGGCAACATCGCCTACAAGCTCACCGAGCGGCTCGCGGGCGCGACCGCCATCGGCCCGATTCTTCAAGGCTTGGACAAGCCCGCCAACGACCTCTCCCGCGGCTGCAAGGCCGAAGACATCGTGGACGCCGTCGCCATCACCGCCGTACAGGCGCAGGCGAGAAAGGGAAAGTGATGCGTGATGAGTGATAAGAACATACAAGCCCCGCTTTTTCTTCTTATCACTCATCACGCATCACTCATCACTTCAAAGCAATGACCCTCGACCTGTTCCAGAACCCGAAGCCAATCGTCGGCGTCATCCACGTCGGCGCGTTGCCGGGCACGCCCGCGTCCACGCTGACGGTCGGGGCGCTCGCGGAACTCGCCGTGCGCGAGGCCGCTCTCTACCGGGACGGAGGCGTGGACGGGTTGATGGTCGAGAACATGCACGACGTGCCTTACCTGCGCGGCGGTGTGGGGCCGGAGGTGGTCGCGGCGTTGGCGGTCGTGGCACGCGCGGTGAAGTCCGAAGCAGCGCTGCCGGTCGGGGTGCAGATTCTGGCGGGCGCCAACGTCGAGTCCGTGGCGGTCGCGCACGCCGCCGGGCTCGACTACGTGCGCGTCGAGGCGTACGCGTTCGCGCACGTCGCCGACGAGGGCTTGATTCAATCCTCGGCCGCGGAGCTTTTGCGCTTCAGAAAAAAGATCGGGGCCGACGGCGTGCGCGTCTGGGCCGACGTGAAGAAGAAGCACTCGTCGCACGCCATCACGTCCGACGTTTCGTTGGGCGAGACGTGCGCGGCGGTCGAGTTCATGCGCGGCGACGCGGTCATCGTCTCCGGCTCAGCCACAGGCGAGCCGCCGCGCTCTACGGACGCGCGCGAGGCCAAGTCACACTGCCGCATCCCCGTGCTGCTCGGCTCGGGCGTGACGCCCGAAAACGTCGCTGAGTTCTACGACGACGCCGACGGCTTCATCGTCGGCTCCTACTTCAAGGAGCACGGCCTCTGGTCGAACACGGTCGAGAGTGCGCGCGTCCGAAAGATGGTCGAGGCCGTGCGCCGGCTCCGCGCGGGCGAACGCTCGGGGGTTCGCGGAGCATCAGAACCGGCGGGTAACAAAGTTTAGTTCCGCCGAGGAGTCATAATGGTCTTTCCACGCCTGACGAACCTGATTGCGTGCGCGCTCTTCGTGCTCCTGCTCGCCGCGCCCCTGTGCGCGCAGAGCGGGGTGCGCCCGCGCCCGACGCCGAAGCCCGACGACGAGGAGGAGACCGAGAGTGTCTACATCGAGGAGGTGCGTCTCCCCGTCTTCGCCTTCGACGAAAAGGGGAACTTCGACATCGCCCTCGCCGTCGATGACGTGCTCGTCGTCGAGGACGAGGTGCCGCAGCAGGTCAAGAGCGTGCGGCGCACGCCCGCGAGCGTCGTGCTCCTGCTGGGAACGGGCTGGGACTTAGACCCGGTCGTGCGCGTCAACACGACGCGCGAGGTGGCGCTCTCCGTCATACGCAACCTGCGCGAGGGGGACAGCCTCGCCGTCGTCCAGTTCAACGGCAAGGTGGACATGCTCCAGGGCTGGACGGGCGACAAACTGGAGGCCGTCCGCACCGTGCGCTCGAAGCTCGTCTCGGGCGAGGGCTCGAACCTCTCGCGCGGCGTCAGGCGCGCCGCCGAGATGCTCGCGGAGCGACCCGTCGGCAACCGCCACCTCGTCATCGTCACCGACGGCATCGACACGGCGGGCACGAAGGACTACGAGGACGCGGTGAAGCGCCTGATCGCCTCGCAGACGACGCTGCACGTCATCAGCTACACGGCGCTGGCGCGCGAGGGGATGAAGCGCCCCTGGTGGAAGGCGCCGCCCGAGGCCCCCGGCGCGACGCAGGCGCGCGCCGACCAGGCGACGGTCGGCATCGACCCGACGCGCCCGCCCGGCATGCGCGGCCCCGGCATCAACCCGACGGAGGTTAACTCGGGCGTGCGCATCGACCCGGCGCTGCGCCGCCGACGCAAGGAGGCCGAGCGCGAGATGGAGCGCGGCGAGACGCGTCTGAAGACTCTGACGGAGGAGACGGGGGGGCGTCTGCGTCTGCCCGCCAACGAGGAGGGGATGGCGATTGACGGCGCCGCGGTCGCGCGCGAGATAGACTCGCAGTACGTCGTCACCTACAGCCCCAAGCGCCCGCTGCGCAGGGCCGCGCCCACCGAGTTCCGCCGCATACACGTCGGCGCGCGCCGCCAGGGGCTCACGCTGCGCGCCCGCCGCGGCTACATCGTCGGCACCATGCGGGAAAGAAGCAGGCAGTAGGCAGTTGAGACAAGAAGCCTTTCTTGACACGTCCGTCCTGAAGCAGATGTATCTCTCATAAAGAATCGGAGGCGGCGAGTAACTAAGCTCGCCGCCTCCGATTCTTTCAAGCGGATACTTTAAAGAAGCCTCTTGCCTTTAACTGCCTACTACCATCTGCCTACTGCCTTTCAATGCGCCATTGCGCCGGAGCCGGTGTAGAGGTGCTGTGCGACCTGTTCGACGCGGCGGGCGGTGGCGACGCGCTCGCGCGCGAGGAGCGAGCGGTTGCGTATCTCGTCCCACTCCTCGCGCGGGACGCGGCGGAAGGCTTCGACAACGCGCGGGTCGAACTGGCGGGCGGCGTAAGCGTCAAGCTCTGCGAGCGCCTCGTCGTAGCTGCGCCCGGCGCGGTAGACGCGGTCGCTCGTGATGGCGTCGAAGGCGTCGGCGACGGCGAAGATGCGCGCGTTGAGGTCGATCTGCGCGCCACGCAAGCCGAGCGGGTAGCCCGAGCCGTCCCACTTCTCGTGATGCTGCGCGACGACCCGCGCCGCGCCTTCCAAAAACTCTATCCCGCGCAGAATCTTCTGCCCGTGCAGGGGATGCTCGCGCATCCGCACCCATTCCTCTTCGGTTAATTTAGCGGGTTTGCGCAGGATGGCGTCGGGCACGCCGATTTTACCGATGTCGTGGAGGAGCGAGCCGAACTCCAGCGACCGCATCTGCTCGGCGTCGAGCCCCAACTCCTGACCCAGACGGAGGCTGAAGTTGACGACGCGCTCTGAATGGCCGTGCGTCTCGGAGTCGCGCGTTTCGAGCGCGGTGACGAGAGCCTTGAGCGTCATGCGGTAGGCGCCCTCGCAGGAGCGCAGGGCGCCGTCAAGCTCCTCCGTGCGCTGCTCGATCATCCGTTCGAGGTAGGTCTCGTAGCCGCGCTTGGCCGCGAGCAGGCGTTGGTGTTCGAGCGCGCGCCGGACGGCGAACTGTAAGTGCTCGAGGTCGAAGGGCTTGACGATGTAGTCGAAGGCCCCGGCGCGCAGAGCCTCGACGGCGGTCTCGATGTCCTGCGAGCCGCTGACCATGATGACGAGCGTGTCGGGCGAGAGGTCGCGCACGCGCGGGATTAGCTCCAGCCCGCTCATCCCCTCCATCGAGATATCGCTCAGGACGATCTGATACTCGCCCGACTCCAACAACTCCAGCGCCCCTTCGGCCGAGCCGACGGCCTCGCACTCGTAATCGGCGCTCAGGAAATCCACCAGCACGCTCCGCACCGCCTCGTCGTCGTCGGCGATGAGCAGGCGCGCGGGGCACGCCTGCATGTGCGTGCAACTCATCCTCATGGACATCGGGCTTATCGGCGGCGACATGAAATTTCCCCCTCGTCGTCGGGCTCAGGCGAAACGGCCTCCGGGCGCAGTTCGCCCGCGGGCTTGGTGCCTGAACGAAAGTCTTAACTGGCAGGGGTTCACTTTTAGGGCGCCGTCCTTCCGGCAAGGAGCATGCCAGGCGACCCGGTGTGTGGAGACGGTACCGCGAGCGGTAGCGAGCAGTGCGGGGCTTACTACATCAAGACTCTGGCGTAAAGCGACCTGCTCGCTGCTGCTCGCGGTACCGTTGACCGTCTTCGCCAACTCTCCTTGCCGGGTAAATTGCAGCGGCGGGATTCGCGCCCATGCTGCACAATGCCGCGTCCGTGGCGTCCGAAGGAATGGACGTGCGCCGTCTTGCCGTCGTCTCGGGGGCGCACGCGCGCGCGTGAGAGCGTGTGGCGAGGAGGCGGCGGAGGCTTGTGCGGGCCGGGGGTTTCTCCTTTGATATCAACAACATCCGCCGGGTATCCGTGCGCGTTGGGCGCCGGGACGGAGTGTTCAGAATGGCCGTCTCGGTCAGCTCGGAAGGATGGGCGTCGGGGGAGGGTCGCGGCGGGGGAGGGTGGAACGGGGCTTGCTCGCATTCCGGTGCAGCCCTAACAGTCTGCGTGCCCCGTTAGCAGCCCCATCGAAGCATTTCCCGCTATCCCCTGAAGCAAGATACCGAGGAGGGAGAGGTGAAACTTGGGAAGCACTGTCGTCTCCGCGGGTGGCTCTACACGGCCTGTGTAACGGCGACGGTCTGCTCGTTGGTGGCGGGGATGGGGGGCGGCGGGGTGCGCGCCGCGCGCCAGGAAACAGCGAGGATAAAACTCTCGCCCGACCTGCTCGCGCTCGCAGACGGCTCGCAGTCGGGCTCGGTCAACGTCATCGTCCAGCAGAACGTCACGACGCAGACATCGCTCCTCGACGTGGTCTTCAACCTCGTCAAACTCGTCAACGCCATCGGCGGGCGCGTGACGGGAAATTTCCTGAGGCTCGGCGCGGTGTCAGCGCGCGTGCCGGCGAAGTCGCTGCGCGAGCTGGCCGCGCGTTCGGAGGTTCGTTACGTCTCGCCCGACAGGCCGCTCGGCGCCGCGGGGCACGTCGAGACGACGACGGGCGTCTCGAACGTCCGCACGCAGACGACCTCGGCGCTGCTCGGGCTGATTCAGACGACGACCACGCTCGACGGTGCGGGCGTCGGCATCGCGGTCGTGGACTCGGGGCTCGACGCGCGGCACGAGGTCTTCCGCGACTCGTTGGGTCTGAGCCGCGTCACGGCGAGCGTTGACTTCACGGGCGAGGGTCGCACCGACGACCCCTTCGGGCACGGGACGCACGTCGCGTCCATCGCCGCGGGCTCGGGTAAGCCCTCGAACGGGGCGTACGGCGGCGTGGCCCCCGCGGCGAAGATCGTCAACCTGCGAGTGCTCAACTCCGAGGGGAAGGGCACGACCTCGGGGTTGCTCGCGGCGCTCGAATGGGTCTTGCAGAATCGCGCGCTCTACAGGATTCGCGTCGTCAATCTTTCACTGGGGACGGCGGCCGTGGACACGTACCGCAACGACCCTGCGTGCGACGCCGTGCGCAGGCTCGTGAGCGCGGGCGTCGTGGTTGTCGCCGCGGCGGGCAACGACGGGAAGAACGCCGCGGGGCAGAAGCTCTACGGCGCCATCCACTCGCCGGGGCAGGAGCCCGCGGCCGTCACGGTCGGCGCGGCGAACAGCTTCGGGACGAACGGCCGTTCCGACGACCGTCTGACGACCTACAGTTCGCGCGGGCCGACGCGCGGCTACTGGACGGACGACGGCGGCGTGCGCCACTACGACAACCTCGTCAAGCCCGACCTCGTCGCGCCCGGCAACAGGATTGTCGGCGCCGCGGCCTCGAACAACGCGCTGCTGGCGGGGCACCCGGAGTTGAACGCGGACGCGAGCCAGCCCTCTTCGCGGCGGATGATGTACATGTCGGGCACTTCGATGTCGGCGCCGGTCGCGGCGGGCGCGGCGGCGCTGATGTTGCAGGCCAACCCAAGTTTGACGCCGAATCTGGTCAAGGCGCTGTTGATGCTGACGGCGCAGCCCGTCTACGGCTACAACACTTTGGAGCAGGGCGCGGGTCAGTTGAACGTGGACGGGGCGTTGCGGCTGGCGAGGCTCGTCCGCACAGACCTCTCGGCCTCGACGCCCCTCGGCGCGCCGCTCCTGACTTCGGGGGCGCCCGTGCCGCAGAGCACGGTGGCGGGCGAGACGTTCTGGTGGTCGCAGGGGCTGATGCTCAACCACACGTTCGCGGCCGGGAGCGACTTGTACCTGCTCTACCAGAAGGTCTATGCGCCGGGCGCGCAGTTGGGCTCGGGCGTCGTGGAGGGCGCGGGCGGGGCGCAGGCGTTGAACGCGTCTTTGATGACGGGCGGCGTCACGCTCGGCCGCTGGCTGTTGACGAGCGACGGCTCGACGATGGCCGGCGGGACGCCCGTCATGGATGCGGCCTCGCTGCTCGACGGGACGATGACGGCGGGCTCGGGCGTGCTGGCGGGCGACGGCGTGCTGGCGGGCGACGGCGTGCTGGCCGGCGACGGGACGATGGCGGGCGACGCGAACGTCCGCGCGCAGTTGACTTTGGTCGGGGGGGACGAGACGCCGTGCATGAAGTGAGCGCCAAAGGGTTGACGAAGCGTTCGGATAGCCGGATACTTTGTAATCTCTTCCCCCCGAGGACGATTCTTCTCCCGAGAGCGTCCGAGGTCATCACTCTAAAATTTATGCCCGCGCCAGACTTGAACGGCGCCAACCCCCGACAGGTTGTGAGAGGTGCGGCCTGATTACCCCTCGCACCGAAGAAGTCCACGGGCATGCCGGCCCCGTCTGCGTTAATCCCGGCGCGCACCGATTGGAGGGTGATGAAGGTGAAACACGTTAGAACGTACACGGCGGCGGCGCTCGTCTCTCTGCTGGCGCTGCTGTGTCTCGCGGGCTCCGGCCTCGCGCCCGGCGGCGCGAGCCGGGCCGGGCTGAAGGTCGTGCGCGCCGTCTCCCCCGCCGCGGCCGCAGAAGCCCGGCAGGACGAGCCCGCCCGCCGAGTCTCGCCCGACCTGCTTGAGCTGGCGCGCGACCCCGAGGCGGGGGGACGGCGCGTCCGCGTCATCTTGCAGGAGCGCGCGGGGCTCGACGCGCTGCTCGGCTCCGGGCTCGGTGCCGAGGTGAAGACCCGCGGGCGTTTCGAGAGCTTGGACGCGCGCGTCGTCGAACTCCCGGCGCGGCTCGTCGAGCGGCTGTCGGAGCAGAAGGGCGTGCGCTTCCTCTCGCTCGACCGCGAGACGACGGGCTTCGGCCACGTCTCGCGCACGACGGGCACGGACGAGGTGCGCGAGACGGAGGGGAAGAACGTGTCGGGCCTCGACGGCGAAGGCATCGGCATCGCCGTCCTCGACTCGGGGATTGACACCGGCCACTCGAAATTCTTCGACAGGCGCGACGGCCTGCGCGTCGTCTACAGCAAAGACTTTACGGGCGAGGGTCGCACCGACGATCCCTTCGGGCACGGCACACACGTCGCTGGGATAGTCGGCGGCAACGGCCGCATCGCGCGCGCCGAGTCCATCGGCGTCGCGCCGAACGCCAACCTCATCAACCTGCGCGTCCTGAACAAGATGGGCACCGGGCGCGTCTCCTACATCCTGGCCGCGCTCGACTGGGTCTACCAGAACCGCGCGGCCTACAACATCCGCGTCGTCAACTTGAGCCTCGGCACGGCGGCCGTCGAGTCGTACAAGCACGACCCCGTCTGCAAGGCCGTGCGCAAACTGGTGGACGCGGGCGTCGTGGTCGTCGCCGCGGCGGGCAACAACGGGAAGGACGCCGCGGGGCAGAAGCTCTACGGCGCCATCCACTCGCCGGGCAGCGAGCCCTCGGTCATCACGGTCGGCGCGACCAACACCTTCGGCACCGACGCGCGCTCCGACGATGCCGTCGCCTCTTTCAGCTCGCGCGGGCCGACGCGCGGCGGCTGGACTGACCTGCTCGGCGTGCGCCACCACGACAACCTCGTCAAGCCCGACCTCGTCGCGCCCGGCAACAAGATTATCGACGCGGCGGCGGAAGACAATTACCTGATTACGAAACACCCCGAACTCGACGCGGGCGTGAGCCACGCGGACTCGCGCCGGATGATGTACCTGAACGGCACCTCGATGGCGACGCCCACGGTCGCGGGCGCGGCGGCGCTGATGATTCAGGCCAACCCGACTTTGACGCCGAACCTCGTCAAGGCGCTTTTGATGTACACGGCGCAGCAGCTCCCGGGCGCGAACCTGTTGGAGCAGGGCGCGGGCGAGCTGAACGTCGAGGGGGCCGTGCGGCTGGCGCGGCTCGTGCGCCGCGACCTGTCGGCGCAGACGCCGGTCGGCGCGCCGCTGCTGGTCTCGACCGTCCCCGCGCCCGCGACGCAGACGACCATCGCGGGCGAGACCTTCGTCTGGTCGCAGGGCATCGTCGTCAGGCACGGCTACGCGACCGGCGCCGAGCTGATCTCGAAGTACCAGAAGATATACGCCCTCGGCGTCATCGCCACCGACGCCGTGTTCACCGTCGACGGCGTGATCGCCACCGACCGGAAGTTTTTGACCTCGGGCGTCATCGCCACCGACAACATTCTCATCAGCAGCGGGCAGTTGCTCGGCGACGGGTCGGTCTTTCTCGCCTCGGGCGTCATCGCCACCGACCGCTTCTTCGGCATCCTGGGCGTCATCGCCACTGACCGCCCGGTCTTCGGCGACGGGGTGATCGCCACCGACTGCGTGCTCGACGCCGACACGTTGGCGCAGGCGCTGTCGGCGGCCACCAACGGCGAGGCCACCCGTGCCGGCCCGCCCGCGCCCGACACGGGGCTCGACTGCCTCGACTGCGACTGATTAAGGTGCGCGCGCGGGCGGCCCCCCAAAGCCGCCGCGCGCTCGGAGTGAACGCCAACGTTAGGAGAGAGTCGATGTCCCAGCTAAGGGAGTTGAAGAAGGCCGGAGCGACCGCCGCGCGCGCCGAGACCGTTGAAGCGGCCTTCCTGGTTCACCCCCTGACCGAGAGTCACCCGGAGTCGGAGGTGCTCGACTTCCTTTCGGGTCGGCCCGCGCAGGCCGTCATCATGAGCGGGCTCATCCGCGACAACGGCTTCGAGAGCCCTTTCAACCGCGGCACCTTCCACGCGTGCCGCGACGCGGCGGGCCGGCTCGAAGGCGTCGCGCTCGTCGGCCACGCCGTCTACGTCGTGGCGACGACCGAGCCGGCGCTCGCGGCCTTCGCGGGGCTCGCGCAGAAGCAGCGCGACGGGCACGTCATCCTCGGCGAGCGCGAGGCGGTCGGCCGCTTCTGGTCGCACTACGCGGCGGCGGGGCAGACGCCGCGCCTCTTCTGCCGCGAGCTGCTCTTCGAGCAGCGCTGGCCCCTCCACGCGCGCGAGCCCGTCGAGGGCTTGCGCCTCGCGACGCTCGACGACCTGATGCTCGTCATGCCCGTCCACGCCGCGATAGCCTACGAGGAGAGCGGCGTCAACCCCATCGACGTTGACCTGCACGGCTTCCGCATGCGCTGCGCGCGCCGCATCGAGCACGGCCGCGTCTGGGTGCTGGTCGAAGGCGGGAACCTGCTCTTCAAGGCCGACATCGCCTCCGACACGCCCGAGTGCGTCTACCTCGAAGGCGTCTACGTCGAGCCGGCCAGCCGCCAGCGGGGCCTGGGCCTGCGCTGCCTGTCGCAACTCGGGTGCAACCTGCTCGAACGGACGCAGACGGTCAGCGCGCTCGTCAACGAGCAGAACCTCGCGGCGCAGGCGCTCTTCCAGAAGGGCGGCTACAAGCTGCGCGGCCTCTACGACACGGTCTTCCTCGAACGGGGCGATTGATTCGTCCGTTCGTCGGCTCGCCTAATCGTCGGTACCATCCTTCGGCGGGCCGACGAACTGTTGAGCCGAGAGACCCGACCCATCCCGACGCTTATGTCTACGCAGCGTTACGTCAAGCCGTACATGTGGACGTTCATCGTCCTGGGCGCGGCCGTCGTGCTCTACGCGGCGATCAACCTCCCTTTAGCGCGGCTCGACCTGCGGCTGCTGCCGCTGGCGGCCGTGATGCTGCTCGTCACCTCGCGCTTCTGCATCACCATCCCGCGCACGACGGGGAAGGTCTCCTTCTCCGACGCCCTGCTCTTCATCGTGATGCTGCTCTACGGCGGCGAGGTGGCCGTCATCCTCGGCGCGGCCGAGAGTTATTTGGGCTCGCGCTCGGGGCGCCAGCCGATCAGCGTCTTCACCAGCACCTTCAACGCGGCGATGATGGGCGTCTCGACGCTCCTGACCTACACGGCGCTGCGGCTCCTCTACGGCGACGTGACGGCGCTCGCGCGGGGCGAGTTCTCGGCCGCCTTAGCCAGCGCCCTCTGCGTGATGGGGCTCGTGCAGTACGTCGGCAACACCGCCATCGTGGCGACGCACACCGCGCTCAAGGCCGGCGAGCCGCTGTGGGTGACGTGGCGCAAGCGCTACCTCTGGACTTCGATCACGTACTTCGGCGGCGCCTCGGCCGCGGGCATCACGGTCAAGCTCGCCTCGACCGCCGGCTTCTACGCGCTCGTCGCGGGCGCGCCCATCATCATCATCATCTACCTGACCTACCGCACCTACCTCGACAACCTTGAGGCGATGTCGGCCGCCGCCAAGGCCGAGGCCGCCGCCGAGGCGCGCGCCGAATCGGCCGCCCAGCAGGCCGAGCAGGCGCGCCGCCACGTCGAGGAGCTGTCGCACTACATCTCGGAGCAGGAGCGCATCCGCGAGCAGTACGCGCAGATCGAGAAGCTCTCGGCGCTCGGCGAGCTGGCCTCGGGCGTCGCGCACGACTTCAACAACACGCTCGCCGGCATCCTCGGCCGCGCGCAACTCCTGCTGACGACGAAAGACCCCGAGCGCGTCGAGGCCGGCCTCAAGCTCATCATCAAGACGGCGAAGGACGGCGCCAAGACCATCAAGCGCATTCAGGACTTCGCGCGCCAGCGGCGCGACCACGACTTCCAGCCCGTCACGGTTGACCAGTTGTTGCTCGACGTGCGCGAGATCACGCGCCCGCGCTGGAAGAGCCGCGCCGAATCCGAAGGCGTCCACATCAGCCTTGAGCTTCAACTCGGTTCTGACGAGGCGCGCGTGATGGGCGACGAGTCGGAGTTGCGCGAAGTCCTCGTCAACCTCGTCTTCAACGCCGTGGACGCGATGCCGCAGGGCGGGACGCTCACGCTCTCGACGCGCGAGGCCGTCGGGGCGGTCGAGATCGCCGTAGCCGACAACGGCACGGGAATGGCCGAGGAGGTGCGCTCGCGCGTCTTCGACCCGTTCTTCACGACGAAGGGGAAGGCCGGGATGGGGCTCGGGCTCGCCGTCTCGTACGGCATCATCCGCCGCCACGAGGGCGCCGTCGAGGTCGAGTCGGAGCTGGGGCGCGGCACGACCTTCCGCATCAAGCTGCCCGCGGCCACGGCCTCCGCGAGGCCGGAGCCGGCCGCCGAGGCGCCGACCATCGCGCTCGTCCCGCAGCGTTCGGACTCGACGCGCATCCTCGTCGTGGACGACGAGGATAACGTGCGCGAACTGCTCGCCGACATCCTTGAGAGTGAGGGCTATCAGGTCGTGTTGGCTTCGAGCGGGCGCGAGGCGCTGGAGAAGTTCGGCGACGGCGCGGCGTTCGACGCGCTCTTCACAGACCTCGGGATGCAGGGGATGAGCGGTTGGGAACTGGCGCACGCCGTCCGCGAACTGGACGAGAAGATACCGGTCGCGGTCGTCACGGGCTGGGGCGAGGCCGTCGGCTCCAGCGAGCGGCAGGCCGCGCGGGTGGACTGGGTCATCGCGAAGCCCTTCGACACCGCGCAAATCCTCGTCATCGCCCGCGAGGTCGCGCGCCGCAGCGAGGCCGGCCGCCAGGGCATCGTCGCCGCCTGAAGTTTTTGAGTAAGAGGGAAAAGGAAGGGTCGCGATATGTCGCGACCCTTCCTTTTTATATCAATCGTTTCTTGAGCAGGTGAAGGTTAACCACAGAGACACGGAGGCACAGCTAAGAACACAGCTTAAGGCTTTTAGCTGTGCCTCCGTGTCTCTGTGGTTAATTCCTTTTACTGAACATGGCTCACGTGTGCGTGCGCGCCGGGCCGTCGCCGTTGGAGTCCGACTGGGCCTCGCCGTTCGTCTGCGCCTTGCCGTTGGTGTCGAGGCCGTGGCGCTTGATCATGCGTTGGAGCGTGGTGCGGTCGATGCCGAGCAGGCGCGCGGCGGCCTGCTTGTTGCCGCCCGTGTGCGCGAGCGCGCGCGCGATGTGTCGCCCCTCAAGCTCGGAGAGCGAGACGAGCGGCTCTTCGGTGGGCGCGAGGGCCGCGTCGGGTGCGGGCTCTTCGTGCGCGCCCGGTGCGCCCGCGCGGAGGGCGGCGGCGTGCTCGTGCGCGGCGGCGGCCTCGCGCACGCGGTCGGGCAGGTCTTCGGGGCGGATGAGCCGGTCACAGAGCGCGACGGCGCGGATGACGGCGTTCTCAAGCTCGCGGATGTTGCCCGGCCAGTCGTAGCTGACGAGCGCGCGCACGGCGTCGCGCGCGAAGCTGACGGGGTCGCCCGCGGGGCAGGAGCGCCCGGCGAAGTGGCGCGCCATCGGCATGATGTCCTCGCGCCGCTCGCGCAGCGGCGGCAGGTGGAGCGTCACGGCGTTCAGCCGGTAGAACAAGTCCTGCCGGAAGCGACCCTCCTTCACCTCGCGCTCCACGTCGCGGTTGGTCGCGGCGATGACGCGCGAGTCCACGCGGAGGGTGTGGTTGGAACCCACGCGCCGAATCTCGCCCTCCTGCAACGCGCGCAGGAGCTTGACCTGAAAGGCGGGCGTCGTCTCGGTTATCTCGTCGAGGAGGATGGTGCCGCCGTCGGCCTCCTGTAAGAGCCCGCGCCGGTCGCGCTCCGCGCCGGTGAAGGCCCCGCGGACGTGGCCGAATAGCTCAGACTCGATCAGCTCCGAGGGAACCGCGCCGCAGTTGACGGCGACG
>JBEVJD010000252.1:0-8289 GCA_040510435.1 Pyrinomonadaceae bacterium | reverse complement strand
GCACTTGCGCGAACCGTCCAGCCTGTAACCGCCCAGACCGCGCCGGCTCCGTCGCGCGCCGATATTCTGCGCGGAGCGTACGGGCCTTACCGCGCCAACAACGACCTCCTCTATTACCACCTGGACGTGCGCGTCGAGCCGCAGAAGAAGTTCCTGAGCGGGAAGAACACCATCCGCTTCAAGATGTTGAGTGACGATGCCCGCATCCAACTCGACCTGAACTCCGCGCTCAACATAGACAAGATTCTTTTCGGCGCCACGCAGCTCAACTATGAGCGCGAAGCGGGCGCCGTCTTCGTGAACTTCCCGCAGACCCTCAAGGCCGGGCGCGTCTACTCGATAGACTTCCACTACTCCGGCAACCCCGCCGAGTCGGGCAGGTTCGGCGGAATCACTTTCAAGCAAGACCCTGCGGGCCGCGACTGGATTAACACTTCGTGCCAGGACGTGGGGGCGAGCGTGTGGTGGCCGAACAAAGACCAGTGGCGCGACGAGGTCGAGAGCATGCGGATCAGCGTGGCGGTGCCGAACGGGCTGATGGACGTGTCGAACGGAAAGTTCGTCGGCAAGACCGACCTCGGCGACGGCTACACGCGCTGGGACTGGCACGTCCAGTACCCCATCAACAACTACAACGTCTCGCTGAACATAGGCAGTTACGCGCACTTCGCCGACCGCATGGGAGACCTGCCGCTCGACTTCTACGTGCTGCCCGAAAACCTGGAGAGGGCGAAGAGGCAGTTCGCGCAGTCGCGCGGGATGATGGAAGCGTTCCGGCACTACTTCGGCGAGTACCCTTTCAAGAAGGACGGCTACAAGCTGATCGAGGCTCCATACTCCGGCATGGAGCACCAGAGCGCCGTCACCTACGGCAACCGTTTCGCCAACGGCTACCTTGAGCGCGACTGGACGGGCGTCGGCGTCAGCCTGAAGTTCGACTTCATCATCATCCACGAGAGCGCGCACGAATGGTTCGGCAACAGCGTCACGGCCTCCGACCGCTCTGACATGTGGATTCACGAAGGCTGGACGACCTACCTTGAGTGTCTGTACGTCGAATACTTGTACGGCCGCGACGACTACCTGAAGTATACGAACGGCTACAAGCCGAAGGTCACGAATCAGCGGCCCATCGTCGCGCCGCGCGGCGTCAACGCCACCCCGCCGCAGGATCAGTACTTCAAAGGCGCGCTCTTCCTCCACACGCTCCGCAGCGTCGTGGACGACGAGAAACTCTGGCGGTCGCTGCTCCGCGACTTCTACCAGACTTTCAAGTACCGGAACATCATGACCGAGGACGTGGCGGAGTTCTTCAACCGGAGGACGGGCAGGAACCTGACGCCCATCTTCAACCAGTACCTCCGCCGCGCCGCGCTCCCCGCACTTGAGTTGAAGTTCGACGAGACGCGGGGCGAAGTCTCTTACCGTTGGAAGGCCGACGAGCCGGGCTTCGACATGCCGGTGCGCGTCGGCAGGCAAGGCGGCTGGCAGCTCATCAGACCCACGGCCGAATGGAAGTCAATGAGGACACAGCTCAAGAAGGAAGATTTTTCGGTGGCGACTGAACTCTACTACGTGGACGTTATCAAGTCGTAGCGAATCGACTTTGCGACTCGTCCGCATGAACGCCCTGACCACTTCGCGGTTCAACGCGAGGGGAAGTACATAGAGAGAGGAGATGAGCCTATCGTGAGTGACGTGAGAACGGCGCCGTATGTGAACATCAAACTGCTTGTGCTCCTGCTCGCCATCGCCTGCGTCCCGGTGCAGGCCATCGCCGGCCGCCAGAGAGAAGACAACCGCCTGGTTCACGAGGGCGTGGTGGCCGCCCCGGTCGGGGACGTGTGGGCGGCCTTCACGACTGGCAAGGGGCAGGAGTCGTGGATGGTGGCGCACTCCGAGGTCGAGTTGAAGGTCGGCGGCCGGATGCGGACGCACTACGACCCGAAAGGCGTGATCGGCGACTCGAAGACCATCGAGAACGAGATCATCTCTTACGACCCCGGGCGCATGCTCTCCATCAGGGTGTCGAAGTTCCCCGAAGGGTTCCCGTTCCCGAACGCGGTCAAAGGCATGTGGACTGTCATCTACTTCGAGGCGTTGAGCCCGCGCACGACCCGCGTGCAGATCGTCGGGTTGGGATTCGGCGATGACGAAGAGTCGAAGAAGATGCGCGCGTTTTTCGAGCGCGGCAACGCCTTCACGCTCAAGAAACTCCAGGAGCGATTCGCTCCGAAGCCGTCAGACAAGTAGCCTGTGCAGACCGACTGGGGATTGTCCATTGTTGCGCATGAAGGCGCCGTCTTATCACAGCACAACAATGGACAATCCCCAGTGGCCTCACGCCGCAAACGACTCTTCGTCACTCACGGAATGTGACTTTCCAACGTCGTCAAACGGGCTGCTTCGCGCGACGCTTGCCGCACGTTCAGTCCTGCAATTGCGCCAGAAAATACGCCAGATCGAAGAACTCTCTCTCCGATGTAATCTTCCCCTCCTGGTTGAACTTGAAGATGCCGATGCCGTCCAGGAAGAAGACATTTCCGGTCTTGGTTCTAAAACGCAACCTCCATTTGACGGCGGCCTCCTGACCGCACACCTTAACGTCCAGAGAGTAGAGTTTGATCTCGCTGAAGAG
Source organism: Pyrinomonadaceae bacterium (assembly GCA_040510435.1). Taxonomy (GTDB): domain Bacteria; phylum Acidobacteriota; class Blastocatellia; order Pyrinomonadales; family Pyrinomonadaceae; genus QHXN01. The sequence continues at coordinate 5,651 of JBEVJD010000252.1, read as the reverse complement.
GGTGGAGAACGTTCCCAGATAAGCGGTGATGGCTTGTGCCCCCTGAATCGGCGGAGTCCCGACCGGGTCTTCGATTACGGCGTCGGGCGCGAAATGGTTAACGACCCGCTGAACGTCGAACGCAGCCAATCCCGCGAATACTTCCTCAATCACCGCCTCCTTCTGCTCCGAGGTCAGCTCGCGGGTCGCAGCCGCCTCGACGCGCGTGACGTTCGAAGCGACCAGCAGCATGAGCGCCGCCGCCAGCGCCGTCATCTTTTTCACAAACAGACTTTGGTTTCTCATTCTCTTTTCCTTTTGAATCTTGGATTAATCCCGGGCAAACATCGCCGGCCGTCGTCATTCGATGACGGCGATGCGCCGCAACATGACCGCCGTACGGAGAAGTTGCTGAACTCTTTCCCGTATTACTGCGGCGCGAAATTTTGTTTTCTGATGCGGCTTTTAAGGGCCTTCGGTTTTATCAGGCGGGAAGATTTTTAGGTATGAGGATTATCTGTGCAGGATGGCGTAGCGCGTGCGGTCGATGTCGTCATCAGTTTCCACGAACCCCACGGGAATTTTGCGACACTACTCTCGAAGGTATGTTTCGTCCTACTCACTCGAACTCCGCGAGTTCTGCCCACCGTTCGAGGTCGCTCGCCAACTGCCCCGTTAGCTGCTCGCGCTCCTCGTAGAGCCGGTGCACGACGCCGGCATCACTCGCGTTGGCGGACAGCTCCGCCTCTATCGCGGCCACGCGCTCCTCGGTTGACTGGACGCGTGCTTCAGTCGCCTCCAACTCCTTCCGCTCTTTGAAAGAGAGCTTGCGTTTGGCGGGCGGCGGCGCGTTACTCTGCCGTGCTGAGGGTCGCGCCGCCGTCGCTTGCTCGGCCGCGGCGTCTTCGTCCTCTCCCCCCCGGCGCGCTTCGAGGAAGGCGGAATAGTTCCCCGGATACTCGCGCACGCGGCCCCCTTCCTCGAAGCGGAAGATGTGCTCCACCGTGCGGTCGAGGAAGTAACGGTCGTGGCTGACGACGATCAGATTGCCGGGGAAGCCGTCGAGGTAGTCTTCCAGGGTGATGAGAGTCGGTATGTCGAGGTCGTTCGTCGGCTCGTCCAGCAACAGGACGTTCGGCGCCCCCATCAGCACGCGCAGGAGGTAGAGCCGACGGCGCTCGCCGCCCGAGAGTTTCGCAATCGGCGCGTACTGCATCGCGCCGGTGAACAGGAATCTTTCGAGCATCTGCCCCGCGGTGATGAACGAGCCGTCCGCCGTCTCGACCCGCTCGGCGACCGCGCGGATGTAATCTATCACCCGCTCCTGTTCGTCGAGGGCGCGGCTCTCCTGGTCGTAATACCCGAGGCGGACGGTCTGCCCCACTTCGAGAGAGCCCGCGTCCGGCGCGACCCGGCCCGCGATGATTTCGAGCAGCGTGGTCTTGCCCGCGCCGTTCGGCCCGATGACGCCGACGCGCTCGCCCGGCGTGAGGGTGCGGCTGAATCCACCGATGAGCACGCGGCCGTCGTAAGACTTCGAGATGTCGCGCAGCTCAAGAACCTTCTTCCCCAAACGGGACGAGCCGACCGACATGTCGAGCGCGGCCCGCGCAGCCTCTTTGGGCTGCGCGATCAGACTCTCGGCGCGCTCCACGCGCGACTTCGACTTCCGCGTGCGGGCCTTCGCACCGCGCCGCAGCCACGCCAGTTCGCGGCGAATCAGCATCTCCCGCTTCTGCCCCTCGACGGCGCGCGCGCTCTCCTGCTCCTCTTTCTTCTCTATGTAGTACGCGTAGTTCCCGTCGAACGCCTGCACCGCGCCGTTTTCGACTTCGAGGATGCGCGTCGTCACGCGGTCGAGGAAGTAACGGTCGTGCGTGACGAGCAGGAGCGCGCCGCCGTAGCCGTTCAAATAATCTTCGAGCCAGGAGATGGTCTCGGCGTCGAGGTGGTTGGTCGGCTCATCGAGGATGAGGAGGCTCGGGCGCTCGATTAGCGCGTGCGCGAGCGCGACGCGTTTCCGCTGCCCGCCGGAGAGTTCGCCCATCCGGGCGTTCGTGTCGGTGATGCCCAGCCGGCCGAGAACCGTCCGGGCGTTCGTCTCCAACTCCCACGCGCCGGAGGCTTCCAGTTGGCGCCCCAACTCTGACACACGGTCTAAGGCGCGCTGCTCGTCCCCGCCTCTGGCCGCGAGTTCGCCGCAGGCGAGTTCGTAGTCCATCAGCAGCTTCATCTTGGCGTCGCTCGCGGCGAATACGGCTTCCAGCACGGTCGCTTCCGCCGCGAATGGCGGGTTCTGCGGCAGGTATCCGACGGTGACGCCGTCGGCGAAAGTTATGCGCCCGGCGTCCGGCGTCTCTTCGCCTGCGACGAGACGGAGGAAAGTGGTCTTGCCGGAACCGTTAACGCCGACCACGCCGACGCGGTCGTCACTGTTGAGGCCGAGACTGACGTTCTCAAGAATCGGCCGCAGGCCGTAATCTTTACTGACCGCTTCGACGGATAGGATGTGCATTCAAATGTTGGCTGCGGGCCGCGGCCTCGGTTCCCGGTGCTACTCCGCCCGCATAAAAAAGATTTCAGTTAATAGTATCAGTGAACCCACGGCCGTGCCCGTCACTGCGGCTGTGTTCCGTGAGACGTGATTCTGTTAATGGCTTCCGCGACGGCGAGCTTCACGACCGTCGCCGGGTCTTTCTGTAGCTCATACAGCGCGGGCAGAGCCACCCTCGCATCGCCACCCAGTTTGCCCAAAGCCGCGGCGGCGCCCGCGCGAACCAGCGGCTCTTCGTCCTTCAACAACTCGACCAGAGCGGGGACTGCCGCCCTGGCCTCGCCCCCGATGTTGCCCAAACCCTTTGCGGCGCTGAGGCGTACGAACCTGTCTCGGTCTTTTAAAGCCTCGGTCAACGCCGGTGCCGCCGACTTCGCCCCGGCGCCCAACTCGGCCAGCGCCTCAGCGCCGTACCTGCGGACGTGCTCGCTGGCGTCCTTCAACGCCCCCGTCCAGACCAGCACGGCTTCCACGGGCTCTAACCCGATGCGCCCGAGCGCCTGGGCCGCGTTCATCCGCACGACGAACTCCTGATCCTTCATCGACCCCATCAGGGCTGGCACCGCGCCCCTCGCCTCCGGCCCTATCCTGCCGAGGGCCTCTGCCGCGGCTTTGCGCGCGGACGCGCTCGCGTCCTTCAACAACAGGATTAACGCGGGAACGGCCGTCTTCGCGTCGGCGCCGAATCGCCCGAGCGCCTCGGCCGCGTCCCTGCGTACACCCTCGCTCTGATCCTTCAGCAAGTCGGTCAACGCCGGCACGGAAGCCTTCGCACTCCCCCCAATCCTCCCCAACGCGCGCGCCGCGCCGGCCCGCCCCCAGGGGCTTTCGTCTTTCAGCAGCCCGGCCAGCGCAGGGACGGCCGGTTCGGCCTCGGCGCCGACCTGCCCTAACGCGAAGGCGGCGTTGCTTCGCACCAGACTGTTGCCGTCGCTCAGCGCCCCGGTGAGGGCGGGTACGGCCGACCTCGCCTCCGGCCCCATCCTGCCGAGGGCCTCGGCCACGGTCTTGCGCACGTCGTCGTCAGGGTCTTTGAGCGCCGCCGCCAGTGCGGGCACCGCGGCTTTAGACGCCGCACCCCTGTTCTTTATCTCCTCCGCGGCGGCGAGGCGTTCCCGCCTGTCCCCTTCTTGCAGGCGACGGACGAGGGCCTGCGTCTGCTCATCACTCCCGCCCTGCGCGAATGCGACGTTGGTGAGACAGAACGCGACAAGGAGACTCACGCCAATCAGTCGTGACAAAGGACTCGGAGACATTGTTGACTAATTCCTTTCACCGGCACCATCAACACTTCAAGATTGAACCTCCGGCAGATGTTGCCAAATCGGCCACCGCCAAGCAAGAAGCGTTCTTCGAGCCGAACTCGTACTAGGGATGCAATATGGCAGGCGAAGTTCGTCGGAGGAGTGTTTGGTGTGGCCGCAACGACCCGTTATTTTCAGAGCTGCCAGATGACTTTGCCGGTTCCGTCGATCAACTGCTTCTTGCCGTCGGCCGCCGTAACCTGGGCGAGGCCGCCCGCGAATGGGTGCGCCTCTCTGAACTGCGGGGCGACGGCGAACCTCCCCGTGCGGTCGATGTAGCCCCACACGTACTGGCCGTCGCTGCCGACTATCTTGACGGCCGCCAACCCTTCGGAGAACCCGTTCGTTTCGCGGAACAGCGGCTCGATGACGACCTTGCCCGTTCTGTCTATGAAGCCGAATTTGTTGAAGGATAAGACGGGCGCGAGCCCTTCGGAGAACGGCGCGAGTTGTAGTCTGCGGATGGAGTAGAGCGAGCGCTGGTGTGCGGTGCGCTGTTGCCAGAAAGGTATCTCGAAGGCCACCTGACCGTCGCGCTTGAGGTAGACGCCGCGCGGCGGGTCGCCTCGAACAACCGCCAGCAGACCCTCGGAGAAGAAGTCGTCAGAGTGCTCGTAGTCTACCTTGATGCGGAAGCTGCCCGTGCGGTCGATGAAGCCCGTGTCGTACTGCCCCATCACCTTGGCGAGGCCGTCAACGAAGTCGCGGGGCTGGTGGACGAACTGCGGCTCGATGACGGTCTTCCCCGTCTTGTCGATAAAACCGTAGAGCCACTTGCCCTCTTTGAGCACGGAGAACCACGCGAGCCCTTCGGAGAAATGTCCGGAGTCGTGGAACTGCGGGGGGATGACCACGCGGCCGGCCTTGTCCATGTAGCCGTACCTTCTCTCCTGCCCCGAAGGCGTTTGAAATCTCGCGAGGCCGTCGCGGAAGATGAACTGGTAATCGTTCACCTCGGGGAGCCTCGTGAATCTGCCGCTCGCGTCGACGATGCCGTCCCTTCTCTGCTCGCCCTCCCAGAACCATGCGTACGCGACCCCTTCGGAGAACTGACCGGCCCCGTTGTATCGCGGCGGGATGCGGAAACGCCCCGTGCGGTCGATGAAGCCCCACTTGCCGTCGGCGTCCCTGACGGGGTGCAGCCCCGGGTGATTCCCGACGCGCCTCCCCTGCGCCGCGCAAGGTATGACGAGGGAGAGGAGACAGAGGAGCAAGAGAGCCCTTGTGAGCTTCATCCGTTAATTCTCCCACTCCTCTTCGGGCGCCGAGCCGCCTTCCTTCGGCGCGTCCGCGACAAACGTCCCGACCCTGTCAACGAAGCCGTGTTTGCCGACGAAACGGGGGGCGCAACAGACGCATCTTCCGGCGTAGCGTGTCTGCCCGACGGAGACTCGCGCGCGCCCCTTCTCAAACGTTGCGGCGCGCGCGAACTGCGGCTTGATGACGAACGCGCCCGTCGTGTCTACGTAGCCGTAGTTGGCCGAATGGCCGCACATGGAGCCTTCGCCCGCCTCACCCACGCCGACGGGGCTCGCAGCCGCCAACCCCTCCGCGAAGTCCCCCGCGTCGAGGAACTGCATGGGGATGACCTCACGCCCGTCCCTGTCAACGAAGCCCCACCTGAGGTTGGGCCGTCTGCGCCCGGACATAGTTCTCTCGGGCCGACCCACGTCCAACACGGCGGCCGCCGCCAGCCCCTCCGCGAAATCGCGCAGGACTGCGTAACGGAGTTCGACGAGCACGCCCCCGCGCTCGTCGATGTAGCCCCACTTGATGTTGGGACTCGCCCCTATCTCGGGCAACTGCTCGTCCAC
>JBEVJD010000251.1:0-4040 GCA_040510435.1 Pyrinomonadaceae bacterium | reverse complement strand
TAACGTGAGTTCGACGTAAGAAATTGAAAAGAGAACCCCGAGCGGTAAGATGTGGTTGACCAAAACTACATCCCGTTCGCCGTAAGGAGTTCTCTCGTGGACATTCTACCCCTCTTCTGCGACATAGACGACTTCTGTTTGCTCTTTGAACCACACTGGCAATCGCGCCTGCTTGATGCGCGCCAGAGGCATCGGGCTTCGACTCTGTGCTTGTCGGAAGTGATGACGATCATCGTGCTGTTTCATGCATCGAGCTACCGTAACTTCAAGGCTTATTACACCGAGCAAGTGTGTAAGCATTACGCCGGGGCATTCCCGCGCCTTATCAGCTACAACCGCTTCGTGGAACTGATGCCCTCGGCGCTCGTGCCGCTTTGTGGCTACTTGCAGCGCCGCAAAGGAGAATGCAGTGGTATCTCGTTCGTGGACTCAACCAGCTTGAAGGCCTGTCACAACCGCCGCATCCACTCGCATAAAGTCTTTTCAGGGTACGCCCGACGCGGCAAAACGAGCGTAGATTGGTTCTTCGGCTTCAAGCTGCATCTAGTCATTAATGATCGAGGCGAACTGCTCTCGTTGCGCCTAACGCCGGGCAACACTGATGACCGGCAGCCCGTGCCGGAGTTGGTCAAAGGCTTGTTCGGCAAGCTCTTCGGCGATAAGGGCTACATCTCGCAGACGCTGTTCGAGACGCTTTACGACGATGGAGTGCAACTCGTCACACGGCTCAAAACGAATATGAAGAATCGGCTCGTCTCAGTGTTCGATAAGATCATGCTCAGAAAGCGTGCCATCATTGAATCGGTCGTGGATCAGCTCAAGAACATCTCGCAGATCGAGCATAGTCGTCACCGCAGTGTTGCGAACTGCTTCGTCAACTTGCTGGCGGGACTGGTCGCTTACACATGGCGCGAGAAGAAGCCGTCATTGAACATTCACGTCAAAGAACGGTTGCAGCTTGTTTTCTAGTTCGCTTACGTCGAACTCACGTGACGTAACGACGTGACTCTGTAAGTCGGAGATGGCGGCGAGCAGTTCGCGCGGGTTGAAGGGCTTGGCGATGTGGAGCTGGTAGCCGGCGGCGAGCGCGCGGCCGCGGTCTTCGTCGCGGGCGTAGGCCGTGAGCGCGGCGGCGGGCGTCCGCCCCCCGCGCTCGGGCGGGAGCGCGCGCACCTGTCGGATGAGTGCGTAGCCGTCCTCGCCCGGCATGCCGATGTCGCTCATCAGGATGTGCGGCCGCCACGTCTTCAGCTTCTCCAGCGCCTCGCCGGCCGACGCGCAGGCCGTCACCTCCGCGCCCGACTGCGCGATGACCGTGCTGATGAGACGGCGCGTGTCCTGCTCGTCGTCCACGACGAGCACGCGGATGCCGGCCAGCCCCTCGGGCTTGCTCGGACTTGAAACGCTCTCCGCCGTCTCAGGTTGAAGGCACGAGCAAGGGGCGGCCGTCTGCGCGAGCGGGAAGGCGACGGAGAAGGTCGAGCCCTGATCTTCGCCCGCGCTCTCGGCCTGCACCTCGCCGCCGTGCAGTTCCGCGAGGTGTCGGACGATGGCGAGCCCGAGCCCGAGCCCGCCGTAGGCGCGCGTCGTCGCGCTGTCCGCCTGCCGGAAGCGGTCGAAGACGTGCGGCAGAAACTCCGCGGGGATGCCGCGCCCCGTGTCGTTCACAGAGAACCTGACCCGCGCGCCTTCGTGCGCGAGGCGCACGCGGACGCTCCCGCCCTCGGGCGTGAACTTCACCGCGTTCGACAGCAGGTTCCACGCCACCTGTTGCAAACGCTCCGAGTCGCCCATGATGGTCTTCCCGCCCGGCTCGCACTCGTAGGTGAGCTGGATGCCCTTCGCGTTGGCCGCCGGGCGCACGACCTCGATGGAGTTCGAGACGACCGTGTCGAGGTTGACCTCGCGCGTCTCAAGCAGGAGCTTGCCCGAGATGATGCGCGACAGGTCGAGCAGGTCGTCGATGAGCCGCGACTGCACCTTCGCGTTGCGCTCGATGGTCTCCAGCGCCTGCGCCTGCACCTCGCCGCGCACCTGCCCGGCGCGCATCAGGTTCGTCCAGCCGATGATGGAGGTGAGCGGCGTCCGCAACTCGTGCGAGAGGGTCGATAGAAACTCGTCCTTGAGGCGGTTGGCGGCCTCGGCCTCGGCGCGCGCGGCCTGCTCGCGGAGCAGAATCTTCTCGCGTTCGGCCTCGCTCATCTTCAGCTCACGCAGGTAGCGCGAAAGCTCCTCGACGTGCGCCTCCGAGACCTCGATGTTCTTCAGGTAAGTCAGGTACGTGAAGTAGATGATGGCGATGATGGGGAGCGTCGTGAGCACCGCGTAGAAGCCGACCGACTGGACGAGCCGCGCCGTCACCCCCGCGGCCGAAGCCCCCGCGAGGTAGGTCACCGAAGTCCAGAGGTAGTAGGTCTTCCACGTCGGCCAGAAGCGCTCGCCGAGCTTCAGGGACTTCTCGACGGCGATCAGTCCGGTGTTGGCCGCGTACTGCACGAGCGCCATGACGAAGACGGCGAGCAGCGCCGACGCCGAGTAGTCGTTGCCCGCGAGGTCGGCCGCGCCGAAGAGCGCGCGCAAGGCCATTGCCGTCAGGAAGGTCGAGAGCGCGAGGACGGCCGAGTTGAAGAGGATCGTCAGCGGCTTGCGGCTGATGCGGAGGGAGGCGTAGACGCCTTCGAGCGCCGAGAGCATGACGGCCGCCGCGCCGCCGTAGAGCAGCAGCGTCAGGAAGACGAGCGTGTCCGAGACCGTGATGCGCCCGCTCACGCGCGGGATGCGCACCGCCCCGTGCGAGCCGATGCAGACCAGCAGCCCCAACATCAGGAAGCGCGAATCGAGCCGACCCAACGGCAAAGACGCCGCGGAGAAGACTATCGCCCCCGAGCCCAGCGCGACGATGGCCCACATGAACGGCCGAGCGGGATTTCTTCTGTCCTCCACAGCTCCTCCTGAGTTGTTTCTACTGCTTTGCTTCGGGCCGGCGCCGCGCGGACTCGCGCGCGCCTCGTACGGGGAGAGGGGCACCTGTGAGGTCTTTCAAACGTGAAGTCGTTTAAAAAAACGATGAGGCCGGTTGACCCTTCGCCCGGCCTCAGTAGTCGAGGCAGTCAACGCCGTCGTCGGCCGCCGCGGCCATCGCCTCGGTCGCGTCGCCGGCCACCGCGGCCGACTGCGCCTGTATGAAGAGGTCGCCCGTGATGACGCCGTCGCCCGTGATGACCCCGTCGCCGGTGATGACGCCGTCGCTCAGCAGGTCGCCGTCGCGCAGCCGCGTGTCCCCTTCGAGCAGCAGCACCGACGAGGCGAGGAAGATCGCGCCGTCGCCGGTGATGACCCCGTCGCTCGTCATGATCTGGTCGCCCGTGATGACCCCGTCGGTGATCATCGTCAGGTCGCCGGTGATGACGCCGTCGCCCGTAATCACCCCGTCGCCGGTGATGACGCCGAGGTTGTAGATTCCCTGGTAACGCGTGATGAGTTCGAGCCCCGTCACGTAGCCGTGGCCGAGGATGAGGCCGCGCGACCAGGTGAACGTGTGGCCGGCGACGGTCGTCTGCGGCGCGGGCGGCGCGCCCACGAGCAGCGGGTCGCCGAGCGGCGTGTCGTTCGACAGGTCTTGCCGGACGAGCTTCGCCAGTCGAACCGCGCCCTCGACGTTGACCTGCCCCGCGCCCTGCTCAAAGTAGTTGAAGCCCGCGAGCGGCTGCGCCGAGTACATCAGAAGCGCCTTGATGAGGTTCGGCGTCAGAGTCGGGTTGGCCTGAAGCATCAGCACCGCCGCGCCCGCCGCGACGGGCGTCGCCATCGAAGTGCCGTTCAGGTACATCTGCCTGCGGCTGTCCACGTGGCTCACGCCCGCGTCGAGTTCCGGGTGCTGCGTGACCAGCTGGTGGTCCACGGCTGCCGCGTCAACGATCTTGTTGCCGGGCGCGACCACGTCGGGCTTGACTAGGTTGTCGTAGTGGCGCACGCCGGAGGCGTCCGTGCGGTAGCTGCGCGTCGGCCCGCGCGAGCTGTAGGTGGCGACCGAGTCGTCG
>JBEVJD010000250.1:0-14010 GCA_040510435.1 Pyrinomonadaceae bacterium | reverse complement strand
TTGGAGCGCATCTCGCAGCAGCTCGCCCTCGCCATGCTCAACCCCGTCGTCGAGCACAACGGCCGCTGAGCCGGGCAAAAGCGGTCACGGGTGACAAGTGACGTGTGACAAGTTAGAATTTCCCTTTAACTTGTCACACGTCACTTTCACTTTTTTATACACATGGCTAAACGCGACTACTACGAAATCCTCGGCGTGAGCCGGGGCGCGAACGAGGCGGAGATTAAGAGCGCTTACCGCAAGCTCGCCGTCCGCTACCACCCGGACAAGAACCCCGGCGACGACGCGGCCGAGGAGAAGTTCAAGGAGGCGGCCGAAGCCTACTCCGTCCTCTCCGACGCCGAGCAGCGCACGCGCTACGACCGCTTCGGCCACGCGGGCGTCGCGGGCGCCGGGGGGGCGCAGGCCAACTGGGGCGCGCAGGGGTTCGGCGGCATCGAAGACATCCTCGGCGACCTCTTCGGCTTCGGCGACGTGTTCGGCGGCCGGGGCGGCGGGGGCGGCCGGCGCGGCGCGGCGCAGCGCGGCGCAGACCTCCGCTACGACCTTGAGATGACGCTCGAAGAGGCGGCCGAGGGCATGACGGCGCAGTTGCGCGTCCCGCGCCTCGAAGCCTGCGACACGTGCAAGGGCTCGGGCGCGGCGTCGGGCACGCAGCCCGAGACGTGCCAGGGGTGCAGCGGGACGGGGCAGGTCAGATATCAGCAGGGCTTCTTCTCGGTGGCGCGCACGTGCGGGCAGTGCCGCGGCGCGGGGCGCGTCATTCGCACGCCGTGCGAACAGTGCAAGGGCGCCGGGCGCGTCGAGCGCGAGAAGCAGATCGAGGTCAAGATTCCGGCGGGCGTCGAGACGGGCTCGCGGCTGCGGCTCGCGGGCGAGGGCGAGGCCGGCGCGCAGGGCGGCCCGTCGGGCGACCTCTACGTCGTCATCCACGTCAAGGAGCACGACCTCTTCGAGCGGCAGGGCAACAACCTCTACGCCTCCGTCCCCATCACCTTCGCGCAGGCCGCGCTCGGCGCGGAGACGACCGTGCAGACGCTCGAAGGGCAGCAGAACCTCAAGGTGCCCGCGGGGACGCAGACCGGCACGGTCTTCCGCCTCAAAGGTCACGGCATGCCCGTGCTCGGCGGGCGCGGCCGCGGCGACCTCTTCGTCTCGGTCACGGTCGTCACGCCCACGACGCTCACGCGCGAGCAGCGCAAGCTCCTCGAACAGCTCTCCCAGATCGAGGAGACAGACCTCTCCGACAAGGGCCTCATGGACAAGGTGCGCGACATCTTCGGCTAAAGGGCCTGAACAGAACCGCGAGCGGTAACGAGCGGGTGCGGGTGACATCAGATATATCTCATGATGTCACCCGCACCCGCTCGCGGTTCTGTTTTTATTACGATTAGCGGTTGGGTGCAGCCGAGAAAGATTTAACACAGAGGCACAGAGACACGGAGGCACGGCTGGTTGAGTTATATCTTAAAAGCTGTGTCTCCGTGTCTCTGTGCCTCTGTGTTGAAAGCTCACGCCGTATGCACTCGAATGATTAAGCCCTCTAGTTGGTGGCGGGGCGGGCGCTCACGTCGCCCTCGTCGCTCGGCCGAATCCAGTAGTCGCGCGGGTAGATGCGGACGAGGCGCGCGCCCGGGCCCTCGACCGTCTTGAGGTATTGCTCGTAGGCGTTGAGCTGCTTGTCGGGGCCGATGACGTAGAAGATGCCGCCCTCGACGTCCGCCGCCTTCACGCCGAAGCCCGGCAGGATGCGCGCGTAGACCGTGTTCATGCGCTTGAACAACTCGTCCGAGAGGTTCGGCGTCTTGCGCAGGTCTAAGAGCCCCTGCCGGAACCGGCGCACGGCGTCGGGCGGCGTGCCGTCGGCGATGTCGTTGGCCATCGCCTCGCCGCGCTGCTCGTAGCCGGAGGCCGAGCGGAACTGCGAGAAGGCGACGGCGATGGCGTACTCGACGAGGCCGGGGTCGGGCTTGGCCTTCTTCAGCTCCTCGATGACGAAGCGGAGCGTCTGCGGCAACTCCGGCGTGCGCTCGGCGTAGTAGCTGATCCGGCCGCCCCCGGGCGAGCCCCCCAATCCGTTCGAGTAGGCGAGCCCCGCACCCCACGTCTTGATGAAGATGCCGTGCGCGCCGCCGCCGCCGTAGAGCCGCGAGGCGAGGAATTCTAAGAGCGCTTCCTTGTTGTCGGCGTCGGCGTAGGTGGCGGACGGCGCGGAGTTGAGGAAGACGCCGCCCTGCGTGTTCGGGTTCAGCAGCCCGACGAAGACCGGCCGGCTCTTGTCGCCCGCGCGCTCCTGCACGCGCGACTCGACGAGCCTCGCGGTCGTGTACTTCGCCGCCGCGTGCGGCGCGGTCTGGAGACCCGCGAGCAGTTCGCGCACGCCCGGCTCAAGGGACGCGCGCGTCGCCGTCGAGCCGATCATGAACATGCGCGCGCCGCCCGTCTTCAACAAGCTCTGGCGCACGGCGTTCAGCTCCGAGAGCGCCTGCGCGGGCGGGACAAGCAGGTCGCGGCGCATCTGCCTGACGACGTACTGCCAGTCGGCGGCCAGCGTCTCGTCGGGGATGTCGGCGAGCACCTGGTCGAGGTCTTTCGACGCGTCCACGGCCAGCGCCTTCGCGCCCGCCGGCAGCGTGTTGAAGGCGGACTTCAGGTCGTTGTAGTGGCGATCCTTCAGCTCGCCCTTCTGGAAGGTTTGCAGCAGGTTCTTCAGGTGCTCGCGCTCGGCGTTCTGCTTCGGCGCGGCGGCCAGCGCGTCGAGGAACGTGGCGACGGCGTCGCGGTCGGCGCCCGCGTCCTTGAGGAGCCAGCGGAGGCGCTGGACGTTGTGCGACTGCGTCATGAAGGCCGCGACCGAGAGGAGCAGGGGATTGTCCTGCCGCCAGTAGGCGTTGGCCGGGTCGTTGACCCAGGACTCCTCCGACCCCTGCGTGCGGTTGCGCATGCCGCTCAAGACCTGATCGACCACGTCGCGGATGCGCGCCAGATTCTCGGGCCGCCAGTCGGGCGAGGTGAGCACGAGCTTCATCCACTGCACGGCGCGCTGCGACTCGGCCGCGTCGTTGCCCGCGCCGCGCATGACCAGCTCGGCGCGGCCCGTGCGGAAGTTCGTGCCGAAGTAGCTGTTGAGCGACAGCACCTCCTTGCGGAGCATCTCGCTCATCTGCTCGTACGGGATGGGCTTGCCGTCGCGGACGACGCCGACCTGCGTCAGAAGCGTCGGCATCGCCGAGAGGTAGAAGAGCTTCTCCTGCGGCACGCCGTCGAGCCGCAGGGCGAGCCCCGTCGTCGCGCTCGTCATGTTCTCGAAGCTCGACGCGACGAGCGGCACGTTGCCGGGAAGCGTTGTGACCTTGTAGTCGAGCTGGTCGTCGAGCGTGAGCGGCGGGCGCTCCAAAAACTTGAGCGACGCCGACTGGCTCGAAAGCCGTTCAAGCTCCGCGGTCGTCGCGTCGTACTCGGTCTTGAAGCGGCGCAACGCCTCCTGCTCGTCCGTCAAGCCGTACTTCTTCATCACGCGCCCGGCCTCGGCCTTCGCGCGCGCGGCGCCCTCGGCCTCGGCCTGCGCGAGCATCTGCGGCGAAGGCTTCGCGGCGACGGCGTAGGGCACCGACTCCACGAGCTTCCAGCGCGCGACGAGGTCGCGCCACGCGTTCTTGTCCGAAGAGATGACCTGCTCGACCGCCGACAACTCGGGCTTGAGCGTGACCGACTTGCGGAAGCCGGGCGTGCGGTTGAGGTCTACGAGGTGCGTCATCCAGCCCGAGTCGCCGCTGCGGAAGCCGAAGCCCGGCGGCGAGTTGACGAGCTTCGAGAGCGTGCGGCGCGACTGGATGACGCGGCTCTTCAGCCGCTCGTTGAACTCCTTCAGCTCCGCCGAGCCGTCCGCGAACGACGCGACCCGCTTCAACTCGTCCGAGACCTTCTGACGCACGGCCCCGATCTTCTCGTCCGTCATGTTCGCGGGCGCCACGTCGGTCAGGCCGACGTAGACCGGGTTGCCCTCGACCATCTCGTCGTCGAGGAAGGCGAAGACGCCCTTCGCGCCCGTCTCCATCACGCGCGTCTTCGAGTCCACGAAGAGCTTGTAGAGGTTCGTCGTCGGGTCGCCCGCGACGTTCGAGAGGAAGAGGCTCAGCAGCGTCTTCTCCTTCGTGTCGAGCGTGAGCTGCGCCGGGTACGCGAACAGCACCCAGCCGGGCTGCTGCTCGTTCTTGTGCGGGTACTCGACCATGCGGATGGTGCCGGCCGGGGCCGGTTTGGCCTTCGGGATGTCCGACTCGCTCATGAACCGTCGGCTCTCCTGCTTCGGCTCCAGCCGGTTGAAGATGGCGTCGAGCCGCTCGACCACGGAGCCTAAAGGCATCTCCTTCGGGAACGAGGCGACCATGCCCATGTTGCCGAGGCGGTAGTTGTCCGCGTGGAACTTCTTGATGTCCTCGGGCTTCATCTCGCGGATGGAGTCGGGCCAGCCGCCCGCCGACATCGCCAGCGGGTGTTCGGCGCCGTAGACCGTCTGGTTGATGGCGCGGAACAGACGGCTGACGGGGCGGTCGTAGGTCGTCCGCATCTCCTGATAGACCGTGCCCTTCTCTTCGAGGCTCAAGCGTTTGTCCGCCGGGTTCTCGCTCACGCCCCAGTGGCTCACCTCGCGCCGTATCTCCTCGTCCGTGTAGTCGGGGTGGAGCAGCGCGTCCAACTGGCTCTCGAAGAGTTTATAAAAGACTTCCGATCCCGCGGCCGTGTGGAAGTGGTAGCAGGTGCGCCACTGCTGCGTGAAGGCCGACGAGCCGGCGAGCGACATGCTCTCGAACCCCGCGTGCGCGCGCCCGACGTTGCCCTTGCCGAGGAGCAGGTGCTCCTGCGTGTGCGCCTCGCCGTGCTCGGAGGTCGGGAACGAGTTGACCCACATGAAGACCTGCGGCACCGACTGAATCTGTAAGTAATCGAGCGTGAAGCCCGTCTTCGTGTGACGCAGCCGCGCCCCGAAGGGCTTGTCCGAGTCGTTGAGGTAGAGGGCCTCGGCGCGGAAGCCGCCGACCGTCTTGCCCTCGGCGAGCGATTCGAGCGAGACGGCCTTGTTAGTTTGTGCGTCGGCCACGCGCGGCATGCCTCCCATCAGCGTCGAGAGCGAGAGCGCGAGCAGAAGGAGCGCCGAGGGTCGTTTGCGGTTCATAGAAGACTCCTGTCGAAGGGTGGGACGCCCCGGCGCGGACACGTCGGGCGCCGTGCGTGTTCAGGTCTCCGGTTCCGGTTTTTCGGATGAAATCCAATTGCTTAGAGACGAACGGAAGAGCGGTAAGCACGATGCTAGAACGCCACCGCGCCGCCAGTCAAACGCAACGCGCGGGGTCAGGTTTCAGAGCCCGCGCCGCCCGCCCGAAGGTGACAGACGAAGGCCGCGCTGTTTAGAATCCACCCGTTCCTTTCTTTGTGTCGCGTCATCCTTAAGAGGAGTTTTATGGAGCACATCAGGTACTCGGTCGCGGCTTGCCAGACGGACATGCCGAACCCTTTGGAGCGGCGCGAGATGCGGCGCAACACGGAGAGGATGCTGTCGCTGATCGACTCGGCGGTGGCCGGCGCGGCGCCGTTCCTGCCCGTGCGTCTGGTCGTCTTCCCGGAGTTCGCGCACGCCGCGCCGGTTTTCCCGACGGTGAAGGAGTTGCTGGACAAGCTCGCCGTCCAAATCCCGAACGAGCACACGGAGGCTCTGGAGATGAAGGCGCGCGAGCACGGCGTCTACATCCAGTCGGGCACGATGCTTGAGCGCGACGACCGATTCCCCGGCGTCGTCTTCAACACCACCTGCCTCATCGGCCCCGGCGGCGTGCTTTATAAGTACCGCAAGGTCAACACGTGGATTCCGTACGAAGTGCACGCGAGCCCGCACGACCTCGAAGGCTACGACGAGCCACTGTTCCCCGTGGCCGACACCGAGATCGGGCGCATCGGCTGTGCCATCTGTTACGACTGGCTCTTCCCCGAGGTCATGCGCCAGCTCGCCGCCAACGGCGCCGAAGTTTTAATCAGGGTCTCGGCCTACATGGATCCCTGGGGCGCGACGCCGCCGATGGACTGGTGGACTGTGGTCAACCGCTGCCGCGCCATCGAGAACACGGCCTACGTCGTCGCCGCCAACCAGGGCGCGAGCCTCAAACACTACCCGCCCTATTCGTGGCCCGGCGGCAGCATGGTCGTTGACTTCGACGGCCGCGTCCTCGCCGAGGCGAGCCCCGGCCCCGGCGAGCGCATCGTCGTCGCGCCCGTGGACATCTCGGCGCTGCGCCACGAGCGCGCCGCGCGGCGCGGCCACCACATGCTCGCGCACCTGCGCACGGACGCCTACCCCGTCTACCAAAAACACATCTACCCGCCCCGCACCGGAGGGGAGGCCGAGCCGCACTCCTACGAGCGAAACAACAAACTGATTGACGAGGCCAAGGCGTCGCTCGCGGAGTCGGGCAGTGATTGAAACACCGCCGTCCCGCCGGGGCGGCCGGAGAGAAATTCGTTGACAGGCTTCTGAATCTGTATTACAAAGACTTCGTTCGGACAGGCAACAAACGGTCAGGCAATACACTTCTTCTAGTAATAGCTCCCAAACGTCAGACGGCCTAACGCCAAAGGCCGTCGCACACCTGTCAGTTTTGGTGTGAGTCTGCGGCTTTCGGTTCAAGGCTGGTGGGCGCGGCGCGCCCGTCCGTAATCGAGGTTTGTTATGACTACACTCCGCACAGTCTCCCGTCTCTTCCGGCGCACCGGCTGCGCTCTCCTTGTCGTCGTCGCCTTCGCTTTCCAGGCCACGGCGCAGTCCAACAAGGGCACCATCACGGGCACAGTCAACGACCCGACCGGCGCGGTCGTCAAGGACGCGAAGGTCACGGCGACCAACGTCGCCACGGGCGAGGCGCGCGAGGCGACGACCGGAGACGAGGGCACGTACACGATGCCGGCGCTCGACCCGGGCGTTTACCGCGTCACGGTGGACGCCACCGGCTTCAGCCAGTCAGTCGTCGAGGAGGTCAAGCTCGAAACGGCCGGACGCCAGGCCATTGACGTGACGCTGACGGCCGGCGGGGTGAGCGGCGGCACGGTCACCGTGACGGCCGAGGCGCCGCTGGCGGAGACCGAGACGAGCGTGCGCGGCGACCTCATCACGGGCAAGCAGGTCACAGACCTCCCCATCTCGCAGCGCAACTTCACCTTGCTCGCCACGCTCTCGCCCGGCGTGACGCGCCCGGTCGTGGGCGTCATCGGCGGCGGCGGCAACTTCGAGTCGGGCGGCAACCCCGTCGGCACTTCGACCGAGTCCACGCGCTTCCGTGAGTCGGGCGGCTCCGTCCTCGTCGTCAACGGCGCGCGGCCGACCAACAACAACTTCACGCTCGACGGCGCGGACAACAACGAGGGTCAGTTCGGCCAGATCGGCATCTACCCGCCGCCGGACGCCATCGCCGAGTTCAAGATCGAGACCAGCGTCGCGCCGGCCGAGGGTGGCCGCGCGGGCGGCGGCATCATCAGCGCGACGACGAAGTCGGGCGGCAATCGCGTCCACGGCACGGCCTACGAGTTCTACCAGGGTCGCGTGGCGAGCGCGCTCTCGCGCCAGGACAAGCAGAACGTCGCGGCGGGTCGCGGCCTCACCAACCGCAACACGCACCAGTTCGGCGGCACGGCCGGCGGCCCCGTCTTCCTGCCGCGCTTCGGCGAGGGCACGCCCTACCTCTACGACGGGCGCAACCGCACCTTCTGGTTCTTCTACTACGAGGGGCAGCGCAACGCGACGCCCTCGACGACGGGCGACTTCGGCTTCGTCAGCGTCCCGACCGCGCGCATGCGCGTCGGCGACTTCTCCGAGTTGATACAGCCCGGCTCGTCGCGGCAGTTCAACACCATCAACGGCACGGTGACGGCGCCCATCGGCACCGTCTTCTGCCCCAACGGGATCGCGGCGGCCGGCAACGACATCCGCAACTGCGGCGTGCCGCTCTCGCCCGCGGCGCTCAACGTCTTGCAGGCTTACCCGCTGCCGAACGCGCCGGGCATCTTCGACAACTTCGCGACCAACCGCAAGGAGAAGTACAACCGCGACGGCTACGGGCTGCGCTTCGACCACAACATCAGCGGCAGCGACTCGATCTTCTTCGCCTACAGCAGCGACAAGAGCAGCCGCGGGCGCGACAACAACTTCCCGCTCGGCTCCAGCCCGACGGGCAACGACCTGCCCTCGGGCTTCGGCGCGGGCAACGAGTTCGGCGACTCGCGCGGCGTCCGTTTGGGCGAGACGCACATCTTCTCGCCCACCGTCATCAACGACGCGCGCTTCGGCGCGACCCGCGTTGAGATCGGCATCTTCAACACGGGCGTCGGCGGCGCGCTCGGCTTCGACCCGAACATCTCGGCCAACCTCGGCATCGCCAACACGAACGTCTGCGGCGAGTGCACGGGCTCCGTCCTGCTCGGCGTCGAGGAGCCGTTCCAGCGCGGCCGTCAGAATCAGTTGGAGTTCATCGGCGACGGCGGGCCCTTCTACTTCACCTCGAACAACTTCAGCTTCGCCGACGGCCTGACGTGGGTGCGCGGCACCTCGACCTTCAAGTTCGGCGGCGACCTGCGTATCCGCCAGAACTCGAACTTCGACGCCGGCCGCGCGGGCGCCATCAAGGGGCAGTATCAGTACGGCACGGCCGCGGGCGGCTTCCTCGCGGGCAATTACAACGGCGTCTTCGGTCCGACCGACTCGGGCTCGGGCCAGGCCAACTTCCTCTTCGGCTACACGCCGGGCTTTACGAGCCGCGGCACGCCGGGCACGCCGCCCTTCCTCTCGAACAAGGAGATCAGCTTCTTCGGCCAGAACGACTGGAAGGTGAGTTCGACGCTGACGCTCAATTTGGGCTTGCGCTACGACATCTTCACGCAGCCCGTCGAGCGCTTCGACGCGCAGGCCAACTACAACCCGGCCAACGACACGCTGACGCGCGCGGGCGAGAACGCCCCGGGCGGCCGCGACCTCGTCAACAGCGACCACAACAACTTCGGCCCGTCGCTCGGCTTCGCGTGGAGCGGCTTCAAGGATGACAAGACGGTCGTCCTGCGCGGCGGCTACGCCATCAAGTACGCGGTGGACACGCCGGGCATCCCCGGCATCCTTCAGGCCAACTCGCCGCAGGCCGGCAGCTACGGGTGCAGCTTCACCCAGGTCGGCACCTCGGCCTGCCCGCAGTTGCCCGCGAGCTTCAACCTCGACACGGGCATCCCGCTCCCGCTCGTGGCGCTCAACATCGCGCCCGGCCAGTCGTTCACGCCCGCGGGCGGCGCCACGGTCGTCCGCCTCGACCCGGACATCAAAAACGAGCTGTTCCACCAGTTCAACCTGACAGGGCAGTGGGAGTTCCGCGCGAACTGGCTGGCCGAGGTCGGCTACGTCGGCAGCCGCGGCCGCAACCTGCTCGTCGTCCGCAACCTCGGCAACAGCAGCGGCGGCTTCCCCGGCGCGCGCCTCGTCAACACGCGCGGCACCGTCCAGTCGGTCGAGTACATCGGCGATTCGCAGTACGACAGTCTTCAGACGAAGGTCGAGCGGCGCTTCACCGACGGGCTGTCGCTCATCACCTCCTACGTCTGGTCGCACTCCATCGACAACTCGCCCGGCAACTTCTGCACGGGCGGCACGGGCCCCTCGACCTGCGGCTTCTCGAACCCGCTGCGGCCGGAGCTTGACCGCGGCAACTCCGACTTCGACGTGCGCCACCGCTTCAGCTTCGCCAGCGTGTGGGAGCTGCCCTTCGGGCGCGGCCGGCGCTACGGCTCCGACATCTCGCGCGCGGCGAACCTGTTCGTCGGCGGCTGGCAGCTCAACACGGATCTCTACGTCCAGAGCGGCCCGGTCTACTCGGTCTTCGCCAACGGCCGGCGCGTAGACCTCGTCGGCGACCCGACGCCGACCGCCGCCGACCTCGCGGCCGGGCGCGAACTGAACGCGGCGGCCTTCCGCGCGGCGGTCACTCCGGTCTTCGCCAGCGACCCCACGGGGCCGACCTTCGGCAACCTCGGGCGCAACGTCTTCCGCGGCCAGCGGCAGGAGTTCGTCAACGCGTCGATCTTCAAGAACTTCCGCTTCCACGAAGACTTCAACGTCCAGCTCCGCGCGCAGGTCTACAACCTCTTCAACCACGTGAACCGCTTCCGCCCGAACACAGACCTCAACAGCGGCGACTTCGGCCGTGACACCGCCGAGCAGCGCCGCCGCCAGATAGAGTTCGGGCTCAGGTTGGAGTTCTAAACCGGGCGCCCCGCGAGGGCCTTCCGCGTTGACAGACCAGGTGGCGGGCGTCCCGCATAAGGACGCCCGCCACTTCGACCATTAGGGGCGCGCGGAGCCTCCGGCGCGCGTTGCTTGAGTTTGCCGGCGGGAGCGGATAACTTGTCAACCGTCTCTCCGCCGACACGGGACGCCCCGCCGCAGGGCAGCGCGGGCGCCCTCGAAACCCCGATGTATTCACGCCGACAAAGTGTCCGCCGCGCCGCGCGGCTCCTCGCGGCGGCCGCGCTCCTCTGCTCGTGCGCGTGGTCGCGCCCGGCGCACGCGTCGCCGTGGCAGGACGTGGCCGGGCGGCGTCAGCAGCAGCAGCAGGGGCCTTCGGCAGACTCAATCCGGCAGACAATCGCGCGCGCGCGCGGCGGCGCGCTCGACGACGCGGGCTTCGCGGAGGCGCGCGCCGTCGGCTACGAACTCATCCGCGCCGCGCGTTTCGATGAGGCCGCCGCTCTCTTCGGCGCGCTCGCCGCGCGGAGACCCGACGACGCGGCCACGCTCTACGGCGCGGCGCTCTCGGCCTTCAACGCGAAGCGCGCGGCGGAGGCCGAGCCCTTCGCACGTCGCGCGGCCGAAGTCGCGCTCGCCGCGGGCGGGGCGAAGGAGGGGGCGGCCGACGCGCTCGTGCTGCTCGCGGTCGTGCTCGCCGTGCGCGGCGACGACGCGGGCTCGCTCGTGGCGGCGCGGCAGGCGGCCGACCTCGCGCCGCGAAACTTCGACGCGCAGTTCACCCTGGGGCGCGCGCTCTACGGCGCGGGCGACGCGGCGGGCGCCTCCCGCGCCTTCCGCGCCGCCCGCACGCTCAAGCCCGGCGACGCGCGCGCACACTTCTTCCTCGCCACGACGTTGGAGCGTGCGGGCGCGGACGCCGAGGCGCTCGACGCCTACAGGGAACTGGCGAGGCTGCGCCCCGACGAGGCCGAGGGGCATCTGGGTCTGGGCGTGCTGCTCGTCAAGAGGGGCGGCGCGGGCGTCGAAGAGGGCTTACGCGAACTCTCGCGCGCCATCGAAATCAAGCCCGACCTGTACGAGGCGCGCGTGACGCTCGGGCGCGCGCTCGTCGCGCGCAGTCGTGCCGCCGAGGCCGTCGAGCACCTCAAGCGCGCCGCCGCGCTCGCGCCCGACAACCCCGAGCCGCACTACCAGCTCTCGCTCGCCTACAAGCGGCTGGGGCGCAGGGAGGAGGCCGCGGCCGAGTCCGAAATCGTCCGCCGCATACACGAGTCGCGCCGCGCCGCGGGCGTGCCGGGCTCAGGCGCGCAGCCCCCGCCGAAGCCTTGAAGAAGGGAAGTCTCGCAGGGTGTCTCCCGAATCCGTCAGCAGCAGCATGAGTGTGTGGGCGCGCGTCAGATGGCTGCCCGCGCTCTGCCTGCTCGCGCTCTGCCTCTTCAACGTCGCGGAGGCCGCGGGCCGGCAGCGCCGCAAGGCTCCCGCGGGGGGCGCGAGACAACAGCCGGGCAACAGGCGCGGGGGCGACTCGGCCGCGGTGCGCGATGCGGCGGCGCTGCTGCTGGCCGGGCGTCTGGAAGATGCGGAGGTGGCCGCGCGGGGCGCCATCGCGGCCGAGCCCCGCGACGCGGAGGCGCGCGCGCTCCTCGGTGTCATCCTCGACCGGCGCGGCCGCCGCGAAGAGGCCGAGCGCGAGTTGCGCGAGGCCGTGCGGCTCGACCCGCGTTCGGCGGGCGCCCTGACGAACCTCGGCGTCGTGCTCGTCAACACCAATCGCGCCGAAGAGGCCGCGCGACTCTTCGAGCAGGCGCTCGGACTCGCGCCCGCGCACGCGCAGGCCGCCTACAACCTCGGGCTCCTGCACCTCGCGCGCAAGGATTACAACGCGGCCGTGCCCCTGCTCGAACGCGCGGCCGGCGTCCGCGACGGGCGGCCGGCCGCGAGCCCGCCGGGTGGACGCCAACTCTCGGCGATGCTCGTGCTTGTCACCGCATACCTCGGCGCCGGGCGCGCGTCCCACGCCGCGCCGCTCATCGAGACGGTCGAGTCCTACGACGGCAACGACGCGCGGACGCTCTTCTCGCTCGGGCTCGCGGTCGCCGAGGGCGGCGACTACTCGACGGCCGCGCGCCTCTTCGCGCGCACCAACGAGCTGCGCCCGAACAACTACGAAGTACTCTTCAACCTCGGCGTCGCGCTCTCCTACCTCGAACGCTTCGAGGAGTCGCAGCGCCATCTGCGTGAGGCGGCGACGCTCAAGCCCGACTCGGCCGAGGTCTTCTACCGTCTGGGCCTCGTCGCCTCCGCGCGCGGCGAGAGCGAGAACGCGGTCGGCCTCTGGCAGCGCGTCCTCAAGCTCGACGCCGCACACGCCGACGCCAACTTCATGATCGCCGAGGAGCTGGTCAAGCACCGCCGCGGCGAGCGCGCCGTCCCCTTCTACGAGCGCGCCGTCGAGTTAGACCCTTCGAAGCCGGTCTACTACGTGCGCCTCGGCGTCGCGCACTTCCGCGCACGCAACTACCAGCAGGCGCGCGAGCAGTTCGAGCGCGGACTCGCGCGCTTCCCCAAAGACGCCGCGCTCCAGTACCTCGCCGGCTACGCCGCGCGCGCCGAGGGGCGCTTCGACGCGGCCGCCGGGTTCTTCCGCCGCTCCGTCGAAATACAACCCGACAACGCCGCGGCCTACGCCAACCTCGGCTTCCTCGCGGCCGAGCGCGGCGAGCACGAGGAGGCCGAGCGACTACTGCGCCGCGCGCTCGCGCTCGACCCCAAAAACTACCCGGCGGCCTACGACCTCGGCCGCCTGCTCGTGCGCCTCAAGCGCTACGCCGAGGCGCTGCCGCTTCTGGAAGGCGGCGCGCGCATCTCGGGCGAAGACCCGGGCGTGCACTACCAACTCTTCCTCGCCTACTCGCGCCTGAATCGGAAGGCCGACGCCGAGCGCGAGCTTGAGACGTTCAAGCGCCTGGAGGAGGCGCGCAAGGCCGCCGAGTCGGGCATGCCCGCCGCGCCGGCGGGGGGCGCGCTGCCGCCGCCCGACTCTCGTCCAGACATTCGTTAATTCAGAGGGTGAAGTTCCGTGACGAAGATTTTGAAAGTGTTCGTGACTCTGCTTGTCGTCGTTCTTATCGCAGCGGCCGCCGCCTCGGGCGGCACGTCAACGTTGGGGGCGCAGAAGGGGAAGGCCGCGTCGCAGGTCGAGCGCGGGCGCGCCGTCTACGAGGCGAAGTGTGTGCGCTGCCACGGCGCGGACGGGGCGGGGCGCACGCGCATGGCCGACATCGTCGAGCCGCCCGACATGACCGACCCGGCGTGGCAGCGCCAGCGCAGCAACGCGCGCATGACCGGGGCGGTCGCCAACGGGCTCGGCCAGATGCCCGCCTTCAAGAAGAAGCTCACGCGGCAGGAAATCGCCGCCGCCATCGCCTACGTGCGAACGCTGAAAAGGCAGTAGACAGTAGACAGTAGTCAGTAGTCAGTAGGCTTCGCTTTGAGGAAGTTGACGATGACAACCGCACGGTTCGAGCGCCGAATGTTTTTCTACTGACTACTGACTACTGTCTACTGCTAAAAGAGAGGCCGCGCATCTGATGAGACGGAGAGTGCCGAATCCTTTCGCGAAAGCCTTTGCCGCGTGCGCGCTCGTCGTGCTCGCGGTGGCGGCGGCGCGCGCGCAGAATCACGTCCCGCACGTCGAGAAACTTGAGCCCCCCTCGTGGTGGGCCGGGCACACGCTCAAC
>JBEVJD010000249.1:0-7066 GCA_040510435.1 Pyrinomonadaceae bacterium | reverse complement strand
TGAGGCGCGACCGGCAGGCGTTGGCTAAAGTGTGCTGCGCGCCGCAGCTACCTGTGCAGCTACAGGGCGCGCCGCGTCCGGCCAACATATCGCCATGAACGAGGGCTTATGCGAAAAAGCTTTACCCGATTATGCGGGGCGTGCTGCCTGAACTGCGGCGGTGCCGGCAAGAGCGGGTTCAGCCGGACATGCTGAGGCGAGCATCTATAGCAGAGTGCGGGCGAGTGCGACCGTCGCGGGGCAAGTCAGGTCAGTACCCCCCGCAGTAGCAGGTGGGCCGTCGTAAGCCGGCGGAGCCGTGTCGCCGACGGCCCACCCGCTACCGCGCGTGGTACTGATCACTCTGGCGTCGCATCCGTATGAACGCCGCTGTGGGTTACAAAAAAGAGGGCGGAGACTATTCCCGTCTAAGTGACGGCTCAGGCGCCGTACTTGTAGAACTCGGCGCTGTCCGTCAGACGGCCGAAGCCTTTCTCGATGGTCATGTCCGGCCCGGACTCCTTCCCGGCCTGCGCGACGCGGACGTTCGTCCCCGAGCTATCCGGCCTGACGATGGCGATGTGCCCCGACCTGCCGCTGAATTTCGGCACGGAGGCGACGACGATGCCGCCACGGTTCGCCTCCGTCACGGCTTCGCGGCGGGTGACCCTATGCCATTTACCGCCCCCTCCCTCCCTGAAGTAGCGGTTCAGGAGATCCGCGCTCCACGGTTTGTTCTTCGGCTCGTTCCCGTAAATCGGGTGCCCGGGCGGGTAATGACCGGCGTTGTCGGCGTCTTTGTAGGTCGGCAGGAAGACTTTGAGCAGGGCGAGCACGTCGCCGGCAAACCAGTTGCAGAAGGTCTCCGCTACATGGTCGCCGGTGATGTCTTGCGCCTGGTAGTAACGGTGCGAAGGGTTGACTCGATTGATGGCGGCGATCAAGTCGCCGACCGGCCTGGACGGCGTGGTCGGAGACGGCCGCTCCGGCTTGGATTCCGGCTTAGATTCCGGCTCCGACTCCGGCCGGCCCTCCGCCCAGTTCTCGATGGCGCGAGCGTGCGCGGCCACTTTGCTGCCCCACACCGGGTCGGTCGGAGTGTACTTGACGTTCATGCCGTAGCCTTCGGCATGACCGCCCAGACACGGGCGGCCGACGAAGTACTTGCCGCCGGGCGTCAGGTACAGCTCGTTGATCCTCTGCACTACGAAGCTGATGCAGTGTTCGTAACTGTCGAAGCTATTCGCGGAGGCGCCGGGCGACGCGTCTACGGCATTCCACCCGAAAAGGTTGAACTTCTCTTTGCTGATGGGGGAGGTGCCGTAATTGGATTCGTGATTCGCCAGCGCGCAGATGAACGTGGCGTTGACGTTCTCTCTCGCGGCCGTCTCGACGACGAATCTGCCGATGCCGGCGATGGGGGCATTCTTACTCCGGAGATAGCCGTCAATCTGTTCCGCCGTCAGTTGGCTCCTGACCGCCTTGAGGTCTGTGTCAATCGAAAACTCAGCCTCCTGCTCGGAAACCTCTTTGAGCAGTCTCGTGATGACCCACCCCTCGACGGCGCCGATGTAAGCATCAGTCCTGAGCGGCAGCCGGACTTTCGACCACTCTGCGCTCTCACCTAGCTTTTCGACGACGCTCCCGGCCGTCACCTCGCCCAGCGGGTCGCCTTCTTTGTCGGGCTGCGGGCGGAGGTTGACGAAGTAAACTTTACTGCCCTTCATCGGATCCCAATCCGAGATGATCACTTTTTCCATGCTTATCCTTTGGTGTGGCAAGAACTCAGGGCTGAGTTGGTTGAAGACTTAAACCGCTGACCGTTCTACACCGATTCCGGTTCGTGTCGGAACGGTAGAAGGCCGGGCTGAATGGGTTGCGTAAGAGCGTAAGGAACTGGCGCAGGCAAGATATGCCTGAACCGGGCGGGCTGTCAAATACCGATATGAGCCCGGCCGCACATCAGCCGCCATCACGTCCGGGCAGCGCGCAAAAACATTTTGACAATATGCGAAGGGCAGACTAAAGTGTCTGCCCTTCGCCAGTTTCATGGTGTCGAATGCTCTTTCTACCTCCACCTCGCCGCCGTTTTTAACCCTCGAGGTCGGCGAGGCGAGTTCCTACACAACTACTAGTTTTTAATAGTGAAGAGGCTATCTTAATGCCCCTGGTGAGACCTGTGATTACTGCCCTTCGGCCCTTTATGCCTCAACCCGAGATACCCTGCTGCCACTAAAAAACCATCTCACTCCCCAATAGTT
Source organism: Pyrinomonadaceae bacterium (assembly GCA_040510435.1). Lineage (GTDB taxonomy): Bacteria > Acidobacteriota > Blastocatellia > Pyrinomonadales > Pyrinomonadaceae > QHXN01. The sequence goes on along the minus strand of JBEVJD010000249.1, from coordinate 4,826 downwards.
AGGTGTAAACAGTCGCGACTATTAAGCCGCGCCTGCGTGCCGCCGGACACGTTTACCACGGCGAGCGGGGCGCAGCCGCGAGGATAGTCTGCTCAATCGTCGGCGCGGCCTTTTGCCGGATGTTTGGACTCAAGCGATTTTCCGCCGCGTCCCGATTAAATGCCGCGCGATGAATTCTCCTTCGAGACTCCTGAAAACCCCCTGCCCCAAAGCCTTCCCGGCGCAGGCATCCATTCAAACTCCGGAGTCCCTCATCGGGTTCGGGAACGAGCCCTTAACTTTTAGCCCCAAGCTGAGCAAAGAAAGTGAGAACCGACAGTGTTGAAGTTTCCCATCAATGAAGACACGTTCAAGAAGTCGTTCCTCGAAGGCAACGGCAACTTCGAGGTCACAACCCCACAGAATAGTTGGGAAGCGCTCGTCACCGGCGACCAGCGCTTTCCGGATGACGCCGAGACCGTAGCCAAACTCTCCCTCGGAGTCGGCAGCAAGTTCAAATTCGGCGAACCGTCCGCCTCTAACAAGGGCCTGAAACTCAATGCCGACGTGAGCGCCAGCGCGAATAGTGAAATCCGCCTCATCCGCAGCAAGACCGATCCGCTGATCAAGAGCTACGAGCTTCAGGAGCACTTCGGCGCCGACACCCTCTACGCCGCCGTGCTGCTGGGCGCGGCGGCGGCCGGCAAGTTGGACGGGAGCCTGCCGGCGGGGCCGCTTAAGACCACCTTCGGCATCGGGGCGGGCGCCAGCGTCGCCTACGAGCGGCTCGTCCCGTTTAAGAAGTCAGACTCGGCGCGCAAAATTCTGGCCGACCTGTTCACCGAGTCGCGCCTCCCGCAGGCCGTGAACTCACCCGGGGAGGTTCCCGCCGAGGGCGAGGTGCTGGCGCTCCGCTACGAAGGCTACCTCGACCTGAGCGCCGGGGCCACCTGGGGCTACTCGTTCAGCGGCACCAAGTCCGTTGACGTGCTCGACTTCGGCCTCGCGCTCAAGTACTCGTTGAAGCTCGCGGCCAGCGCCTCGTTCAAGTACCGCCTGGCGGGCTCCTTCACCAGTGAGGCGCGGCGGGCGAAGGGCTCGGATTGGGCGCGCTTCGTGGTGCGCAAGAGCCGCGAGACCACGACCGAGTTCGCGGCCGACATCGGCCTCCAGGCCGAGGCCAATCTGGAGGGGCTGCCCGAGTCTCCCGACAAGCTGCTGGCGGCCCTGCTCGGCACCAACGCCGAGGCCATCTTCGACAAGCTGGCGCTCATCGAGGAGAACGCGTCTCTCGACAAGCTCGAACAGAATCTAGGGAAGCTCGTCTCCGGTTTCGTCCTGAAGCGAGCCGACAAGTGGATCGAGAAGGCGCTCGACAACAACACGGTGGCCGAGTTCCTCAAGCGCGCGCACGAGATCATCGACGCCTACGAGAAGCTCGACGAGCGCATCATCGGCCTCTACGAAGATTTCCTCGACGGCAAGCTATCGCAACTGAGCGCACTGCTCGACCGCATCCTCGCGCTTCCGAACCGCGAGGCCCTGCAAGGGGTGACCGCCGGCGAGGTCTGGGACCTCATCCGGCGGCTGTCGAAGGATCGCTTCAACGACCTGTTGCTGGTGGACGCGGAGTTCAAGAGGTTCATCGCCCTGGTGAAGAAGGCCAAGGAGTTCGTTGACGGCGGCAAGGACAAGCTCGACGGGCTCGTCCGCGACCTCATCGCCGAGGCGAAGAAGGAGTTCCCGCTCGACGGGCTGTTCACCGAGCTGGCCAAGTATGACGAGGCGGCCGAGCTGAAGCAACTGGCCGACGAGAAGATTCAAGGTCTCGTCTCCCTCCTCATCGGCAAAGCCTTCGACGAGCTGAAGGGCAACGACGACTTCAAGAAGGCCGCCGAGAAGGTCAAGGCCGCCGTCGACCAGATCGCCACCTTCCGCGCGGCGTACGCCGACACCCTGAAGAAGGCGGTGCACCAGAGCTTCGCGGCCAACGTCGCCTTCAACTACAAGTCGGCCAGGAAGGGCGAGGCGCTCCTCGACGTGGAGATCAACCTCAGTCACCCCGAAGGGCCCGGGCTGGCGCTGCTGGCCTCGCGCGGCAACTTCATCGGGGTGCTCGACCGCTACCAGCCCGGCGCCGTCCGCATCAACAGGAACAAGTTCACCGAAGACTTGACCAGGAGCACCGAGGTGCAGGTGACCATCTGGAACTGGAAGTACCGCCACCTGGCCGAGGTCATCCAGCACTCCGAGCACTCGGTCGAGGCCGCGCCCGCGGGCGGGCTGCTGCACGTCTACTCCATCGACACGAGCGGCAAAGAGACGACCGAGAAGCAGGGGTGGGACAAGTTCAAGGAGTCGGTTAAGACCAACTTCACCCTCTCGATCATGGGTCAGACCTTCCAGCCGCAGGGCACCCCCTCGGCCGGCCCCGACGGGGAGTTCCTCGTCGAGACGCTGTCGAAGATGGCCGCCAACTACGACCTGTCTTACGAGGACGAGCGGACGCGGCCCGTGGAGCTAACGCAGTACCTCGCCCTCGCCGACCATCTGAAGCTCGGCCCCGGCAGCGCCGTCACGGTCAGTGAGCTGACGACCCAGTTCCCCGTCCCGCCGGGACTCGGCAAGGTCAGCGTCAACTACGCCGTGCGCTACAACGACGCGGCCGTCCGCGCGGCCTTCCTCCAGTATGACGTGAACGATAAGAACCAGCAGCGACAGCTTGAGGACTACACGCGCGACACGGCGCGCCTGCTCATCTCCGCCTACCTGACGGGGAAGGATAACAACAACGACCCGCCGCTCGGCTTCGCCTACACCAGCACCTCCGTCTATCAGACGTACCGGAAGATCGGGAACCGCGAGCCCTTCATGTTGGAACCGCTCACCATCATCTTCCCCGCCTGGCACCTCCGGCAAGGACAATCGCAACCGCTGACGAAACAGCAGAAGGATAGCCTGTTCACCTACTACAAGCAGGAAGACGAGATGGTGAACGTGGTCACCGAGTTGTTCAGGGTCATCGGCGAATCGAGAGCGCAGAACGCCGCGATTCCCGAGAAAGACCTTAAGAGTGCGTCGGAAAACTTCCTTAAGATTAGCGCCGTACTGAACGCGCGCGGCGGCCCGACCACCTTCTTCGCGGTCTTCGACAAGTTAGTGCAGAAGGCTGCGGCGGCGGCGCCCGACGCCGAGCGCAAGTCCACGATGATCGTCGAAATCACACCTCCTAACGCCAAGCCGTTGCCGTCAGGCAAGGAGGGAGAGAAGGAGAAGGTGGTTAAATTCTTCCCGGGCTGAGTCGTGTGTTCGACGGCTCGGCGGCCCGCCAGATCGTTTCATCCCGCCGGCGCCTTCCGCTTGTCAATGACGCAAGCGGAAGGCGCCGGGGCGGCGAGACGGCGGACGCCACGGCGCGTATCGCGTGCGAATCTCAAGGGTCGATACACGCTCGCGAACGCCCTGCCAACTCCGTTCCACTTGCCCCCGGCACAACGGAGCCTCTCGTCAACCGTCACACCCCCGCAGCACACGCCTTCTTTGCTTCCTTCACATTCACTCTTCCGCGTTGCCCCCGCCGAAACGAGCGCGCCGCCCGACCGCTGCACTGTGCGCCGGGGCCGCGCGTCATGAGTTAAGCACAAGGGCAAGCAATCCCACCCGCCCGGAGCCTTCGGATGAAACGTTTGGGGGCGATTCCCTCATATAAATTGTGAGCGCCGATTCGTCGCAAGTCGTGAGCGTCGATCTGTCGCCGCGTGCCCGCGCGGCGTTGCACCTTCGTCCCGCGGAACGAAGACTCGGCCGCACCCGCACAGCAACGAAGGAGAGTGACGCCATGCCTGATTATTACTCCGAGCCGTTCATCACCCTCGCCGGCCTCACACACAACTCCGCGCTCATCTCCTGGGGCGCCTTCTACTTCCGGGTCAAAAACTCCGGCGAGGAGTTCAAGCTCGTGGACGACGACGACCTCGACGAGATAAAAGAGGTCAACACCGGCGAGCCCGACAAGCCGCGGCGCATCGTCCACCCGCCGCGCAGCGACTCCATCGGCGCGGCCTCAAAGCCCTACGGCCCGGCCCGCGTCGAGGTCGAGGACGTGCAAACCGGCGCCGTCATCAAGGCCGACGCCGTGCCGGGCAAGAACCACTGTCTCGTGGTTGGCCTTAAGCCCGACACGGAATACACCTACCGATTGTTCGTGAACTCCGACGGAGAGGCGGAGCCGTGGGCCGACGGGCCGCGCCGCAACTGGGAGCGCAGGGGCAAAGACGGGATGGGACTCGGCCCGAGGTCGAAGGCGTACGTCAACCGCTTCCGCACCTTCCCCGACCCGTCGGCGCCGGCCCGCCCCTTCACCTTCGCCGTCATCGGCGACTTCGGCGTCGGCATCAAGAAGGACAAAGACCGCGGCCAGCGCCAGGTGGCCGCCGCGCTCGAACTCGCCATCAACAGCGAGCAGGAGAACGTCCGCTTCGTGCTCACGACCGGCGACAACATCTACCGCCGCGGGGGATTCCTCGGGCTGCCGATAGGCGGCGACACCGGCGACGAGGACGACGACTGGTACTTCACCTTCTACCAGCCCTACCGCTACCTCATCGATCACTTGCCGGTGTACCCCACGGCCGGCAACCACGACGGGGCCGATACCGAGGCCAACGACGATCGCGCCCAGCTGGCCGACAACTTCCACCTCGAGGAGCGGTTCGGGCCGCATCAGGACCGGCGGCGGGCGTCACTCGAGCCTGGGCTCTTCTATCGCTTCGACGTCGGCGCGCTGGTCGAACTGGTGTGCGTGGACACCACGTGGGGCGAGCATGCCGGCGTCCATTACTTCGACG
>JBEVJD010000248.1:0-9401 GCA_040510435.1 Pyrinomonadaceae bacterium | reverse complement strand
TCGCTCAGTTGGCGTCGAGGGTGAAGGCGAGCAGGACGTTGCCCGCGAGCGAAGTGCCGGGGCCGAACGCGCTGTAGCCGCTGTTGACGTAGACGGTGTCGCCGACGACGACCGCGCCCGCGCCGTTGATGCTCCCGCCCTGGCCGGCAAAGCCGTTGACGCCCACGTAGGCGCGATAGGTGTCGTACTGCCAGAGGATTCGGCCGTTGCGCGAGTCGTGCGCGCGGAGGTGTCCGTCCCAACTCCCCTGGAAGACGAGGCCGGGGATGGTGGTCGTCGCGGCGGGCAGGGCGAGGCGGCAGAGCGGGCGGCCGGGCTTACCGTCGCAGCCGTCGGCGGGGTTCGGCTTGCTCCACAAGATCTGACCGTTCGAAGGGTTCAGCGCGAAGAGCGTGCCGGGCTGCGCGTCGTGCGTCGAGACGTAGATGCGCTCGCCGTCCCAACTCGTGCCCCACTGGATGCCGGCGAGCCCCCCCTGCCCGCCCTGACTCAGTTGCCGCTGCCAGACGATGCGGCCCGTCGCGGCGTCGAGCGCGTGGTAGATGCCGCTCTTCTGCCCGACGCCAACGAGCTTGCGAATGCGGCCGCCCACGACGGCGACGAAGACGTTCGGCGACTGCACGTCCCAGTCCTTGTCGCTCGGGTCGGCGGTCGGGCAGTTGGGGCCGCTGCCCGCGGGCAGCCCGATGTTCTCGGGGTTGCACGCGAGATTCCAGGTGTCGTTGGGCTTGAGCTGCACGGCCCAGCGCTCGCGCCCCGTGCGGAGGTCGAGCGCGATGAGCGCGTCGCTGCGCGAGGACGAGGGGTTCGAGTAGTTCTGCCCCGTGCCGAAGTAGATGGTGTTCGACAGCGGGTCGATGGCGGGCGTGCTCCAGACCGCCGCGCCGCTCGGGCCGTACTGAGGCGTGCCGATGGAGTTGAACCCGGTCGGCTGCGCCTGCTCGACCGTGTAGTAGTGCCACGCCTCGGCGCCGGTCGCGGCGTCGAGCGCGACGAGCTTGCCGCGGAACGTGCAGCACGGGTAGGTCGGGTCGATGGGGTAGCCGCTCTCGACACTTGAGAGGCCGATGAAGACGCGGTCGCGGAAGACGATGGGCGAGCCGACGATGCGCGCCGTGAAGTGCTGGTCGATCTTGCGCGCCCAGAGGAACGCGCCCGTGCGCGCGTCGAGCGCGTAGACGTTCCCCAGCACGTCGCCGAAGTAGACCTTCCCCTCCGTGACGGCGGGCGCGTCGCGCACGGCGTTGAAGCCGATGGGCAACTGCGTGCCGCCGCCCTCGACCGAGCCGGTGAAGTCGGCCGTGTCGTACGTCCATTTGGTCGCACCGGTCTCGCGGTCGAGGGCGTAGACCTTCGCGTTCCAGCCGCCGACGTAGAGCGTGTCGCCGACGATGGCCGGCTGGCTCGAAGCCGAGGTGACGCCGTCGGGGAAGGCGAAGGCCCACTTGAGTCGGAGCCGGTTCACGTTCGAGCGGCGGATGCGCGTGGCGAACGGGTTGAAGCGCGAGTTAAGCGGGTCGCGTCCCCACGAAGCCCAGGAGTCCGTCAGACTTTGCAGGTCGCCGGTCAGGGTGAAAGTGGGAGAGACTGACTGCCCGGCCGCGGCGGGCGCGAATGCGGCGAGCGAGAGCAAGCAGACGAGCAGGCGCGTGATACGGAACCGCAGGCTCAAGCGTCGAATCGTAGAGTGCAACGGTGTGGCCTCCTGAAAGCGGACTGACGAGATGTGATAACAACCGTGTAGAGGCGTGAAGGCCGGGCGGTATTACCAGCCACGCAAAAAAAACGCCCGGCCGGTAGACCGTGCGAAATGACGCCTGCCGGAAGGGCTGTTCGGAGTGTGTGACTTTACGCGTCGCCGAGGCGGTGACGACTTCGGCGAGTTAAGGAAAGATTAAGGCAACGCACGTTTGGGACGGGAGGGCTGCCGCAGGCTCCGCAACAGGTCACGCGCGACCTGCGAGCGCGGATTCTCTTTGAGCAACTCTTTCAACTCCGCCTCCGCCTCGTCAAGCAATCCCGCCTGTGCATAGGCGACACCGCGCGCGAGCCGCGAGTTCGGGGCAGCCTTCTCCAAACGCGTCAGCCGGTCGTGCGCCTCCGCGTCGAGCACACGGAAGCGGGCCTGAGGCGCGGGCGCGGCGGGCGCGGTGACCTGTGTGCCGTCCTCCAGCGTCGCCGTCACCTGCCAGGAATAGACCGCCCCGCGAGCCAGCGCCGCGTCCGTCGTCCAGGAGGTCTGATTGAGAGCGCGGCTCTGCGCCACGGGCGTGAATTTTGAATCGACGACGGCGACGGTATAAGACCTCGCGCCCGCGAGCGGACTCCAACTGAGGGCGGGCCTCGTTTCGCGGACGACCTTGCCGACCGGCCCTCGTAGCGCGAATGACGCGCCGACGGTGCCGCCCCTTCCCATTAAAGTGTCGCCCTCGTCCTCCGCGAGGCCGTTTAGTGCAGAAGCGGTCTCGATACTTCTCGAACGCAGTGCGCGGCTCACCGCCAGCCGCGCGTCGGGTGGCGCTCCTTCCAGACCTTTCAGACGCCCCCGCCGGTCAAGGGTCACGTGCGAACCTCCGTCGTTAAGAGCAACGAGTTCCGACGCGGGCGGCGCCGGGTTGATGCCCGGAGCTGCGACGTTCGAGGGCGCGCGGGGCGCGTCAATCGCCGGAGGGGCAGGGGACGGAGAGGGGCGGCCGGAGTTATCAACAATCGGCGCGGAGCTCGTCTCGACGGGAGGCGGCGTCGGAGAAGGAACGTTTTTCTGCTCCGGCGCGACGGCTGGCGTGGGTGCCTGATTAGTCTCGGGCCTGACGCGCGCCGATTCATCTACCGGCGGCGCGACGCCGTCGCGGGTCGCGAGCCAGACGCCTCCCAACGTGATGAGGACGAGCGCGGCCGCGGCCGTTGCCGGGAGTGGCCGCGCGAAGGAGCCGAGGAGCGCGGCGAAGCGTCGCCAGAACGAAGGAGACTCGTCACGGGCGGGACGTGCCGCCGGCGTTGGCTCCGCGCTCGCGGCGAGCCTTGCATACTGCCGGAGGTCTGCGAGGTCGGCGGCGCAGTCCTCGCAAAACGAGAGGTGACTGTCGGCTATCTCACGCTCCACCTCGTCGAGCCCGCCGTCAACGTAAAGGGACAACTGTTCGTACGACAGATGAGAGTCCGCCCCGAAGGCGTCGTCCTCTGCCGGCGCCATCTGTTTGCGGAGGCTCGGGAGGGCAGCGTCCGCCTCGACCGCCGCTGCCAGACGCGCGCGACAGTCCGCGCAGCCGGCGACGTGATGCTGAGCCGCGAGGGTCTCCGCGGCGGAGGATCGCCGCGTGCGATAGAGTTCAATCGCCTCGCCCGTCAGATGTTCCGTGACGCTCATTGTCGTTAAGTGCAGTTCTCCCGTCGTTCATTAAGAGGCGGTTTCGGAGACGATATTACCATCCGGGTTCCTTTAATTTTGCCGCGGGAATTTCTCCCCGGCGCGTCTTCAGAAAGCCTTGACGCGGCGCGCGAGGCGTTCCCGCGCAGACTTGCGTAAATTGATGACCTGCTGGCGCGTCAGCCCGAGGTGTGCGGCGATGCGGTTGTCGTCGAGCGGCAACTCCTTCCACAGTTCGGCGAACGCGCGCGCCTCAAGTCCCAACGCCTCGGCCAGCGCCTCCGGCGTCACGACGCCGACGATGATCCAGAGATCGACGATGCCGCGCCCGCCTTCGTCGCGGAGGTTCAGCAGCAGCGCGGCGCGCTGGCGCGGCGGCAGCTCGACGATCTCGTCCCAGAGCCGCTTGAGGTGCATGCGGCTTTCGACCTCTGCCGCGGCCGCCGGTTGACTGGCCGCCAACTGCTCCGCCGCGCCGTCGCCGCCGCCGGAGTCCCGCCCGGCGTCGAGCGCGACCTCCTCGTCCGTCACGTTCCACCAGTCGGCCACGACGCCCGTCAGCACGTCCAGCTCGACCGGAACGCCCGCCCACTCGAAGACGGCGCTCAACAACTCGTAGGCGTGCTTGCGGTCGTGCCAGTGCTGCTCCTCGCTCGCGCCGCGCGCGAAGGCACGCGGGTCTTCCCGCAACTGTTGGAGGCTGCCGTAGGCGGAACCTTCCGCGCCGCGCGCGGCCGCCCGCCAGCGGTCGAAGCCGCAGACCCACGCGCCGTCCGTCGTCTGCCAGAGGGCGAAGCCGCCGCGATGCGTCAGCAGGTAACGCAGGCCGTTCTTCAGGCGGCGGCGCTGCGGGTACATGCGGCTGATGTGACGGTCGTAGGCGTTGTAGGTCGCGGCGGCAACGTAGGCGTTGAAGTCGGCGATGGGGCGCGTCGAGTAGTCGGCGCGGAAGTTCCGCAGGCGCACGACGAGTTGCAGCATGACCTCGCCGCGCACGTCTTCGGCCCTGGCGAGTTCGTCGGCGCGGCGCGAGTGCGCCCGCGCCGCGCCCGCCTTATGCCTGACGACGCGCGCCACGGTCGGCTCGGCGTGATCCGTCAGGAGGCGCGACAGTTGACGCTCTGCCTCCGCCTCGTCTGAGGCGTTGATGAAAGGCAGCAGCACTTCGTCAACCCGTGTGGTCTCCATCCCCAGGCCCGCGCAGAGTTTGCCAGAACTATAACCGACGCCCTCCATAAAGTCAGGACTATCCGGCCGCCGGGCGAAGTTTACGTCCGGCGAAAAAAAATGACGCCCGTAGTAATAAGCCCGCCCGCCCCGCCTCACACCCTGCGTACGAGTTGATAACGCCGTCTCGGCCGCGCCCCTTTGATAAGAGTTCGCCGGGCGCGACGCGGCGAAAGATAAACCAAGGGCCTCTGTAAAAGAGGACGAACCTCATAGAGGAGTCAACATCATGCTCAGGAATCATAAGCTTCATACCTTCGTCAACAGGTTGCTCGCGCTGTCCCTGACGGCGCTCCTCGTCGCCGTCGCCGCGCTGCCGGCGAGCGCTCAAACTGACTGCCGCCTTTCCCTGCGGCCCTGCACGTGCGCCACGCCCGCGCCGGGGATGGTGGCTTGGTGGACGGGCGACGACACGGCTGAAGACGTGATGGGCAGCAACCACGGCACGTTGCAGAACGGCGCGGGCTTCACCACGGATGGTGAAGTCGGTTCCGCTTTCGCTTTCGACGGCATCGACGATTTCGTGAAGGTGCCCGGCTCGCCCCGGCTCGACGTGGGCGCGGGCGGCGGGTTCACCATCGAGACGTGGGTCAACCCTTCGAACGTCGTGTCGTGGCAGCCACTCGTGGAGTGGAACAGCGGCGGCGCATACGGCGTCCACCTGTGGCTGAACGTGGACGTGGACGGTTTGACCGGCGCCGGCGGCGTCTACGCCAACATCGTCGGCACCGACGGGTCGGAGCACCGCATCGGTAGCGGGGCGGCCCGGCTCCAGCCGAACGTCTTTCATCACGTGGCGCTGACCTTCGACAAAGCGTCCGGCGCGACGCAGCTCTATCTCGACGGCGTCCCGACCGGTAAGCCGAGAACTTTCCCTGGCGTCACGCCCCAGACCTCCTACGACCTCTACCTCGGTCACCGCCCCGGCGGCGGACAGCCCATCACGCATTTCTCCGGCGCGTTGGACGAGGTGAGCATCTACGACCGCGCGCTGTCGCGCGAAGAGATCGAGGCCACGGCGCGCGCCGCCCGCGGCGGGAAGTGCAGGTACGCCGTCAGCGGGCGCGTCACAGATGAATGCGGGTTCGCCATAGCGGGCGTCGCCGTCACGGCGCAATCCGCACGGGGCACGCTCACGCGCTCGACCACCACCGACGCACAGGGCAACTACGCCTTCCCGGGGCTTCCCGGCGGCGCCGACTACGTGATTACTCCGCAGGTTCCCGCGGGTCAGGGTGGAGACTTCGCCCCGCCCTTCAGCGCCTTCGCCAGTTTGAGCGCGAACCAGACGGCCGACTTCTTCTTCCGGCCGTTCCGCCCCGCCGTGCCGAAGCCCTGCCCGGCGCCCTTCGATTACGTCAGCGACCTCCTCTGGGCGGGGGTGCCCATCGACAACAGTGGGGTGCCGCGCCTCGACGTGAGCGTCAACGGGACTCCGATTACTCTGAATGGTGTCGTCTACCCCAAGGGGCTCGGCGTCCATCCGCTCTGGAACGCGCCTTCCGAAGTCACGTACAACCTCTGGGGGCGCTACACCTCGTTCATCTCTGACGTGGGGCTCGACGACGAAGTCGATGCAGGGGGCTGCGGCTCGGTCAGATTCTACGTCATCGCGGACGGCGTGATGCTATACGACAGCGGCGAGATGGTAGGCAACACGGCGACGCAAACCGTCAACGTGAACGTGGCGGGCGTGCAGGAGCTTAAGCTGAAGGTGACTGATGCGGGCAACGGCTACACCTGCGACCACGGCGACTGGGCCAACGCGCGGCTCGTGCGCTGAAGGAACGCCGCCGCTCCTTAACGAGTAGGATTGGCAGCGCGACAAACGAGCGCCCCGCCGCCTTCAACAGTGCGGCGGGGCGCTCCGACTCTTTAGAGTTCGCCGGGGCGTTCAGTCCCGCGTTGCAAACGCCGATAGCGGAACATAGAATCCTCCGGCTTCAGACAGGAGACCGCCTCATGCCCTACGCCCATCTGCGCCGAACACTGACGGTCGTCGCCGCGTTGTGCCTGCTCACATCATCCGGCTCGGCCGTCCAACAGCCGCAGCCGGCGGCGACGCCCGGCGCGGTGCTGAGCGCCGCCGCGGAGGAGTTGGCCGGCGCTCTCGTCGCCGCCGGTTCGGAGGGCGAGCGCGAGAGGCTGCTCACGGCGAGTCCCGAACTGGTGACGGCCGACCTCGGCAGGTCACTCGGCGCACGCGGCGAGCGGCTCAGGGCCGACGGCGATAACGTGCGGGCACTAGCCACGTACCGGGCGGCCTTGAGCGTCGCGCGAAGGCTTGACGACGCGGAGGGTGTCGCGCAGACGCTCGCCAACCTCGGCGGCGTCTACCGCGCGCAGGGCGATTACGCGAAGGCGACGGAGTCTTACGACGAGAGCGTCAAACGCTGGGAGGCTCTGGGCCGCCCGGCCGGGATGGCGCGGACGCTGACGAGCATCGGCGTCCTCCGTTACTTTCAGGCAGAGTACGACGCGGCGCTCGACGCCTTCCAAGCCGCCCTGAAGTTGCTCGAAGGCTCGGACGACAAAGACACCGCCGCTGGCGCGCTCAACGGCATCGGCGCCGTCCACCGCGAGCGGGGCGAATACGACCTCGCGCTGGACTTCTACCAGCGGAGTCTGCGCGCCGCCGAGGAGCAGGGGAACAAAATCAGGATTGGAACTGCCCTCAACAACATCGGCATCCTCTACAAATCGTGGGGCGACTACGCGCGTGCGTTGGAGTATTACCAGCGCAGCCACGACCTGCGCGCCGCGCTCGGCGACAAACTCGGGATGTCGATCTCGTTGCTGAACATCGGAGACATCCATCAGCATCAGGGCAACTACAACCTGTCGCTCGACTATTTTCAGAAGAGCCTCGCGCTCCGCGAATCTCTGGGTGATAAGGAAGGCATCGCCACCGCCCTGAGCGCGCTCGGCGACGGCTACCGCCTGGTCGGCCGCTACGATTTGGCATTGGAGAGTCTGCGGCGCAGCCTGTCTCTGCGCGAGGCGTTAGGCAACAAGCCGCGCGTCGCGCGCACGCTGCACAACCTCGGCAACGTGCTCCTGTCGCAGGGCGACGCGGCCTCGGCCCGGCAGTTCTACGAAAGGGCGCTGGCGCTGGAAGAGGGGGCGGGCGATAAGGAGCGGAGCGTGGACACGCTGAACATGCTCGGCCTCGCCTACGAGACGCAGGGTGACAGTGAGAAGGCCGTGGAGACGGCCTCCCGCGCGGCGACGCTCGCCCAGCAGATAGGCTACCTGGGGGGACTCTGGCCGGCCCGCGCCGTGGCGGGCCGCGCCCACCGCGCGCTCAAACACACGGCCGAGGCGCGCGCGGCCCTCGACGAAGCCATCGGCACAATCGAATCCGTGCGGGCGCGGGCCGCAGGGGGCGAGCAGGAGGGCCAGTATTTCTTCGCGGATAAAATCTCACCCTATGCCGAGATGGTCGCGCTCCTCGTCTCCCAGAACCGCCACGAAGAAGCCCTGCAATACGCCGAACGCGCGAGGGGGCGGGTGCTGTTGGACGTTCTTCGCGCCGGCCGCAGTAACATCGACAAGTCGTTGACGCCGGTCGAGCGGGAGCGGGAGCGAACGCTCCGCCGGGAACTCTCAGCGCTCAACGCGCAGGCGCAGCGCGAGGGGGCGCAGGCGCGCCCTTCAGCCGCGCGCCTCGCAGACCTGAACGCGCGGCTCGACCGTGCGCGCCTCGACCTCGACGCCTACACCAACGCGCTCTACGCGCTCCACCCCGAGCTGAGGTTGCAGAGGGGCGAGGCGCCGCAGGCGTCTCTGGCGCAGTTGAACGATCAGCTCGGCCGCCCGGACACGGCCCTGATCGAGTACGTGGTCGGCGACGAGCAGACCTTCCTCTTCGTCCTCACCGACGCGGGGCGTGCGGCGGCCCCGTCGCTGAAGGTCTACACGCTGAACGTGAAGCGGCGGGAGTTGCTCGACCGCGTCGGGCGTTTCCGCCGTCAGCTCGCGGAGCGCGACCTCCTGTTCGGCGGCGCGGCGCGCACACTCTACGACCTCCTCCTGGCCCCTGCGCGCGCGCAGCTTCAGGGTAAGACGGCGCTCGTCATCGTCCCCGACGACGCGTTGTGGGAGCTGCCCTTTCAGGCACTACAGTCTCCCGCCGGTCGCTACGTGCTGGAAGAGCAGGCCATCTCCTACACGCCATCTTTGAGCGTGGCCCGCGCGGTCGTCCTGAGGCGGCGCGGCCGGCCGTTGAAGCCGTCGTCCGGGTCGAACCTCTTGGCCTTCGGCAACCCACTGCCCGGCGGCGGCGCCGTCCGGGCGGAGCCCGGGGGGATGATGTCCGGAGGCTCGGGCGCGCTCCCCGAGGCCGAGCGTCAGGTCAGGACGCTCGGGCAGCTTTACGGAGTGGCTCACAGCAGGGTTTATACGGGAGCCGACGCGCGCGAAGACCGCTTTAAAGCCGAAGCCGGCCGCTACCGAATTCTCCACCTCGCCGCCCACGGCGTGCTGAACGACGCCAGCCCGATGTACTCACACATCGTGCTGTCTCAGGGGGCGACGGACGCCACCGAAGACGGGCTGCTGGAAACGTGGGAGTTGATGAACCTTGATTTGAACGCCGACATGGTGGTGCTCTCAGCCTGCGAGACGGCGCGGGGCAGCGTCAGGCCGGGTGAAGGGATGGTCGGGCTCTCATGGGGTTTTTTCGTCGCCGGCAGCCCGACGACGCTCGTCAGTCAGTGGAAGGTCGATTCCTCCGCCACGACCGAGTTGATGTTAGGTTTCTACCGCCATCTCAAGCACGGCGCGGCCGGCCCCGCAGCGTCACTGT
>JBEVJD010000247.1:0-4124 GCA_040510435.1 Pyrinomonadaceae bacterium | reverse complement strand
GCCGACCCGCACCTGATTTATATCCGACACGTCACGCCGAGCGCCGACGGCTGCGAGGAGTGCTTGAGGATCGGCTCGCCGTGGGTTCACCTGCGCCTGTGCCTGACGTGCGGCCACGTCGGCTGCTGCGACTCCTCACCGAACCGGCACGCGCGGAAACATCACTACGCGAGCGGGCACCCGATAGTCCGCTCCTTCGAGCCGGGAGAGGACTGGCGCTGGTGCTACGTGGACGAAACCTATGTCTGAGTCGAATGGAGGTCTGGCCGAGCACGACCTGGACGCCGTCGCCTTTCCCAAGCTCGACGAGGCGCAGATGAACGCGCTCGCGCGCTGCGGCGGGGCGACGCTCAAGCGTTATGCTTCGGGGCGGAAGCTCATCGAGGTGGGCGAGCGCGACTTCAAGTTCTTCGTCGTCCGCAGTGGCGAGATCGAGGTGCTGGACGAGTCGGGCGACGCGCCGAAGACACTCGCCGTCCTCGGGCCGGGTGAGTTCACCGGCGACGTGTCGCACCTGACCGGCGGGCCTTCGCTCGTCTCGGCCGTCGCGCGGGGCGACTGCGAAGCCTACGTGGTTTCGTCCGAGGGCGTGCGGGAGATTATCAACCGCTTCCCCGACTTGGGCGACGTTATCCTTCAGGCGTTCATCGCGCGGCGGCAACTCCTGCGCGAGCCGGGGCACTTCACGGGGCTGCGCGTGATCGGCTCGCGCTACTCGCGCGACACACACCGCGTCCGCGACTTCCTGACACGCAACCGCGTGCCGTACACGTGGCTCGATCTTGAGACCGATCCGCAGGTGAAACAACTGCTCAAGCAGTTCGGCCTGAGCGAAGCCGACACACCCGTGATCGCGTGGGGCCGCAAACTGCTCCTGCGCAACCCGTCCGACCGCGAGTTGGCGGAAGCCCTCGGCATCCGCCGCCCGCTGGAGAATAAGGTCTATGACCTGGTCGTGGTCGGGGCCGGCCCGGCCGGGCTGGCCGCGGCCGTCTACGGCGCCTCGGAAGGTCTGAAAACTTTAGTCCTTGAGCGCGCCGGGCCGGGCGGGCAGGCGAGCCGGAGCATGAGGATCGAAAACTATCTCGGCTTCCCCACCGGCATTACCGGCAGGGAGTTGGCCGAGCGCGCCGTCGTGCAGGCCGGCAAGTTCGGGGCGCAACTGCCTGTCCCCACGCCCGTCGTCGGCCTCACTTTCGAGAACGCTTACCCGGTGCTGAAGATAGACGACGGCGAGACGGTAACGGCCAAGTGCCTGCTGATTGCTACGGGCACCGACTACCGCCGTCTCGTCGCGGAAGGGTGCGAACAGTTCGAGGGCTCTGGCGTCTACTACGCCGCGACCATGACCGAGGCGCCGCTCTGCCGCGGGGCGGAGGTCATAGTCGTCGGCGGCGGCAACTCTGCCGGGCAGGCGGCTGTCTTCCTCGCCGACATCGCGCGCAAGGTCTACCTCCTCGTCCGCGGCGATGATCTGCACAAGGACATGTCGGCCTATCTGGTGCGGCGGATTGAGCAGACACCCAACATCGAGGTGCTGCTCAACACACAGGTCAAGCAGATGCGCGGCGACAACTATCTCCGCGAAGTCGAGATCGTCAACAACAAGACGGGCGAGACGCGGACGCTGAAAACGCCCGCGCTCTTCTGCTTCATCGGGGCTACGCCGCGCGCCGACTGGCTCCCGCAGGAGATCGAGCGGGACGACAAGGGTTACGTCCGAACGGGGCCGGCCGCGGCGCAATCCTCCCGCTGGACGGCGCGACGGCAGCCGTACCTTTTGGAGACGACCCACGCGGGCGTGTTCGCCGCCGGTGACGTGCGCGCGGGCTCGGCCAAGCGCGTCGCCTCGGCCGTCGGCGAGGGGGCAATGGCGGTCATGTTCGTGCATCAGTACCTGGGTGAGATGTGAACGAACCCGTTGGCGGAGGACAAGTATGGAACGACGCCGGTTTGGACCCACCGAACGCGAGGTCGCGGTCATCGGTCAGGGGACGTGGCAGATTGATGAGGGCGAACGTGCTTCGGCGGTCGCCGCCTTGCGCCGCGGCCTCGACCTCGGCATGACCCACATAGACACCGCCGAGATGTACGGCGACGCCGAAGAGATGGTCGCCGAGGCCATCGCGGGGCGGCGCGATGAGGTCTTCCTCGTCTCCAAAGTGCTACCCGAAAACGCCTCGCGAAGAGGGACGGTGGCGGCGTGCGAACGCTCGCTCGCCCGCCTGAAGACTGACCGGCTCGACTGCTACCTCTTGCACTGGCGCGGCCGGTATCCGCTCGAAGAAACGTTCGACGCATTCGGCCAGCTCCGACGCGACGGAAAGATTCTCTCGTGGGGCGTCAGCAACTTCGACGTGCCCGATCTCGAAGAGGCTTTCGAGATCGTCGGCGTGGGCCACATAGCCTGCAATCAGGTTCTCTACCATCTGCAAGAGCGCGCCATTGAACACGCCGTGCTCCCCTGGTGTGGGAAGCACGGCGTCGCCGTCGTCGCCTACAGCCCGTTCGGTCACGGGGAATTCCCCGGCCCGCGCACGAAGGGCGGTAGAGTGCTGCAAGAGATCGCCGACGCACACGGCGCGACCCCTCGACAGGTAGCGCTGCGGTTCCTGCTGCGTTGGCCTTTTACTTTCACGATCCCAAAGGCCGGCAGCCCCGAACATGCCGAAGAGAACGCTGACGCCGGCGACCTTCACCTGACCGAGGCCGAACTCGCGCGGATCGCCGAAGCCTTCCCGCGCGGCCCACGCCCCCGCGAACTTCCCACGCTATAGGCCGTTCGGCTCACCGTTTCGGTGGGAGTGAAAGACTCGCACCTCCTAGCTATGCAGAGTCCACCCGGTAAAAGCCGGCGATTTACCCGCTGATGCCGGGCGTTAGACACGCTTCGGATAAAATGGGTAAGGACGGGGCGTGCGTCGAGTGTGTTGAGGTCGCGCGCGTTGAATGATTGAATCAGTCGGCGGTCTAACAAGCGCATGCACGCGACCGCCCGAAGCACGGCCTTCATCAACCTCGCGTGGGGTGGCGCGTGATGCCGGGGCGTTAGGGGCTTATGAAGATCGTCCTACAAAGATTGCGCGCTCCTCGGGTAAATTGATAGCGTGACTACTTTAGCGACTGCTGCGCCGCGAGGATCGGCTCCTGCATGGGCGACACGACTGACATGATGCTACGCAAAGGACCTAACCAACGCAACGACGCGAAAACGCATGGCGCCGTGCGCGGGCTCGACCGCTTCGAGGGGTTCAGCGACGCGGTTTTCGCAATCGCGCTGACCCTGCTGATCGTCGAGATCAAGGTCCCCGGCTCTCCCGAGGGCCCGCATGGCTACAGCGACCTGGCGAGCGCCATGGCCGAGCAGTGGCGCGAATATCTCGCGCTGGTTCTCTGCTACGTCGTGATCGGCGCCTACTGGTTGCAGCACCATTATTCGGGCCGCATCTACGCGAAGAGTGATCACTGGTTCGGCGCGCTCAACCTCCTGTTCCTGCTGGCAATCGTCGTCATTCCTTATCCAATCCGCGTCTGGTGCTTCCACCTCGGCACGGGCTTCGAGCCCGCCGCGTCAGTGACCCTGGTTGCCGGTCTTGCCCTGACCGCCTGCACCTGGATGGCGAAGTGGTTCTATGCAATGGTAGGCTGCCGGCTGATGGACGAACGGCTCGCGCCCGATTTCCTCGAGCAGATGACGCGCCGCTATGGCATTGCGACGCTGGTCCAGATCGCTGCAGTTCCCGTCGTGATCGCGGTGTCGCGCATTGGAGTGGCCATTGCACTGCTGTGCGTCGCCTTCTTCCTGCTGCCACAGCCCACGCCGCGCTACAAGCCCAAAGAGGAGCCGAACGAGGCTGAAAAATCGAACAAGTAGCTATTGCGCGAGGTTAATGCAGAAACTGTCGGCAAAGACGAAGAGAATGACCGGTGAACAGCATTTCAGGATTTTCTTGGCCTTCGTCGACTTCTGCACCAGTGGCCGCAAGCGAGCTGAGCACCTCGCACATCAGCGATGCGGCAGATGCCAATGTGGATGCCGCTTAAATCTACGAGCATGGGCCACTTCGCAGCCCGGCCCCTATGACGCCTAACCCTTCCATCAAGCGAACGCCTAATACCAATCC
>JBEVJD010000246.1:0-7628 GCA_040510435.1 Pyrinomonadaceae bacterium | reverse complement strand
GAAACCTCAAATCAACCACCCCGCCTCTCTTCGGTCAAAGAGCTTACGTCACCTCCGGCGCCGCGCTTTTTCTCGCACACGCGGGGCGGGGCGGTCGCCCTCGTCCGTGTCCACCTCGAGCCTCATCATCCCGGCCTCCAATGTGTAATTCTCGACCGTCGCCCTCCCTTCTATCCACTCGCCCGCCGACGGCGCCTCGACGAGGACGGGCAGGGAGCGTACGACGGGGAGGCGGGGCGCGGGCACGGCCGACTCTTCCATGATGGACGGCGCGAGAGCGCGGTCTACGCCGAAGTTGAGCCCGAGCCCGGCGAAGAATCCGAGCACGGCCGTCATCGTTGCGGTCGCGGCGCGCGCGGCGCGGCGCTTGAGTGCGCTCAGGCCGACGGGGCAGTTGCGCGTCAGGATCGTGCCGTCGGCGCGCCGGTAGAAGCGCACGCAGAGGCGACTCTCCGAGTTGGTGACGAGCGCCTCGGCCTCGCGCCGCGTCATGCCCGAGAGGTTGTAGACGTGCAGGCTACAACTGTCGCAGCAGCGCACCCGCTCGTCGCCGACCATCTTCTCCCAGTCGGACTGGCACGGCGCGGCGACTCTCACCTGTTCGAGCGGATTCGTGTAAGTCGGCATCAGACCTCCTACGGCGGTGGGTATGCCAGTTTAGACGCCCGCGCTTCGCGTTCGTTCCTTAACTTTTCCGTGTGCAGCGGGCGCCGCGGCCGCACGCTCAGCGGGGCGGCTCGGGGCTGTAGCGCGGCTCCTCGAAGCCGCGTGCGCGCTCACGCCTGCGGAGCCCGCCGTCGTCGCGCCACGGGCGCGGCAGCAGGCCGAGCCGCACGAGCGCGTCGCGGTACTCGTAGCGCACGGTGACCTCCGACGCGGGCGTGCGTTCGAGCGGCAACTGTATCCACTCGACGCTGTGTCCGACCGAGCGGCCGATGCCGGTCGCCGCGTAGTCGTCGTCGTAGCGCGGCCTCGCCGCGGTCGCGCCCGCCGAGCCCCTCGACTTCGGAGCGTCGTTCTGCGAACGCCTCTCGCCCTCGTCGCGCCCTTCGGAGCGCTCGCGCGGCTGGGGCTCGTAGTAGGGCGGCGGTGTGACGGGGTGCGGGCGCGGCGTGCTCTCGCGGAAGAAGACGGCGGTGATGACGCCGAGGTCTGAGGCGCGACCCAGACGCGAGGCGTAGGAGTCGCGCTCGGTCGTGAAGTAGAAGCGGCGCGCGCGGGTCGAGCTCATCTGCCAGCCGGAGACGCGGATCGTGCCGTAGGGCTCGATGACCCACTTGCTCGAATCCCACGCGGACGTGCGCCGCGCGTCGATGGTGTTGAGGCCGTCCACCGAGAGCGCGACGGCCACGCGCACGGGCAGGGGGTTGCGCACGAGCAGTTCGTACTCGGCCCCCTCGCGCGCCTCGACGTAGCGCCGGCCGCGCCCGTAGATGACTTCGAGCGGCCCGCCCCCGACCAGCACCTCCACGCCGAACGGGCCGTACTGCGGCCGCACCACGCGCCGCTCCTGCGCCACAACCGTCGCCGCCCCGGCGAACAGCAAGAGTGAACCGACCAACGAGATCGCACGCGCCCTGAACATAAAGCCCCTCCCACGGTCAGACTTCCACACCGTTTGAACGACGAGCCCTGAGATTTCTTGCGCGGGGGAGATATTTAAGATTAAGCCAGACGTTGTCTCGAACTCAAAAACCTGCGGGCGAAGACGAGGAGCGTGAGCGTGGTGGTGACCGCCGCCGAGATGAGGCAGTAGGTGCAGAAGGCTTTAATGACGAAGGCTTGCAGGTAGAGGAACCAGAGCGTGGCGAGGAACATGACGGCGACGAGCGGCGTGAGCAGACGCCGCGCGCCGTCGTAGCCGAAGGCGGCGAGCGTCGCCAGGGAGAAGACCGTGAAGTAGGCCAGCGCGCCGACGGCCGCGACGGGCACGCCGCCTGCGACCGTCGCGTAACTGCTCTGCAAGACCTCGTCGCAGCCCGACACGACCATGCAGCGGACGCTTCTGCCCGACATGTGCTCGATTGTCAGGTAGATTGCGTCCGCCAGCCCCCCGAGCGCGACGAGCGCGACGAGCGTGTCCCACACGCGCCCGCGCCCGCCCGCGCCCTCATCAATCGCTTCCGTGCTCATCGTCTTCCTGAGTACCGAGGGCTGAGTGCTGAGGACTGAGTGAAGACTTGGCCTGCACCAACTCAGTCCTCAGCACTCAGTCCTTATTCCTTACTTCCCCGGCTGTGCGAGCGCCGCCTCAATCTCGCGCCGGAGGTCTTCTTCCGTGACGAGGCGGCCGGGCACAAGCTCGCGCCCGTTGAGGTAGACGGTCGGCGTGCCCTTCACGCCGAGTGCGTTGCCGCGCATCATGTCGGACTTGATGCGCTCGGCCAAGTCCTGCCGATCCATGTCCGCCTTGAAGCGCTGCACGTCGAGCCCGAGCCGGGTCGCGTAGGAGTCGAACTGCACGCGCGGCTCCATCGAATCGCTCCACTCCTTCTGGTTCTCGTAGAGCATGTCGTGCATCTCCCAGAACTTGCCCTGGAGCCCCGCGGCCTCGGCGGCGCGCGCGGCGATGAACGCGTACTTGTGCATCTGGAGCGGGTAGTTGCGGAAGACGAAGCGGACGCGGTCGTTGTAGGCGGCCATCACGCGCTTCAGTCCCGGCTCCAGCCCGCTGCACGCGGGGCACTGGAAGTCGCTGAACTCTTCGACCGTGATGCGCGACGAGGTGCTGCCCTTCACGTACGGGTTGGGCGCGCCGGGCTGCTGCGTCGTCGGCCGCGGCGGCTGGGTCGCGGGCGGGCTCGCGGCCGCGTTCTGCGTCGGGGTGTCGTCGCTGGCCGACGGGCGCGACATCAGCACGACCGCGGCGGTGACGGCGACGAGCACGACGCCGATGATGATGAAGGGAAGCGGGCTTTTCGACTTCGCTGGAGCTTTGCTGGGGTTGCGACTCATTCGGGTAGCTACCGTCCGGGAAATAGTTTACAGGGCGCGTCTGAGGCGGCCTCGGGACGCCCGTATGTTAACACTAGCGCCCCTGCCAGTCGAAATCCGCCGCGCGGTCGGGCGCGCACCCGTTTAGAAAAAGGTGACACTTGTGTTAACTTTTGCAAGCCCCCCGCGGACACTAGACGCGCGCAGACACAAGTCAGTAGCCAGTTAACCCGAGACCAGAGGAGACGCATGAGCGAGGCGACAACCACCCGACTGCCCGACAACCCGGTCTCGATCTACGACCGCTTCACGAATCTCTACGACCTGATGTTTCGGGTCAACGGCTACGGGCGCTCGGTCGAGCGTTACCTGCGCGAGAACCCTCTGCCGCTCCCTTCGGGGGCGCGCGTGCTCGACGCGGGCTGCGGGACGGGTCTGCTCACGCTCGCCTTCCTGCGTGTGCTCGAACGCCCGGCGGACATCGCCTCCATAGACCTCTCGCTGCGCTCGCTCCAGACGGCGCGGCGCGCGGCGGAGAAGCTCCCGAAGAAACCCCGACGCCGCGTCGCCTTCGCACAGTCGAACGCGCTCAAGCTCCCCTTCGCCGACGAGACCTTCGACCTGGTGTTGACGAGCGGCGTGCTCGAATACCTCCCGCTGCGCGAGGGGCTCGGCGAGTTGTCGCGCGTGCTCGCGCCGGGCGGGTACCTCCTCTTCGTCCCCGTCAGGCCGTCGCCCGCGACGCTCCTGCTCGAAGTCATGTTCCGCTTCAAGGCACACCCGCCGCGCGAGGTCGAGGAGCACACCCGCCGCTACTTCCGCGTCCTCGAACACTACCGCTTCCCGCCCTTCGAGCCCATCGGCTGGACGAAGAGTCTCGTCTTAGCTCAAAAGCCTTGAGCGAGTGATAAGTGACGAGTGATAAGTGATAAGAAAAGGTTTGTAGCTGTTGGCTTGGCTGCCCGCTGACGGCTTCTCATCACTCATCACTCATCACTCATCACTCCCTTGATTACTTCCCGCGCGACGGTCGGGATGATGTCGCGCTCTTTGGCGTGGTCGGTGGTGAAGGTGACGAGGACGAGGCGGCGGCCGCCGGGCAACTCCAGATAGGCGGCGTCGTGGCGGGTGGTGCTCGTCCAGCCGGCCTTCGACCAGAGGCGCGTGCCCGGCTCAAGGGCGATGCCGGTGAAGCCGTGCGCCTGGTCGTCGGGGTCGTCCGACTTGCCCGCGAAGTCGCGCGTCAACAGGTCGAGCATCCGGCGGCTGCGCTCCGGCGTGACGGCGCGCCCCGCGACGATCTCCGACAGCAGACGCGCCGTCGCGTCCGTCGTCAGCTTGTTGCGGTTCTCGAACTTCGGCCCGAGGAACTGCCGCTCGCGCCCGTATGGGCCCTCACACCAAGGCTTCTGGTTGACGTTGATACCGCCCGGCCCCACCCGATAACCCTGTGCAGCGAAATAACGGTTGACGGCGTTTCGCTTCTCGGCCCACTTCTTAAATTCCGCGGGCGTCAGTTCCGCGCCGTTCGAGACGCCCGACAGCGAGTCGAGCACGTAGTGCGTCGCGTCATTCGACGAATCCACGATCATGTCGCGCAGGGCGCGCGTGAACTCCTCCGACTCCTTCAGCCGCCCGTCCTCCAGCCAGCGGTGCGCCGCCGCGAGGTAGAAGAGTTTCACCACGCTCGCGGGGTAGATCGGCTCCGCGCCGCGGAAGCTCGCGCGCTCGGGCCGCGCCGGGTCGGTCAGGTCGACGAGCGAGATTGCGAGGTGCTTCTCCGCGAATCCCTTCTCCCTGAACCGTTCGAGCGCGGCGCGCGCGGCCTCGTCCACTACGCGCTGGAGACGCGCGGACGTTTGGGTCGCGGCCGGCCGAAGTGGTCGCGCGCCGCGCCTCTTCGCCGCCGAGGCGTTGAACGTGGCGCAGAATAAAAGGCCGAGCACGAGCGCCGCGGCGCAGGTCTGACGATTCATCAATCCTTCACCCTTTCTCAATGGCTGGTATACTCCCGCGTGCTCAAAGACTACAGCGAGACTCGAAAGGCGGGGACGCTCGAATGGCCGAGACGAACGAAGCCGGGCTGGTCAGGGGCATACGCAGGTGGGACCTGGTCGCGCTCATCATCAACAGCATGGTGGGCGCGGGCATCTTCGTCCTCCCGGCGCGGGCCTACGCGCTGATCGGCCCGTACAGCCTGCTCGCCTTCGTCGTCTGCGCCCTCGTCATCGCGCTCATCATCCTCTGCTTCGCCGAGGTCGGCAGCCGCTTCAAGGAGACGGGCGGCCCCTACCTCTACGCGCGCGAGACGTTCGGCCCGGCCGCGGGCTTTCAGGTCGGCTGGATGTTCTGGCTCGCGCGCCTCACTTCGTCGGCGACCAACTGCAACCTGCTCGTCGTCTACCTCGGGTACTTCTGGCCGGGGGCGAACGCGGGGCCTTGGCGCGCCGCGATCATCACGGCCGTCATCGTCGGGCTGACGGCCGTCAACTACCTCGGCGTGCGCGACGCCGCGACCGTGAGCAACTTCTTCGCCGTCGGCAAGCTCCTGCCGCTCCTGCTCTTCATCGCCGTCGGCGTCTTCTACATCAGCCCCGCGAACTTCGAGGCGGCCCAACTTCCCGCCGCGGGCTCGTTCTCGACCGCCGTCATGCTGCTCGTCTACGCCTTCACTGGGTTCGAGAACGCGAGCGTGCCGACCGGCGAAGTCCGCGACCCGCGGCGCGAGCTGCCCATCGCCATCCTGATCGCGGTCGCCGTCGTCGCCGTCTTCTATATCTCGATTCAGGCCGTGAGCGTCGGGACGCTGCCCGGTCTCGCCACGTCGGAGCGGCCGGTGGCCGACGCGAGCGCCGTCTTTCTGGGGGCGGCCGGTGCTTCGCTCATCGTGGCGGGCGCGGTCGTCTCGATCATCGGCAACCTGAACGCGGGCGTGCTGACGACCTCGCGCCTGCCCTTCGCCATGTCCGAGCGCGGCGAGTTGCCCGCCGCCCTCTCCGCCACGCACAAGCGCTTCCGCACCCCGCACGTCGCCATCCTGCTCACGGGCGCGCTGCTGCTTGCGCTGACGCTCGCCAGCTCTGTGATGACGGCGCTGACGCTCAGCACCATCGCGCGGCTTCTGGCCTACGCCGCGACGTGCCTCGCGCTGCCCGTGCTGCGGCGCCGCGCCGACGCCCCGCCCGCACACTTCCGCGCGCCCGCGGGGGTCTTCGTTGCCGTCGCCGCGCTGCTCCTCTGCGTCTGGCTGCTCTCGCAAAGCACCTGGCGCGAGGCGCGCGACGCGGGCATCACGCTCGCCCTCGGCCTCGTCGTCTACGCCCTCTTCCGCCTCAAGCGCCGCGGAAGCCGTGAATCGTGAACCGTCAACCGTGACGAGATAAGAACTGCTTTAATCTTGTCACGGTTCACGGTTCACGGCTTTCTCTCGTAGACGACGCGACCGTCCATGACGGTCAAGCGCACCTTCACCTTCTCTATCTCCGCCGGGTCGATCTGGAAGATGTCGCGGTCGAGGATGACGAGGTCGGCGAGTTTCCCCGCCGTGAGCGTGCCTTTGACGTGCTCGGCGAACTCGGCGTAGGCGGAGCCGACCGTGAAGGCGCGGACGGCCTCCTCGACCGTGATCTTCTGCTCGGGCACCCAGCCCCTTGGGTTCTTGCCGTCGAGCGTGCGGCGTGTGGCCGCGGCATAGATGCCTATGACCGGGTCGAGCGGCGCGACCGACCAGTCGGAGCCGAAGGCGAGCACCGCGCCCGCGTCGAGCAGCGAGCGGAAGGCGTATGTCCCCTTCGCACGCTCGCGGCCGATGCGCTTCTCGGCCCAGCGGCCGTCGTCGATGCAGTGGTAGGGCTGCACCGAGGCGACGACCCGCGCGCGGCCAAAACGCGGGATGTCCTGCGCGCGTATGTGCTGCGCGTGCTCGATGCGGAAGCGGCGGTCGCGCGCGCCGTGCTGCTTCTCCACCTGCTCGAAGATGGTCAGGATCGCGTCGTTGGCCCTGTCGCCGATGGCATGGATTAAGACCTGTAGGCCGGCGCGGTCTGCCGCCAGGACGAACTTCTGCATCTCGCCCTCGGCCAGCCCGCTGCCCAGCCCGCTCGTCTCCGGCGCGTCGAGGTAGGGCTCGAAGAAGAGCGCCGTGGTCGAGCCGAGGCTCCCGTCGGCGAAGCCCTTCAATCCCCCGATGCGCAGCATGTCACTGCCGAAGGCGCGGCGGACGCCGACGCGCCCGAGCCTCTCCCAGTCGGGCAGCGGCGAGACCGCGTACACGCGCGTCTGCAACTCGCCGCGCTCAAGCAACGTCTGGTAGACGCCCACGTCGTCGCCCGCCGACATGTCCTGCACGCTCGTCACGCCGTGCGCGGCGGCGTGCGCGGTGGCCGCGCGCGCGGCCTCCAGCTTCTCCTCGAAACTGGCCCCCGGCGCGACCTTCCAGACGTAGCTCATCGCCGCGTCCTTCAACACGCCCGTCGGCTCGCCCGTAACGGGGTCGCGCACGATCTGGCCGCCCGGCGGGTCGGGCGTGTCGCGCGTGACGCCCGCGAGCTTCAGCGTGTAACTGTTGGCGAGCGCCATGTGGTAGTCGAGCCGGTTGACGAAGACCGCGCGGTCGGGCGTGAACGCGTCAATCAACTCCTTCGTCGGCAGCGGCGCGGCGCCGTTAACGTTCGGCCAACGCTCGTGATCCCAAT
>JBEVJD010000245.1:0-9174 GCA_040510435.1 Pyrinomonadaceae bacterium | reverse complement strand
CGTCCGGCACAGCCTCCGCGCCGCGCTCGTTATAACGGCGGGCGAGGTCGCTGACCCAGCCCGAGGAGCGCCCGACGCGGCGCGCGGCATGGTTGGCAAGCTCGCCTCCGGAGATGAGGTAGAGGGCGCGCCATCGCACCTTCTCCTGAGGGCGGCGGCAAGCCCGGTAGCGACGGTAGAGTTCATCAGTCGTCTGGTGCGGCTCCAGGGTGATGCGTCGTGGCATTGCCGAGTTCTACTGAATCTCAGACTGTTATGCAAGACGGTATTACTCATCACTTATCACTCCCCCCAAGGGCTGGTGATGTAACGGCAGCATGGAAGTCCTGCAAACTTCTCGCGAGAGTTCGAATCTCTCCCAGTCCATCCTTGCGGCGTAGCTCAAATGGATAACAGAGCGCTCGTCTTGTAAACGAGTGTGTGCGGGTTCGAGTCCCGCCGCCGCAGTCACTTTGCGGGGAGGTGCCCTGGCGGGCACGGCGGTCTCATAAGCCGTCCACCAAAGGCGGGTTCGATTCCCGCCCCCGCGACCTCTTTCAATCCGGTGTGGCCGAAAGGTAAGGCGTCGCATTGTTAATGCGGACGATGGGGGTTCGAGTCCTCCCGCCGGAGTTCTTCCACAACGCAGGCCGGTAGCCAAGCGGCTCAAGGCATCCGCCTTTTAAGCGGGGGATCGTCGGTTCGAATCCGACCCGGCCTATGTCAAGACTCTTCGGCGCGAAGCTCAGACGGCCGAGCACTCGGCTGATAACCGAGAGGCCGGAGGTTCAAGTCCTCCCGCGCCGACTGCAATTGCGGAGTCAGCCAATGGCAGGCTGCCTGTCTCTGAAACAGGTCACGGAGGTTCGAGTCCTTCCTCCGCAGTCAACCCTCAAGGTAATTCGGTTCCTGTCAACAAGACCTTTGAATCTTTGTCAAAGGGGGAAGATTGAGATGGCGAACAAGACACTCTTCAAGTCGCTCGTGGGCAAGCTCATCCCGGCGGCGGACGCGCGCAACGAGCACAACGCGCCGGCCTATCAGCTTCCGCCGAAGGAAGCGCTCGCGCAGTACGCGGCGACGGGCTGCCTCGGCGCGACGTTCTACGCGGGCGCCGAGGAGCAGCTCGCGAAGGTGCTTGAGCTGTGCGAGCAGGTCGAGCCCGAGTTCGTGGCGAAGACTGCGGTCTACGCGCGCGAGCGCGGTTTCATGAAGGACATGCCGGCGCTGCTGCTCGCGGTGCTCGCGGCGAAGGACGTGCGTCTGCTGGCCGCGGTCTTCCCGCGCGTCGTGGACAACGGCAGGATGCTGCGCAACTTCGTGCAGATCGTCCGCTCGGGCGCGGCCGGCCGCAAGTCGCTCGGCACGGCCCCGAAGCGCCTCGTGCGCGAGTGGCTGGAGGCGCGCGCCCCCGAGGCTGTCTTCCGCGCGAGCGTCGGCCAGTCGCCCTCGTTCGCGGACATCGTCAAGATGGTGCACCCGAAGCCGCGCGACACGGAGCGCGAGGCGCTCTACGGCTACCTCGTCGGGCGCGAGTTCGACGCCGCACAACTGCCCGCGCTCGTCCGCGCGTTCGAGGCGTTCAAGGCCGGCCACCGCGAAGTCGTGCCCGACGTGCCGTTCCAGATGCTGACGGCGCTCGACCTCGGCACGCCCGAGTGGACGGCCATCGCGCGCCGCGCGCCCTGGCAGATGACGCGCATGAACCTCAACACGTTCGCGCGCCACGGCGTCTTCGACCAGCCCGGCCTGGCCGAGCTGATCGCCGAGCGCGTGGCCGACCCCGAGCAGGTCAAGAAGGCGCGAGTCTTCCCGTACCAGCTCATGGTCGCCTACGCGTCGGCGGACGAGCGCGTCCCGGCGGCGGTACGCGACGCACTTCAGGACGCGATGGAGGTCGCGCTGGAGAACGTGCCGGGCGTGCGCGGCAAGGTCTACGTCTGCCCGGACGTGTCGGGCTCGATGCAGTCGCCCGTGACGGGATACCGCAAGGGTTCGACGACGGCCGTGCGCTGCGTGGACGTGGCGGCGCTCGTGGCCGCAGCGGTGGTGCGCCGCAACCCGCGCGCGGAGGTGCTGCCGTTCGAGCACGACGTGGTGAAGGGCCTCCGCCTGAACCCGCGCGACAGCGTGCTGACGAACGCGCAGAAGCTGGCCGCGGTCGGCGGCGGCGGCACGAACTGCTCGGCGCCGCTCCGGCTCCTGAACGAGCGCAAGGCCGAGGGCGACCTCGTCCTCTACGTCTCGGACAATGAGTCGTGGGTGGACGCGGGCGCGGGCCGCGGCACCGCGACGATGCAGGAGTGGGCGCGCTTCAAGCAGCGCAACCCGCGCGCGCGCATGGTCTGCATCGACGTGCAGCCGTACCAGACCGTGCAAGCGGCCGGGTCGGCGGACGTTCTCAACGTCGGCGGCTTCAGCGATCAGGTCTTCGAGGTGATCGCGGACTTCGCCGCCGGCCGCCTGAACGCAGGCCGCTGGGTCGGCGTCATCGAGCAGATCGCTCTTTGAAGGGGTGTTGGGTGTTGGGTGTTGGGTTAATACCTACTCCTAACCAACACCCAACACCCAGAACCCAAACCCTTTCCCCGGGGGCCGAATGCCGTCGTGACTACATCCACCTGTTAAGTGAATGTCACGGTAAAACCTTGTCGGCCCTCTCGTTCTTTGTCAGTGGCGAATGCCGGTGTGAGTACATGGAAACAGTAGGTTCGACCCCTACCCCTTCCATTAACTTGTGGAGGGGAACTCTCACCAATCTTGTCGCCACTTACTGTATAAGCTCGACGGGTCTTCTCGTTCTTTGACGGTGGCGAATGCTGGTGTGAGTACATGGTAAACGGGCTAACGCCTGTGAGTAGGTTCAAACCCTACACCGGCCGCGCAAGCGTCCGGCACAAACCCTCTCACCGATTTTGTCGCCACTTCCCTTTCGTGCGCGCGGCGAATGCTGGCGGAACTACATGCCTGATAAGCCGCAGGTTCCGGGTTCGAGTCCCGGTGGCAGCGACCACTGACGCTGCCGTAGCTCAACGGTAGAGCAGCGAAAAGTCGTTTCGTCGAAACCTTGTCGCCGCGCGCACGAACCTTTCATGACGCTTTGTTCGTACACGTGATTTGGAGTTACGGAGATGTCGTTCCTGACACTTGAAGCCAAGACGTTCCGCACCACCGAGGAGATGTTGGAGCTGGTGCGCCGGTTCAACGACTGCACGCTGCCGCGCGAGGAGTGGACGCACGCCGCCCACCTGACGGTCGCGCTCTGGCACCTCTTGCAGTTCGACTGGCCGGAGGCGGTCGCGCGCGTCCGCCGCGGCATCAAGCGCTACAACGCCGCGCACGGCATCCTGACGACGCCGACCGGCGGCTACCACGAGACGCTCACGATCTTCTGGCTACGCACCGTTCGTGGGTTCCTCGAAGCCGAGCGCAACGAGGCGCGCGCCCTCGTCCACCTCGCCAACGAACTGGCCGAGACCGCCGACAAGAGCCTCCCCCTCTCGCACTACACCCGCGAACGCCTCTTCTCCCCCGAGGCCCGCGCCAATTGGGTTGAGCCCGACTTCAAGCCGCTCAAGTGAAGTAAGCATTCAACACGGAGACGCAGAGGCACAGAGACACAGCTTTGAAGACCACAGTCAACAGGCTGTGTCTCCGTGTCTCCGTGTCTCCGTGTTGAATGCTTACTTAAGACTCACTGCCCGCGGAGGATGGACAGCGGCTTCTTCGTCAACACATCCAAACTCGACAGCGCGCCGACGGCGCCGACGAGGAGGACGGTGATGGCGACGCCGGCCGCGTTGAGGGCGGGCGCGAACGCCCAGTCTATCTCGAAGACGTAGCGCGAGACGGCGTAGGAGAGCCCGTTGGCCGCCGCCGCGCCGACCAGCCCCGCGACCAGCCCGAGCAGGCCGTACTCCGTGAGCATGATCGTGAGCAGCATGCGCCGCTGTGCGCCGAGCGTCTTCAGCACCGCCGCCTCGTAGACGCGCTGGAACTTCGTCATCGCGATGGAGCCGACGAGGATGAGCGCGCCGCTTAAGAAAACAAAGCCGCCGATGAAGCTCACGGCCAAAGTGATGTTCGACAGAATCCGGCCCACCCCGCGCACGATGTCCGCCACGTCGATGACGCTCACGTTCGGGTAACGATCCACGATGGCGCGCTGGAAGCGCGAGCGCTCGGGCTCCGCGGCCGGCCCGTCAACGGCCCCGACGAACGTGGCAGGCGCCTTGTCCAGAGCGCCCGGCCGGAAGAGCACGAGGAAGCCCGTCCGCGAGTTGCGCCAGTCAACGCGCCGGACGCTCGTCACGCGCGCATCAATCTTCCGGCCCTGTATGTCGAAGGTGATCGTGCCGCCGAGGTCAATCCCGCCCGCGCCGCGCAGCCCCTCCTCAATCGAAACTTCCGCCTGTTCGGAAGGCGTCTCGTCCCAGAAGGTGCCCGCCAACAGCGTCTCGTTGTATTCGAGCCGCGGCCTGTATGTGACGACGTACTCGCGCCCGAGCCGCCCGCGCTCGCCGCGCACGCCCGCGGCCTCCAAATCAACCTCGCGCCCGTTCACGGCCGCGATGCGTGCGCGCAAGGTCGGAATCAACTCGGCGCTCGCGCCCGTCGTCCCCTCCACAATCTCGCGCACGCCCTCGACCTGGTCGCGCTGCACGTCAATCAGGTACATATTCGGCAGGTTGCCGCGCCGCGCCACGTCGAACTCGTCGAGCAAGCCCGCCTGTAGCGACTGCACCGACAAGACGAGGAACGCGCCGAGCCCCACGGCCAGCACGATGACGCGCGTCTGGTTACCGGGCCGGTGCATGCTGTTGATCGCCTGCCGCACGGCGAACGTGCCAAGGCCCCGCGCGCGACGCACGAGAAGGATGAGCAGCCACGCGGCGAGGTAGAGCACGAGCGCGGTGAGCCCGAGCCCGCCGAGGAAGAAGACGCCCACGCGCAGAGAGCCCGCCTGCCACGATGTCAGCAGGAGAAGTCCGGCGAGCACTACGCCCGCGACGAGCGCGCGCCAAAGGTCGAGCCTTTTGCCGGGCGCGTCCTGTTCGGCCTCGCGCAGGAGCATGTTGGGCTTGATGTGACGGATGCGCAGCAGCGGCAGCGCCGAGAAGAGCAGAGAGATGAGCAGTCCCAGCCCGAGCCCCTGCGCCACCGCGCCGGGCTGTAGGTCGTAGACGAGGTTCGACGGCAGGCTCTCCGCGAAGCGCGCGCGGACGAAGAGGAGCGCCGCCTTCGCCAGCGCCACGCCCAAAAGACTCCCCAGCGCGCCGAGCGCGAGCACCTGCGCGAGGTACGCCGCCGTCAGCCGCCGGCCCGTCGCGCCGACGCACTTGAGCACCGCGATGGTCTTCTTCTTCTGATCGACGAAGACGCGCGTGACCGAAGAGACGCCGATGCCGCCGAGCACGAGCACGACGAGCCCGGTCAGCGAAAGATAGTTCTCGGCGCGCGCGAACTGCTCGCCAAGGCTCTCCTCGGAATCCTTGTACGAGCGCACGTTGACGAAGTTGTTCCCGACCTCGGCGCGGAGCGTTTTGACGAGTTCGGCCTGACGACCCTCGGCCGTCTTGAAGAGCAGCTTCCGGCGCGCGCGGCTGCCGAAGCCCGTGAGCCCGGCCGATTCGAGGTCGGCGCGCGCGACGAAGACGCGCGGCCCGAGCCGAAATCCGCCGCTCGAACTGCCCGGCTCCTGCTTCGACACGCCGCGTATCTCGAACTCGCGCTCGCCGATTCTCACGCGGTCGCCGATGCTCAGATTAAGACGTTCGAGCAGCAGCGGCGCGACGACCGCCCCGCCGTTCTCGACCAGCGAGAAGTCGAACGGGCGGCCGTCCTCCAGCCTGAAATCTCCGTAGAGCGGGAAGCCGCGCTCGACGCCTTTCAACTCGACCATCAGCGTGCCGCCGCGGCCTTCGTCCGCGGGGCGCAGCATCGTCGGGGCCTCGATTGTTTCCGTGCTCGCCTCGACGAGCGGCGCGCGCGCGACGCGCTCAATTTTGGCGCGCGCGTCCTGCGGCCAGTCGCGCGTCGTCTCGGCCTGCACGTCGGCCGTCATCAGCGCGCGTGCCTCGCCCGCCACCGCGCGGTTGAGGCTCTGAATCATCGAGCGCAGCGCGACGATGCTGCCCACGCCGATGCCGATGCACAGGAAGAAGAAGAGCAGGCGCCGCCACGACGCGCGCAGCTCCCGCCACGCAAGTTTGAAGATGAAGCTCAAGTCCGCGCCGCCTCCTCTTCCAACTCTTCGCCGAAGCCTTCGGCCGTTGCGGCAGATGTTTCGTCCGCGACGACGCTGCCGTCGCGCAGGGAGATGCGGCGGTCGGCGCGCGCGGCCAGGTCGTGGTCGTGCGTGACGAGGACGAGCGTCGTGCCGTGCCGCCGGTTCATCTCGACCATGAGGTCGAAGACGTGCATGCCGTTGCGCGTGTCGAGGTTCCCCGTCGGCTCGTCGGCCAACAGTATCGACGGCTCGTTGGCGAAGGCGCGCGCGACGGCCACGCGCTGCTGCTCGCCGCCCGAGAGCTGCGAAGGGTAATGGTGCGCGCGCCCCGTCAGCTCCACGTCTTCGAGGAGCCGGCGCGCGCGCTCCCGTGCGTCGCGCCGGCCCGCGATCTCCAGAGGCGCGAGCACGTTCTCTAAAGCCGTCATCGAAGGGATGAGGTGGAACGATTGGAAGACGAAGCCGAGCTTGCGCCCGCGGAGTCGCGCGAGCGCGTCCTCGCCCATGCGCGTGATCTCCTCGCCGTCGATGAGGATGCGCCCCGAGGTCGGCGCGTCGAGGCCGGCGACGAGGCCGAGCAGCGTTGACTTGCCGCTGCCCGAAGGGCCAACGACGGCGACGAATTGACCGTCGGGTATCCGCAGGTCAAGCTCGCGCAAGATGGTCAGGCGCTCCGCGCCGGACTGAACGGTCTTTGAGACTTGGTATAATTCGATCATGAAAACCTTGCTGTCCGCACTCGATAAATTTTCGCCCGCGGTTCTTTCGATTCTCGCCGCCGCCTTCTTCGCTGCCTGCGGCGGCGGGTCACGCGAAACTTCTTCAAATCGGGACGGTGCGACTCAAACCGCTCAAACTCCCGCCCCCGCCCGGTCGCCTGTTGAGACTGTACCTAAAATCGTCGCCTTCGGCGACAGCCTGACCGCCGGCTACGGCCTCTCGCCGCAGGAGAGTTACCCCGCGCTGCTGCAAAAGATGATCGACGCCGACGGGCTCAAGTACGAGGTGGTCAACGCCGGGGTTTCGGGCGACACCAGCGCGGGCGGCGTCCGCCGCATCGACTGGTCGCTCGACGGCGGCAACGTCCGCTTCGTCATCCTCGAACTCGGCGCCAACGACTTCCTGCGCGGCCAGCCCGTCGCCGAAACGCGCAAGAACCTCTCCGAAATTATCAAGCGCGCCCGGGCCCGCGACGCCGAGGTGCTGCTCGCAGGGATGCTGACGACCACCGAGTCCGGCCGCGACTACGAGATCGAGATACGCGACGCCTTCAAGTCGCTCGCCAGCGAGCACAACATCGTCCTCATCCCCTTCTTCCTCGAAGGCGTCGCCGGCATCGACACACTCAACCAGCCAGACCGCGTTCACCCCAACGCCGAGGGCACCAAACTCGTCGCCGCCACCGTCTACCGACATTTGAAGCCGATGCTTGAGAAAGACAGCAGGGGGAGTAATAAGTGATGAGTGATAAGTGATGAGAAAGAATCACGGGCCGTGTTTTCTCTCATCACTTATCACTCGTCACTTATCACCTATCTTTCGCTATGAGAACTGACGTAATCATCATCGGCGGCGGGGCGGCGGGGCTGATGTGCGCGTTCGTGGCGGGAGGGCGGGGGCGGCGCGTCGTCGTGCTGGAGCACAACGAGCGCGTGGGGCGGAAGATCGAAATCTCGGGCGGCGGGCGTTGTAATTTCACCAACGTCAACACGGCGGCCGGCAACTTCATCTCGCGCAACCCGCACTTCGCGAAGTCGGCGCTGGCGCGCTACACGCCCGCGGACTTCGTCGCGCTCGTCGAGCGACACCGCATCAGGTTTCACGAGAAGAAGCTCGGGCAGCTCTTCTGCGACGACAGCTCGGAGCAGATCGTCCGCATGCTGCTCGACGAGTGCGACGCGGCCGGCGTCCGCGTCGTCACGGGCTGCCGCGTGGGAGGGGTGAGTCAGGGCGAACGCTTTCGGGTCGAGACGAGCCGTGGCGAGTTCGAGTCGGAGTCTTTGGTCGTCGCGACCGGCGGGCTGTCAATCCCGAAGCTGGGCGCGACGGACTTCGGCTACCGTCTGGCGCGGCAGTTCGGGCTCAAGGTCGTGCAGCCGGAGCCGGCGCTCGTGCCGCTCACGCTCGCGCCGCGCGACCTCGCGTCGTTCCAGCCTTTGAGCGGCGTCTCGGTGCCCGCGGTCGTGCGCTGCGGCGGGGCGGAGTTCGCCGAGAATCTCCTCGTCACGCACCGCGGCCTGAGCGGCCCGGCCGTCCTGCAAGTCTCCTCCTACTGGTCACGCGGCCTCGAACTCTCGGTTGACCTTCTGCCCGGCGAAGACGCGCGCCGGCTGCTCGAACGAAAACGCGCGTCCGGCGCGGAGCTGCACACGGCGCTCGCACAACACCTGCCGAAACGCTTCGCGCAGGTCTGGGTCGAACTGTTCGCGCCGCCGCGCCCGCTGCGCGCCTACACCGACGCTGAAGTTGAAGCGGTCGCCGCGCGCCTGCACGACTGGCGCATCCTGCCCGCGGGCACCGAAGGCTTCCAGAAGGCGGAGGTCACGCGCGGCGGCGTCTCGACCGAGGAACTTTCGTCCAAAACGATGGAAGCGCGCAACGTCCCCGGCCTCTACCTCATCGGCGAAGTCGTGGATGTCACGGGACACCTCGGCGGCTACAACTTCCAATGGGCCTGGGCCTCCGGCCACGCCGCGGGACAAAGCGCATGAGGTCAGGAGTCAGAAGTCAGAATTTAGAACGGTTCCTGCGTATTATTCTGACTTCTGACTCCTGACTACTTTTTTCCTGCCACAAAAATCCCGACCGCGGTGTTTACACGACAGAGAAACGGTTCGTTTCGAGTTTTCACCACAGGAGAGGAGTGTGAGAGTGATGGGACGCAGAACGATTTTTAATTTGGCGGGGGCGTTGGTTCTCTGCATGGCGGCGGCGGCGGTCACCTCGGCGCAGGACTTCCAGAGGAG
>JBEVJD010000244.1:0-2719 GCA_040510435.1 Pyrinomonadaceae bacterium | reverse complement strand
GTCCTCCAGATCACGGAGAGCGACATCCCGGCGCCGCCGGTGAACCGGCCGCCGACGGCGGACGCCGGCCCCGACCACACCATCACGCTCCCGGTTGACGCCGTGAGCCTCGACGGTAGCGCGAGCGACGACGGCCTGCCCACGGGCAGCACCCTCGCCGTCTCATGGACGCAGGTCAGCGGCCCCGTCGGCGTGACCTTCGGCGACGCCAACAGCGCGGCCACCTCCGCGACCTTCAGCGAGCCGGGCGAGTACGTGCTCAAGCTCACGGCCTCGGACGGGCAGTTGAGCAGCAGCGACACGACCACCGTCAACGTCATCCAGCGCAATCAGGCGCCCATCGTCGAAGCCGGCCCGGAGCAGACCATCGAGCTGCCCGACCCGGCCGAGCTGCATGGCACTGTGAGCGACGACGCGCTGCCGCGCGGCTCGATTGTCACCTCCACCTGGAACCTCGTGAGCGGCCCCGGCGCGGTCACGTTCGCAGACCCTTCGAGCGCGGCGACGAATGCCACCTTCACGCTCCCCGGCACGTACGTCTTACGTCTGAGCGCCAGCGACACGGAACTGACTGCCGAGGACGACGTGGTCATCAACGTGCTGAAGAACGAACCGCCGACCGCCAACGCGGGCGCCGATCAGGAGTTCACTCTGCCGGGCACCGTCACGCTCAACGGCACGATGAGCGACGACGGCCGGCCGCGGGGCAGCACGCTCGAAGCGTCATGGACGCAGGTCAGCGGCCCCGCGCAGACCATCTTCCACGACGCCTTCGCCGCCGTGACGGTCGCCACCTTCACCGCGCCCGGCACCTACGTCCTGCGCCTCACCGCGAACGACTCGCAGCTCACGGCCAGCGACGAGGTCTCCGTCGTCGTCCACCCGAAGCCGAACGGGCCGCCGCAGATTACGAGCGAGCCCGTCACAGAATTCCTGCTCGGCGCGGTGCCGACCGGCGGCGGCGAGATCGTCAGCCTCGCGCCGTGGACGCCTCTCCAGTACGAGTTGGGGGCCGGCTCGCAGCCCAATGCCAACTGGGTGAAGGACGCGACGAACACCATCGTCACGCAGACCATCAACGCCGACGCTTCGTTCCTGCTGAGCGACTTCAACCTCTCGAACGGGCAGATGGAAGGGACGTGGCGCGTCAACACGAACAACGACGACGACTTCATCGGCTTCGTCTTCGGCTACCAGAACGCCGAGCACTTCTACCTCTTCGACTGGAAGCAGGGCAGCCAGAACGACCCGCTCGGTTTCGCCGAGCGCGGCATGAGCCTCAAGGTCTTCAACGCCGACTCTGCGCTGGAGGGCCGCGACTTCTGGCCGACCGCGGGCAACGGCGCGCGCGTCCGCACGCTCTACCACAACACAGTCCCGTGGGACGAGTTCACCGACTATCAGTTCACACTCCAGTTCCACCCCGGCGAGATTCACATCATCGTCAAGCGCGGCGCCACCGTCCTCGCCGACTTCACCGTCAACGACGCGACCTACACCAACGGGAAGTTCGGCTTCTACAACTACTCGCAGGAGCAGGTGCGCTACAGCGGCTTCCGCCGCCTCTCGCTCGCACAGGGCACGTACACCTACGACGTGGAGGCCGCCGACCCGGACGGCGACCAGCCCCTCGTCTACTCGCTCGACGCCGCGCCGCTCGGCATGACCATCGACCCGGCCACCGGCCTCATCACGTGGCCGGTCTCGTCGGTGGCGGCGGGCGACCATCAGGTCGCCGTCCGCGTGCGCGAGCCGGGCGGCGGCTCCGACACGCAGAGCTACAAGCTCACCATCCTCAACCCGAACGAGGCGCCGGCCGTGGGCGCCGGCGACGACCGCCTCGTCACCACCGGCTCCCCTGCCACGCTCAACGGCACGGTGACCGACGACGGCTTCCCGCGCAACTCCACGCTCTCCGTCAGTTGGAGCAAGGTAAGCGGCCCCGGCACCGTCAACTTCGCCAACGCTTCGAGCGCGGCGACGACCGCGACCTTTAGCCAGAGCGGCGCGTACCTCCTGCGCCTGACGGCGAACGACGGCGCGCTCACCGCGAGCGACGAAGTCACGGTCACGGTCAACACCGCCCCCGTCGTCAACGCCGGGCCTGACCAGACCCTCGCGCAGTCCAACACCGCGCTCCTCGCCGGCTCGGTGGGCGACGACGGCGTGCCTTCGGGCGGCGTCCTCGCCGTGGTGTGGAGCAAGGTGAGCGGCCCCGGCGAGGTCAGCTTCGACGACCCCGGCGCGCCGACCACACGCGCCATCTTCCCCGGCCCCGGCACATACACGCTGCGGCTCACCGGCGACGACACGCTCCACTCCGGCACGGACGACGTGACCGTCGTCGTCAACGCGTCGCCGGCACTCGACGGCGCGACGCTCACGCTCGCCCCCACCAGCGCCGGCCCCTACGCCACCGGCACGTCGCAGCCGTTGCGCGCCACGCTCAGGGACGCGGGCGGCAACTCGCTCGCGGGCTACGGCGTGCAGTTCGAGGTCGCAGGCCCGAACGCCACGGCCGGCAGCGCCGTGACCGACGCCGCGGGCGTCGCCACCTTCAGCTACACCGGCGCGAACCTCGGCGCGGACACCGTCCGCGCGTTCGTCAGGAACGGCGCCGCGAGCATCAACTCGCCCGCCGTGGAGATGACGTGGAGGCAGGCGGTCAACTCGCCGCCCGCCGTACAGGGCTGGATCGGCGGCCCCGTCAATAACAGCA
>JBEVJD010000243.1:0-2706 GCA_040510435.1 Pyrinomonadaceae bacterium | reverse complement strand
CGTCGGTTGCGCGGGGGTGGGGGCCCCGGTGTTTATTTGCCTTGGGCCCCCCCCCCCCCCCCCCCCCACCGCCCGCGGTACTGTTAATCGGCCCTCAGACCCAGCGCCCCTGTTTCTGGAGTCTCTTGATCTTGCGCCTGACCAGTTCGCGCTTGAGCGTGGTGGTGCGGTCGATGAAGACGACGCCGTCGCAATGGTCTGTCTCGTGGAGCATGCAGCGCGCTTCGAGGTCGAGGCCGTCGAACTCGAACTCCTCGCCGTTCGAGTCCTGCGCGCGGACGACGGCGCGCAGGGAGCGCTGAACCTGGAAGAAGATGCCGGGGAACGAGAGGCAACCCTCGTCGCCCGTCTGCTCGCCCTCGACGCTGAGGACGACCGGGTTGACGAGCACGACGCGCGCCTCGGGGTCGCGGCCGCCCGAGCAGTCCATCACGAACAGGCGCTTCGACACGCCCACCTGCGGCGCCGCCAAACCCACCCCGCGCGCCGCGTACATCGTCTCGAACATGTCCGAAACCAGACGCTTCAGCGACGCGTCGAACTCCGTCACGTGCCCGCCCGGCGTCTCCAACACCGGCTCGCCGTACTTCACGATCTCTAAAAGTGCCATCTCAAAACTTCTCTGCTCGCAGGGTGACGACGCGGGCCCGCCGCGGCGCACTCGAAAGTTTACTACAAAGAATTAAAGGCCAGCCACCAGGACATTTAGAGTCCGCGGCCGCATTCGTAGTTGCTTGCGGTCGAGAGCGGCCGGGTCGCGGCGGCGGTCACGCCCTGCCCTTCCCGAACTGCGGCGAGCGCTTCTGCATGAAGGCGGTGACGCCTTCGAGGAAGTCGGGAGAGGCGAAGCATTGGGCCTGGCCTTCGGCCTCGAAGTCGAGGGAGGCGGCGAGGGCCTGTTGCTCGGAGAGGTTGAGGGCGGCCTTGATGTTTGCGAGCGAGGGTTGGGGCGCGGCGGCGAGTCGCGCGGCGAGTTCGTCCACGACGGCGTCGAGGTCAGCACGCGGGACGACGCGGCCCACGACGCCGAGGCGTTGCGCCTCCTGCGCGGAGAGCGTGTTGCCCGTCGCCATCAGCTCGAAGGCTTTGGCGCGGCCGACGAGCGCGGGCAGGAGGTGCGTCGCGCCGCCGTCGGGCATCAGGCCGACGCGGATGAAGCTCTGACTGAAAGTCGCCTCGTCGGAGGCGATGACCACGTCGGAGGCGAGCACGTAGCTGAAGCCTATCCCCGCGGCCGGGCCGTGCACGCGCGCGACGACGGGCTTGGGCAGAGTGCGCAGCCCGATGATGGGCGGATTAATCAACTCGCGTATCCTCGCCGCCACGTTCATGGAGGCCAACTCAGACGGGTTGAGGGACTTCATGTCGAGGCCGGCGCAGAAGAACTCGCCCGCGCCGGTGATGACGACGACGCGGCTCTCGTCCCGCGCGGACTCCGCGACCGCGGCGGCGAACGCCTCGAACATGTCGAAGTCTATCGCGTTGCGCCGCGTGGGGTTGTTGAAGGTGATGCGTTTGACGCCCGCGTCGAGCGTGACCTGGAGCTTCTCGTTGTTCATACGGGGTACGTGTCGGCGTCTATGGGCGTGGACTTTAAGCCCAGCGATTTTCTGACGAGGGCGATCTGGCCGGCGTGGTAGAGCGTGTGCTGGACTGCGCCGTGCAGAGAGATGTAGTGCGTGGACATGCCCGGGAGGATGGGCTCGTCGAGCAGCGTTTCGTCGAGTGAGAGCACGGCCTCGCGCAGGGCGAGGTAAGTCTCCGCCATCTTCCGGAGCGCCGCGGCCCAAGCCTCCTCGGACACTTCCGCGGCGGCCGGCCAGTCCTCTTCCGTGTCGTAAATCTGCGCGGGGTCGCCGCCCAGGCGACGCAGGATGGCCCGCTCCCAGACTTCGATGTGCGCGACCAGTTCCCAGATGCTGTGTGCGCCCTCGACGGGGTGCGCCGCGGCCTGCTCGGCGGTCACGCCGTCAAGCAGTTCGTTCACGGCGGGCCCGTGCCACGGGCCGCCCTCGTGTGCGCGCTTCAGCACTTCGGCGATTCTTTCGACTTCTCTCATAAACTCCTTCAGCGGCGCCGGCCGAAGAGCTTCGGCGAGGCGAAGACTGTGTAGCGGACGGGTTCGTGCGGCCGGCGCCGCCACCAGACGGCGGCGGAGCGGCGGACGACGACCTCCAACATCGCGTCTTTGTCCTTGCGCGCGATGCCGCGCACGAGGCGGCTGATGTCGTGGCGGAAGGTGGCAACGACGAGGCGGCGGTTGGGGTCTGCGATCTTGACGCGCGCCTTCTCGTAGCGCAGCAGGTCGAGCGTCCAGCCCGAGCCGAGGTAGTCCTCTTTGAGCTTCTCTTCGAGGTACTCGGCGAAGCGAAGCACGTCGCAGAACAGATTCTCGAAGGCCGGCAGCCCGTGCTCCGAGACGTAGCGGTCGAAGTAGTTCGTGAAGCGCTCGCGCAGCACGCGGTGCGACAGCGGGAGCAGCTTATAGACCTGCACGAAGCGCTGCTCGCGCGGCGTGGCGACGAACGAGTCGAAGCGCTCGGCGGCCGCGCGCTTGAGCTGCCGCGCCCCGGTCGGCGTCAGCCCCAGCTCGCGCCCGAGCGCGAAAGGGTTCTCCACGAACCGCGCCCGCAGCGCCTCGTCCGAGGAGAGCCGCGTCAGTATCTGTTCGATGTCGGAGAGAGTCATCGTTTGTCAGCAGGCAGT
>JBEVJD010000242.1:0-4897 GCA_040510435.1 Pyrinomonadaceae bacterium | reverse complement strand
CGCCGGCAAAGCGGCTCGGCGGCTCCTCCATTCCGGGGGTGTCATGGAACTACAGATTCGGAAGCTCTCGAAGACCTACTCGAACGGCGTCGAAGCCCTGAAGGACATCACGCTTACGATCCCACAGGGCATGTACGGCCTGCTCGGCCCGAATGGCGCGGGCAAGTCCACCCTGATGCGAACGATTGCCACGCTCCAGGAGCCCGACGCGGGCTCGATACGCCTCGGCGACATCGACGTGCTGGCGGAGCGGGAGCGGGTGCGGGAGACGCTCGGGTATCTGCCGCAGGAGTTCGGCGTCTACCCGAAGGCGAGCGCGGAGGAGCTGCTCGAACACTTCGCGGTGCTCAAGGGGCTCACAGGG
Source organism: Pyrinomonadaceae bacterium (assembly GCA_040510435.1). GTDB lineage: Bacteria > Acidobacteriota > Blastocatellia > Pyrinomonadales > Pyrinomonadaceae > QHXN01. Next base: position 4,533 of record JBEVJD010000242.1, on the reverse strand, counting down.
CGCCGGGGGCGACGCGAGGTCGTCGAGGCACTCCTGCGTCAGGTGAACCTCTACGACGCGCGCAGGAAAAAGCTCGGCGGCTACTCGGGCGGGATGCGCCAGCGGTTCGGCGTCGCCGTCGCGCTGCTCGGCGACCCGAAGCTGATCATCGTCGACGAGCCGTCCGCCGGGGGCGACCCGGCCGAGCGCGTGCGCTTCCTGAACCTGCTGAGCGAGATCGGGCAGAGCGCCGTGGTGCTCCTCTCGACGCACATCGTCGAGGATGTCTCGGAGCTTTGCAACCGGATGGCGATCATCGACCGCGGCGAGATACTGCTTGAGGCCGAACCGCTCGAAGCCGTCGCGGCGCTGCGCGGGCGTATCTGGCGGCGGGTGGTCGAGAAGGCCGAGTTGCCCGAGCTTGAGCGGACGCACGCGGTCATCTCGACGAAGCTGCTCGCCGGGCGAACGGTCGTGCGCGTCTTCGGCGACGCACGGCCCAGCGCCGGGTTCGAGCCCGTGGAGCCTGACCTTGAGGATGTCTACTTCACCACGCTGGCGGGCCACCTCAGCCCGGTCAGCGCACAACCCGTGCCGGGGGTCGCGCGATGAAGCTCTGGGAGACCTTCCGCTTCGAGGTCGTCTACCAGTCGCGCCGCGTCTCGACGTGGTTCTACTTCGTGCTCCTCCTGGGACTCTCGTTTCTCATGGCGCGCGAGGTCTTCGTCGCTGAAGCGATGGAGGGCAGCTACTTCCTCAACGCGCCCTTCGCCGTGGCGCAAGTCACCCTCGTCGCGTGCATGCTGTCGCTGCTGTCGCTGGCGGCGCTCGCGGGCGGCGCGGCGGCGCGCGACGTGGAGACGCGGATGCACCCGCTCGTCTACACCGCGCCCGTCGGCAAGGCCGCCTACCTCGGCGGGCGGTTCCTCGCCGCCTTCGCCCTCGGCGCGCTGATGATGGCCGCCATCCCGGCCGGCCTCGTGGCCGCCGCGCTCCTGCCGGGGGGGCACGCCGACCTCATCGGGCCCATCCGGCCGGCCGCCTATCTGAGCGCCTACTTCCTGCTCGCGCTGCCGAACGCCTTCGTCGCCGTGGCGCTCATGTTCTCGGCGGCGGTGCTCGTCGGGCGGGGCGTCGCGAGCTACCTCGGGGGCGCGTTCGTCTTCTTCGCGGCGGTCGTCAGTTGGCAGCTCGTGGCCGGGTTGCTGGGACACTGGGGCCTCGCGAAGCTGACTGACCCGCTCGGGCTGACCTTGATCGGCGAGCTGTCGAAGGTCTGGACGCCCGGCCAGAAGAACGCGCTCGTCGTCGGGCCGCAGGTGTCTGTGCTCTCGAACCGCCTCGTGTGGCTCGGCGTCGCTCTGGGCGTGCTCGCGCTCACCTACCTCCGCTTTCGGTTCGCGCACGTCGCGGTTGACGGCCGGCGGGGCGGTCGCAGGCGAGCCGGCGCGCGCCTCCCTGCGGCAGACGCCGCCATGAAGGGGGAGCCGGCACCGGGCACCCGCGAGGCCGCAATCGCGCGGAGCACCCCGGTCGCCATCCCGCGTGTCCGGCGGACGTTCGGGACGGCGACCCGCGTGCGTCAGACGCTCGCCGTCGCGCGGGAGTCGTTCCGGGTAATCGTGAAGGGCTGGGGCGGGCCCGCGCTCGCCGGTCTGGCCGTGTTGGTGAACCTGATCGGCCCCTTTTATTTTCAGGACGAGGGCTTTCCCCAGCTCCCCACCACCGGGCAGTTCGTAGGCGTTCTGGAATATGCCGGCGAGCATGGCATGTGGCTGGTCGTCCCGCTGCTCATCGTCTATTACGCAGGCGAGCTGGTCTGGCGCGAGCGCGAGGCCGGGCTGGGCGAGATCGCCGGGGCGGCGCCCGTGCCGGTGTGGGTCTCCTTCGCGGGCAAGTTCGCGGGGCTCGCCCTCTGGCTCGTCGCGGTGCAGGCGTTGGTGACGGCGGCCGCGATGCTCGTGCAGGCGCGCATGGGCTACTACGAGTTCGAGGTGGGGCTGTACGCGCGAATCCTCTTCGGGATTCGACTCACCGACTATCTCCTGTTCGCCGTGCTCGCCCTCGTCATCCACGTCGTAGTCGAACAGAAGTACGTCGGCCATCTGCTCGCGGTCATCGCCTACGTGCTCGTGGCCTTCGGCCCGGAGTTCGGGATCGAGCCCGGCCTGCTCGTCTACGGCTCCGACCCGGGGTGGTCGTACTCGGACATGCGCGGCCTTGAGCCGTTCATCGGGCCGTGGCTCCTGTTCAAGCTCTACTGGGCGGCGTGGGCGCTGCTGCTCGCCGTCGCGGCGAAGCTGCTCTGGCCGCGGGGCACGGAGCGGGGACTCCGTCCGCGGCTCCGCGTGGCGGGCCGCCGCCTCACGCGCCGGACGGCCGCAACCGCCGCCGTGGCCGCGGCGCTCGTCCTGACCTTCGGCGGCCTCATCTTCTACAACACGAGCGTGCTGTACGCGAGTCACGCCGCCCCGAGCGGGCAGGAGTGGAGGGCCGAGTACGAGCGCCGCTACGGGCGGTACGCGGGCGTCCCGCAGCCACGGCCGACCGCCACGCGCCTCCACGTCGAAATCTACCCCGGGCGGCGTGCGGTGGAGATACGCGGGACATATGACCTCGTGAACAGAACCGAGGCGATGATCGACTCAATCCACGTGGCGACCGCCCTGGGGGTCGAGACCCGTGCGGTGGGCTTCGACCGGCCGGCGAGGCCCGAGCTGTTGGACGAGAAGTTAGGCCACCGCATCTACGTTCTGGAGACGCCCCTTCGACCCGGCGACTCGCTGAGACTTGAGTTCGAGGTGCGCTTCGATTCGCGCGGCTTCCCCGTCAGCGGCATCGACGCGTCCGTGGCTCCGAACGGCACGTACTTCGGGACAGAGTGGCTCCCCGAGGTCGGCTATCAGAGGGGCCGCGAAGTCCGGGGCGCCGGGGAGCGGCGGGCGCACGGGCTACCCCCGCGCCCGGAGGTTCCGCCCCTTGATGACCCGGTGGCGCTCATGAACGTCGCCGGGCTGGGGCCGATTATGTTCGAGGCCGTCGTGGGCACGGACGAGGGGCAGGTCGCCGTGGCGCCCGGCGCGCTGCGCCGGACGTGGACGCAGGACGGGCGCCGCTACTTCCACTACGCCACCGACGCGCCCATCCTGAACAACTACGCCTTCTTCTCCGCCGCCTACGCCGTGCGCGAGGCGCGTTGGAACGACGTAGAGATTCAAATCCTCCATCACCCCGGGCACGCCCTGAACGTGGAGCGCATGATACGCAGCGTTCAGGCGTCGCTTGAGCATATGACCAAGCGGCTCGGCCCCTATCCGCACCGTCAGATTCGGTTCGTGGAGCACCCCGGCGGCAGGCGCACGCTGTTCTCCCGCCCGACAAACATCCAGTACCAGGAGGGCTTCTCCTTCATCAACCCGGTGGACGACCCGCGTGGCATCGACCTGCCGTTCGCGGTGGTCGCGCACGAGGTGGCGCACCAGTGGTGGGGCAACCGGCTCGTGCCGGCGTCGGTCGTGGGCGCGCCGCTGCTCACCGAGAGCCTGGCCTGGGACTCAGCGCTGGAGGTCGTGGAGGCGGCCCACGGCCGCGAGCACCGCGACCGGCTCCTCGGCGCGATGCGTGCGGCTTACCTGAGCCCGCGCGCGCGCGCCGGCTCTCCACTGCTCCGGGCCACCGACCGATTCCAGTGGTACCGCAAGGGCGTGCTCGCGATGCACGCGCTGCGCGAGTACGTCGGCGCCGAGCGGGTGGACGCCGCGCTGCGACGCTTTTTCGAGAGGCACGGCTCGGCGACGCCCCCGCTGCCGACGACGCTCGACCTCTACAGAGAGCTTCAGGCGGTCACGCCCGACGAGCTTCGGTATCTGCTCGTGGACATGTTCGAGGCGAACACCTACTGGGAGCTTGCGGCGCAGCGGGTCGAGGCGGAGCGGGTCGGGACGGGCGAGTGGCGTGTGACGCTCGACGTGCGGGCGCGCAAGGTGGTGGTCGATGAGGCGGGCGTCGAGACGGAGGTGCCGATGGACGACCTCGTCGAAGTCGGCGTGTTCGCCGCGGCGGGAGACGGGGAGCCCGGCGTGCCGCCGTACCTGCGTATGCACCGCGTCCGCTCGGGCGAGCAGCGCATCACGCTGACGGTGCCGTGGGAGTCCGCCCGGGCGGGGATCGACCCGCGAAACCTGCTGATCGACGTGGAGCCCGGCGACAACCTCGCGGAGGTGACGGGCGGCACGGGGCCCCGCGCCGCCGCCGCGGAGAGCTCGTCCCCCGTCGCATGGCGCGGCGGCGGCAGCCGGCGTGACCGGCTTAAGCTCCGCAATCCAGAAACGTACAGACGTTCGAACGTGCGCGGAGTATAGTCCGGCTTCCCCTTATCAACATTTCTACGGAGACGCCGCCCGCCGGTGCGGGACTGGTCGTACTGCGTCGCCGCTCGCGGGTGGGGGCGTGAGGATAAGGAACGAGCAATGGGTTTGGACATCTTTAAGGAGCGGGGCGTCCCGCTCGAAAAACAACAGTTCACGTGGCGCGACATGGTGCGGGCGCCCACCA
>JBEVJD010000241.1:0-8027 GCA_040510435.1 Pyrinomonadaceae bacterium | reverse complement strand
GCCGTCATCGGCGGCGGCGCGGCCACGGGCGGCGTCATGACCCAGCGCGGCAAAGACATCCGCCTCGAACCCGGCCAGCAACTCCGCATCCGCGTGAATAGGTAGGCAGACGGCAGTAGGCAGATGGCAGTAGGCAGTAAGCCCCGGAGGGGCGACATGTTTATAGCCACCGGCTTAGTAATTTCGACAAGCTCCGGAGGAGCGGCATGTTGATGTCGCCCCTCACGGGGCTCCGGGTTGTTGAGAACGCGAAGCTATAAACATGTCGCCCCTGCGGGGCTGCTCAAACGGCCTTCAACTGCCTACCGCCTACTGCCGTCTGCCGACTACCTACTATGATCGTCACCCTGCTCACAGACTTCGGCACGGCGGACTACTTCGTGGGCGCGATGAAGGGGGCGGTGCTGGCGTCGAACCCGGAGGCGCGCGTCGTTGACATCACGCACGAGGTGCCGCCTTACGACGTGGAGGCCGGGGCGTTCACGCTGCGCGCGGCCTTCGAGACGTTCCCCGAAGGGACGGTGCACGTGGCGGTCGTTGACCCGGGCGTCGGCTCGGCGCGACGTGCGATTGCGGTTGAGGGGCGCGGGCACACTTTCGTCGGGCCGGACAACGGCATCTTCGGCCACGTCTACGAGCGCGTGCGGCCGTTCCGAGTCTTCCAACTCACGAACACGAACTATTTCAGGAGTGAGGTGAGCCCGACCTTCCACGGCCGCGACATCTTCGCGCCGGTCGCGGGCGCGCTCTCGCGCGGTGTACGTGCGGAGGACTTGGGGCCGGAGGTCTTCGACTTCGCGCGGCTGCCGTCGGCCGTGCCTGAGAGGGCCGCTGACGGGACGCTCGTCGGCGCGGTGATACACGTTGACCGTTTCGGCAACCTCGTCACCAACATCGCGCCCGAGGATTTGAGCGACGAAGAGGTCGCCCGCGGCGCGCGCCTCTTCATCGCGGGGCGCGAGGTTCGACGCTTCCGGCGTTTCTTCGCGGAGGACGCCGAAGGGCCGGGCGAGCCTTTCGCCCTCTGGGGCAGCGCGGGACTCCTTGAGGTCGCAGTCTTCCGCGACTCCGCCGCGCGCGTGCTCGGCGTCGGGCGATGGCAGAGGGTTGAAGTGGGGGAGGGAGAGTAGACAGTAGACAGTAATCAGTAGACAGTAGACTACTCGGCCGAGGTTGTTCATGACAGTCGCTCGGTTCGAGCTACGAAGGATTTTCTACTGACTACTGACTACTGACTACTGGCTACTATTCCCCGTGCCTACTTGTCACTCCTCACGCCACTTTGTTATTTTCAAGTCACTTCAGGTCTTAAGGACAAATCGTGATGGACAAAGCAGAGAGCAAGCCCGCCGCCAAGACAGGCGCGGGGCTTGAAGGTGTGGTCGCGGCCGAGTCGGCCATCGGCGATGTGGACGGCGTCAACGGCGTCCTCATCTATCAGGGTCTCAACATCCACGACCTCGCCGAGCATTCGACGTTCGAGGAGACGGTCTACCTGCTCTGGCACGGGCGGCTCCCGAAGCGCGACGAACTCGATGCGCTCAGGCGGGAACTCGCGGCCAACCAGCGTCTGCCCGAAGAGGCGGTCGCGCTGATGCGCGACTTCCCGGCGGAGGCCGAGCCGATGGACGCGCTGCGGACGGCCGTCTCGGCGCTCGGCTTCTACGACCCGGGCGGGCGCGACCTCTCGCGCGAGGGCGCGTTGCGGACGGCGACGAAGTTGACGGCGCAGTTGCCCGTCGTCGTGGCCGCCTTCGAGCGTCTGCGTAAGGGGCTGGAGCCGGTCGAGCCGCGGACGGACTTGAACATCGCCGCCAACTTCCTCTACATGCTCAAGGGCGAGGAGCCAGAGGAGCGCGAGGCGCGCATCTTCGACGTGTGCCTCATCCTCCACGCCGACCACGAGCTGAACGCCTCGACGTTCACGAGCCGCGTCATCGCGGGCACGCTCGCCGACATGTACGGCGCGGTGACGGGGGCGATTGCGGCGCTGTCGGGGCCGCTCCACGGCGGGGCGAACACGAACGTGATGAAGATGCTGCTTGAGATCGGCGACCCTTCGCGCGCCGACGAGTGGCTGCGCGAGGCGCTGGCGAGCAAGAAGAAGATCATGGGCTTCGGCCACCGCGTCTACAAGACGGAAGACCCGCGCTCGGTGTGGCTGCGTAAGTTCTCGCGCGAGCTGGCCGAGGCGAAGGGCGAGACGCGCTGGATCGAAATCCTCGACCGGCTGCGCGAGCTGATGTTCGCGGAGAAGAAGCTCTACCCGAACGTGGACTACTACTCGGGTTCGGCCTACTACCTGATGGGCATCCCGCTCGACCTCTTCACGCCCATCTTCGCCGTCAGCCGCATCTCGGGCTGGACGGGGCACATCCTCGAACAGTATGCCAACAACCGCCTGATACGCCCGCGCGCCGAATACATCGGCCCGCGCGGCGTGCCCTACGTGCCGATTGACGGGCGCTGAAGGCAATTAACCACAGAGACACAGAGACCCGGCTTGAAGAGATAACTCAACAAGCCGTGTCTCTGTGTCTCTGTGGTTAAAAAAAAACTTACCGCCGTACTCAACTCGGAGTGACGTGCGGCGTCTGCGGGTTCGGGTTCTCGCCGTCGGTGTATTGCTTCAGCTCCGTGTCGGCCTTGAGCAGGCCGGTGCGCCAGATGAAGAGGGTCGAGACGATGAGGGCGAGCGTGCAGGCCGCGCCGCCCTCGATGCCGTAGCCGCCGCCGCCCAACCACGCGGGGCCCGCGTCTGCGAAGCGCAGCAGGGGCTCGGGCGCGATGCTCTTGATGCCGCTCACGGGCGAGCCCAGCACCGCCCCCTGCACCCAGTTCCAGCCGAAGTGCACGCCGGTCGGGAACCAGAGACTCCGCGTGCGCCAGTAGGCCACGCCGAGCCACACGCCCGCCAGCGCCGTGTTGACGAACGTGAACCCGGGGACGACGTTCGGGTTCCCGAGGTGCACCAGCGCGAAGGGCAGCGAGACGGGGATGATCGCCACCCACACAGGCCACGAGCGCATCAACGTCTGCAAAGGGTAGCCGCGGAAGAGCATCTCCTCGGCCGCCGCCCCGCAGATGAAGATGACGCCCGAGACGACGAGCGTCTTCAACACCCCGCCCGTCGCGTCGGCCATCGTGAAGCTGTAGCCGCCCGCCGCCAGTCCGACCAGCGCCGCCACGCAGACCGACACGCCGCCGAAGAACGTCCCGAAGAGCATGTCGCGCAGCCACCCGCGGTGCAGCGACCAACCCAGCGAACGCCACGGCAACTCTTCCAGCACGAGCGCGCAGCCCCACCCGATGAGCGCGGCCGGGATGAAGAGCAGGACGGACTGGATGACGTAGCCCGGCGTGCCCTCGAAGAAGAACTTGTACACGTTGGGCGGCAGCAGGAGCGCGGCCACGAAATTGGTCGCCATGAAGACGGCGGTCACGGCCGCGAGGTAGGCGACGGCGAAGACGGCCAGACGCCACACGCTCCGCAGGCGCCCCGCGTCGTTGTAGAAGAAGTCTGTCATGCTCTCTCGGAAAGCCTTGCAGGATTGAAGAGTCGCCTCAATATAACCGAAGGGGCGGCGGGAAGACGAGAATGCGTGCGCGCGCGGGCGCGTGGTAAACTCCGCGCGGACTGCGAAAGGTATGGCGGCAGAGGGAAGCGATGTGCGTGGCGAGGGGGCGGCTCCACGGAGGCGGCGAGGCGCGCCGTGGCTCTTCGGCGGGCTGGTGCTGCTGCTGCTGTCGGTGCTCGTCGCGCTCCAACTCTTCGGGCTCTGGGAGATTTTCGCGCCCGACACGGCGCGCGACACACTGCTGCTCTACGCGCTCTCGACGCTCAACTTCGTCGCCTTCTTCCTCTTCAGCTTCATCTTCATCCGCAGCCTCCTCAAGCTCCGGCGCGAGCGCCGCGCCTCGATGCTCGGGTCGAAGATTAAGACGCGGCTCGTCGTCTACTTCATCGCCGTCTCACTGCTGCCCATCACGGGCATGGCGCTCTTCTCCTACATGTTCTTCAACCGCTCGCTGGAGAAGTGGTTCAGCTTCTTCCCCGGCGACGTGGTGCGGCAGGCGCAGCTCGCGCAGGACGACGATGCGCGCCAGCAGTCCGAGCACCTTTTGGAAGTGACGCGCACGACGGCCGCCGCCATCGACCGCGCGCGACCCGACGAGGGGGGCGAACTCGTCACCGCGCTCCTGCGCGACGCGAAGATCGAGCGCGCCGCGCTCATCTCGGCTGATAACACCGCCGTCTTCGCGGGCGTGGACGGGCCTGTGCCCGTCGCGGAGGAGGAGTTTCGCAAGGCGCTGGAACAAGTCTCCCTCCCGACGCCCGAAAGCCTCTTCACCGTAGAGACGCGCGCCGGCCCGCTCGACGTGGCGGCCGTGTGGGTGCGGCCGGGCACGCGGCTCGTAACCGCGCGCGCGCGGCGCGGCGACGAGAGCATCGGCCGCCTGGTCGCCAGCGCGCAGACCTTCGAGGACTTCCGCAGCAACCAGCGGCGTGTGCGCGTGCTGGGCGTGACGACGCTCGGGCTCTTAACTTTAATGCTGCTGTTCGCCTCGACGTGGAGCGCGATTCATCTGGCGCGCGGCATCGGCACGCCCATCCGCGCGCTGGCCGAAGCGGCCAAGGAGGTCGCGGGCGGCAACCTCACGCACCGCGTCGAGGCGATCACAGACGACGAATTGGCCGTGCTCGCCGACGCCTTCAACGACATGACGGCGCAGCTCGCCGAGAACCGCGCGCGGCTCGAAGCCAACGCCGCCGAACTGCGGGAGAAGAACCTCGCGCTCGAAGAGCGCCGCCACTACATCGAGACGGTCTTGCAGACGGTCTCGACCGGCGTCATCTCGCTCGACGAAGATAATCGCGTGACGACGATTAACGCCGCCGCGCTCGCCATGCTCAGGCTCGAACACGCCCCCGCGCCCGCGACGCCGCTCGCGGAGGTCGTGAGCGCCGACGACTTCGACGTGCTCGAACGCGTTTTGTGGCGCGCGCGCGCGCGCGGCCGCGCTACCGAGCAGATGGAGCTGGCGCGCGCCTCGGCGCAGGAGCCGAACGGCCACGCGGGCGCGCACGGCGGGGCGAACGGGGCGGGCGGCCTTGCGTCCGGCGCGGCGTCCGGCCTCATCCCCGTCGCGCTGACCGCGACGGCTCTGGCGCCGCGTGAGGCGGCCGGGCGGCGCGGCGTCGTTCTCGTCATCGAAGACCTGTCCGAATTGCTCGCGGCGCAGCGCGCGGCCGCTTGGAGCGAGGTGGCGCGCCGTCTCGCGCACGAGATTAAGAACCCGCTCACGCCCATTCAACTCTCGGCCGAGCGCATCGCGCGCAACTTCCGACGGGCGGCGCCGGATGAAGGCGTTGCTGTTTCGACCCGCGCGCTCGACGGCAACGGGCACGACGGCGAGCGCGAGCGCGTGGCGCGCGTCGTCGAGGAGTGCACGACGACCATCAGCCGCGAGGTCGAGGGGCTGAAGGCGATGGTGGACGAGTTCACGCGCTACGCGCGGCTCCCGCACGCGCGCCTCGAACCGGCCGACCTCAACGAGGTGGTGCGGCAGGCCGTCTCGCTCTACCGCGAGCGGCTCGAAGACGTGCGGATGGACGTGCTGCTCGCGCCGACGCTCCCGGGCGCGCTGCTCGACTCGGAGCAGATCAGGCGCGTCTTCGTCAACCTCATCGACAACTCGGTCGAGTCGATGGCCGCCGCCGCCGACGGCGAGCGGCGCATCACGGTCGCCACCGCCCACGACCCCGCGCGCGGCCTGCTCATCGCCGAGGTCGCAGACACCGGCCACGGCATCGCGCGCCACGACTTCGCGCGACTCTTCCAGCCCTACTTCTCGACGCGCGGGCGTGGGACGGGGCTCGGCCTCGCCATCGTTCACCGCATCATGACCGAGCACGGCGGACGCATCCGCGCCGAGACGAACCGGCCCAAAGGCGCACGGATGATTATTGAATTGCCGGTGGCCGAAGACAGGCCGGCGGAAGCCCGACCGTAAGGGAGGGCTTATAGTTAACTCGACGGCACACTGACGAAGCAAAGAGCCCTGCCTAACGGTCGGGCTTCCGCCACAGTCACATCATGTCTGACTCCATCCTGATTGTTGACGACGAGCGCGGGATACGCGAGACGCTGCGCGCAGTGCTCGAAGACGAGGGCTTCGAGTGCGAGGCCGTGGGGTCGGGCGAGGAGTGTCTGGCGACGGTGGGGCGTCGCACGTTCGGGTGCGTGCTGCTGGACGTGTGGCTGCCGGGGCTAGACGGGCTGGAGACTCTGGCGCGGATGCGCGAGCAGGGGGCGGACGCGGCCGTCGTGATGATCTCGGGGCACGCCACCATCGAGACGGCCGTGCGCGCGACCAAACTCGGCGCGTTCGACTTCGTCGAGAAGCCGCTCTCCATCGAGAAGACCGTGCTCACGGTGCGCAACGCGCTCAGGCAGCGCGGGCTCGAACGCGTCAACGCCGCGCTGAGCGAGGAGTTGCGCGACGAGTGGGCGATGGTCGGCGAGTCGGTGGCGATGCGGGCGCTCAGGAAGCAGATCGCGCTGGTCGCGCCGACCGACGGGCGCGTGCTCATCTACGGCGAGTCGGGGACGGGCAAGGAGTTGGTCGCGCGCGCCATCCACGTGCGCTCGCTGCGTTCGAGCGCGCCGTTCGTCGAGCTGAACTGCTCGGCCGTGCCCGAGGAGCTGATCGAGTCGGAGTTGTTCGGCCACGCGCGCGGGGCCTTTACGGGCGCGACCGCGCCGAAGCGCGGCAAGTTCGAGGCGGCCGACGGCGCGACGCTCTTCCTCGACGAGGTGGGCGACATGAGCCCGCGGATGCAGGCCAAGGTCTTGCGCGTGCTCGAAGAGCAGCGCTTCGAGCCCGTGGGTTCGACCACCTCGATGCGCGTGGACGTGCGCGTGCTCGCGGCGACGAACAAGCGGCTCGAAGTCGAAATCGAGCGCGGGAACTTCCGCGCCGACCTCCTCTTCCGCCTCAACGTCATCCCCTTCGAGGTGCCGCCCTTGCGCGAGCGCGCCGAGGATATCCCGCTCCTCGTCGAGCACTTCAACCAGAAGTTTTCGCTCTCCTACAACAAGCGCCCGAAGCGCTTCGAGCCCGACGCGGTCGAGGCGCTGCGCGCATACTCCTGGCCCGGGAACGTGCGCGAGCTACGCAACACAGTGGAGCGCGTCGTCATCATGCACACGGGCGCGCGCGTCGCCGCCCCGGACCTCCCGCCGCTCGGCGGCGAGGAGCCGCCCGCGCCGGCCGCACGCTTCTCCTCCTTCCGCGACGCCAGCGAGGCGCACCAGCGCGACTTCATCCGCGCCTGCCTGGCCGAGGCCGAGGGCAACGTCTCGCGCGCCGCCGAACTGATGGGCATGGATCGCAGCCACCTCTACCGACGCATGAAGGCCCTCGGCATCAACGTCCGCGAGGAACGCGCCGGCACCTCCTGATCTCTATGTAGGTTCGGGCATAAAGTGACATTCGTCGGGCATAAAATGATATTTGTCGGGCATAAATTGAAATCATAATTGCTGCTGGCTACATAAACATGCACTCACATCTACTTCATCATCCTATGATAGTTCAGCAGTTCGAGGAGCTGCGCGTCCTTCACCTTTTAAATGCTTGCTATCCGTACATCCGGTTCCGTGACTACCGGAGCCCGCACACCTCTTGTATGTACCTCTCGTTCAGTTGTGCATAAACCCCGAATTGATGGAGCATAAATCGAGAAAGCGTAAGCGTTAATTCTGCAGACCTTTGTGTATGAACACGTTTGGGAAACTAACGTCTTTATAAGCTTTCAAAGCTGTTCCAAGGTGGAGTATTTAAATCTTTTATTAACTGCAGATCATCAGTATAATTAATCCCGCTATAATTATAGCGCTTTGCACTTGCATTGAGACTAATAGCCGCAATGCCTGAACCAGCCGTCAATGTCGTCGGGCGTCACGGCTCGGAGCGCATCATTCAGCGCCGCGTCCAACTCCTTCGGCGTGCGGGGCTGGCGT
>JBEVJD010000240.1:0-20245 GCA_040510435.1 Pyrinomonadaceae bacterium | reverse complement strand
GAACAGGACGGGGGTGCGGTTCATAAAGCAGTAGTCAGGAGACAGTAGTCAGGAGACAGTAGAAAAACATTCGGCGCTCGAACCGTGCGGTTGTCATCGTCAACTTCCTCAAAGCGGAGCCTACTGACTACTGACTACTGTCTACTGTCTACTTTCAGACTCGTGGCTTCGCGCCGATCTTCCAGCCCTGCGACTCCATGCGCCTGATGTTGGGGTGCAAGGTCGCCGTGCCCTGGTCTCTGACGCCGGGGGGGAGCGAGGACTTGCCGAAGAGCCAGCCGACGAGGCCGCCCGCGACGGCGCAGCCGAAGACGATGGCGGGGACGCAGATGACCGCCCGGCGCACGATGAAGGCGAGGCCCGCGACCGTCACGCTCAGCAGGCCGGCGAGCAACGCCGCGACGGCGACGAGGACGCCGACGAGCAGCCCCGTCTTCCAGCCCTTATCGACGAAAGTCTCGCGCCGTTCGTGCGCGCGTTTGCACTCGGCGCAGCGGGGCACGGGCACCGTCACGGGCTCCCACTCGGGGCGGGCGATGCTGGCGACCTCGTCGTCCTTCACGCCCGTCTCCCGGTGCATCTCCCACTCGGAGGCGGAGTCGCGGTCGGGCGGTCGCCGGCCGCAGAACCAGCAGGTGGGGGGCTTCGCCACTTCCTGCGTCATGCGCGCGCCTCCTCAACCCTGGATGGCGGCGGCGATGATGATCGAGATGCCGATGATGATGGCGCCGATGACGACGGCGAGGGCCGTGTTGTGGTCTTCCTCGATCTCCTTGCGGATGGAGAAGGGCGTGGCCTTCAGCATGATCAGGTAGGCGACGGCGAAGACGAGCAGGCCGAAGGCGGTGAAGATGGCGGTCGTGACGAGCACGGGCGCCAGCTCCTCGAACTTCACCACCATGCCGAGGGCGCGCGCCGACGTTAACAGGTTGAGCATCATTTTCCTCCGCGGTAGCCGGAATGCCAGAAGTGGAAGGAGCGGTAGCCGCCCGGCGAGTTACGCACGTCGGCCGGCAGCGTCTGCCGCGTCGCGGTCGAAAGCTCCCAACCGCTCCACGCCGCCCCGACGTAGAGCAGCAGGAGCCCGCCGCCGAGTAAGAGATAGAGTTTGCTGAGCATCTACTTTGTCACCTCGAATGGCAGGGGGACGCCCGCGCGGCCGAAGAAGTTATCCCCGAAGCCCGTCTTCAAACCCGCGCCCGGCCACGCCCCGAAAAACTCGGCCAGGGGCTCGCCCGCGACCGCGCCTTCGCGGAGTCCGTACTTCTCACTGAACTCTTCGAGCGTCACCCTCGAACCCTCCTCGGCCTCGACCGTGCCGGCCTCGATGAGCAGCGCCTTGACGGCGCAGCCCTGCCGGACGGGGACGTAGAGCCCCGCCCCTTCGGCGGGCGCCGCGGCGCACTCCTCGCCGGGCTCCGCCGAGCGGTTCTCGTAGTCGGACGGGGAAGCCTTGCCGAGAATCACGACGTAACTCCCTTCGCCGAGGACGAAGCCGTAGGGACACATCCCGTAGAAACTACGCACCCGCAGCCGCCCGCCCTTGACCTCGCCCTTCAACACTTTTTCGACCAGCAGCTCGTCGCACTGCCGTTCCGCGCCGCGGGCACCCAAGGGGCGCGCGCCCTCCCGCCTCCTCGCGACCGCGACCACTTCGGCCTGTTCGAGCGAGCGCGCAAGGTCGAGCGTTGACTCGCACGGCTGGCAGGCGTAGGCACGCACGCACGCCAGCGCGACGAAGGCCGCGACCCCGAGCGTGGCGGCCGCGACGGTTCTCAAACGCTTCCCCATGTTCGTCCTGTCGCGCGTCACTGCGCCCGCCCCTTCCCTTTCGCCGCGGGCTTCAGCTCGCGGAGCACGCCCTTTTTGTAGACCCACGTGGTCGGGGGCGGCTTGCGGAACCCGGGCTCGTCCAGCTGGCTGAGCCGGTAGTAGCCGGTGAAGCGGAGCGAGAGCTGCTCTTCGGGCAGGAGTTGGAGCGTGATGGTCGGCGAGTCGGAGCAGTCGCCGAACTCGTCCGTCAGGCCCACCTTCCCGGACTCCTCGACGCGCACGATCTGGAACATCTCGGGGCAGCCCGAGCCGCCGCTGCCGAGCGACATCAAGACGGCCTCGCCCACCTCCAGGTTGCGGAAGTGCGCGCGGAAGCCCGCGTACATGTTGCCGTCGAGTGACTGCACCGTCCTGCCGTTCAGGCGCAGCTCCATCCGCAAGTCCGTGCTCTCGCCGAGCCGCACGATGGAGAGCGCGCCCGCCTTCGTCGTCAAAGAGTCCAGAGTCTCATCCTTCTGACCCTGCCGCGCGCCCGCGGGCGCGAGCAGCAACAGGAGCAGGAGCACGGCGGCGGCCGTGTTGCGCGTCGGACGTTTGTCGTTAGTCGTCACTGCTGTCACTGCCGTCACCATCCCCTGACTCGTACGGGTTGAAGGCGCTGTCGGCCCAGCGCCTGCGCTCGAAGCCGAAGTGCCGGAGGGCGAAGAGCAACGGGAGCAGCGAGAGCGCGACGAGCAGGAGCAGCAGGTTGATGACCCGCGGCACGCCCTGCTCGACGCGGACGGTGAAGCGCGGGGGCGTTGACTGGTTCCAGTTCTCCCACTGCGCTTCGAGCCGCATTGTGTAACGCCCCTCGGGCAGCGCCGGCAGGTACTCGGTCTCCACCAGATCGCCCTCCGACCAGGACTCGCCGTCCTCGACGCCGTGGTAGTACTCAATCGGCAAATCGAACTGCTGGACGAGCCCCGTGCTCTCGTCGATGAGGTCGCCCGCGACGTAGAGCCAGTTGTTGTCCACGTTGATTGCGCGCCCCGTGATGCGGAGGTTGCGCCCGCCGGCGAGGTTGATCGGGTCGGTGAAGATGACCTGCGTCTTCTCGCCCGCGCCGGCCGCCGACGCTTGCGCGGCCTGCGCGGCGGCGGCCTGCGCCTGCGCGAGGCGCTGGCGGGCCTCCTCCTGTATCTCCGCCGCCGACGCGCCCCGCCGCGGCGCGGCCGTCGGGGCGGGCGCGGGCGTCGTGCCGGGGTTCGGCTGCAAGGTGTAGGTCTGCTCGAAGACGACCTTGCGCGGCGAGGTCACGATGAAGAAGAGGCCGACCGCGAGCGCGGCCACGGTGAGCAGCGCCCAGTAGCCGTAAATCTTCTTGTGCGGCCAAGGCTGGTTCGGCGCGACCGTGCGCGGCGAGGGCAGGTCAACGCTGAACTTCTTCTCAATCTCCTTGACCGGGGTGTAGGCGCCGAGCGACCAGTTGATCTCTTCGGCCACGATGGCGCCGCGCCTGTGGGACGCGACCGGTATCTCCTTCGAGAGCATGAGGGGCGCTTTGACGTAGTCGGTGGCGCGCGCCTGCTCGCCGGCCTCGACCTTCCAGTAGAACTCGCCCTCGACGTACTCGACGCGCGCCACGGCGTCCTGATACATCTTGAAGCTCTTGCCGCCGTGCTGTGCGGTCGAGCCCGCCTCGACGACCTCGCCCGGCGGCACCGAGGTCACGTAACTCCAGTGCCCGTCCGACTCGACGAGCCAGCGGAAGCCGACCGCGGGGTTGTAGAGCAGGTACTCCTGCCAGAAGTAGCGCGTGCCCTCGAACTCGACGCTCCTGACCATGAAGCCGATGACCGTGAACGTCTGCCCCTCGAACTCGGCCGTGCCGCCCAAGGGGATTGACTTGCCCCAGCCCTTCGGTTCGAGCGTCTTCAGATACCGGAGCTTGCCCTGGCTCGCGTCGAGCAGCGAGCCGCAGTTCGGGCACCCGACGCGCTCCGTCCTGTCCGGCGCGCGCAGCTCCAAAGGCCCGCCGCAGTTCGGGCAGCTCAACTGCGTGGCCGTCACGGCGCGCGCCTCGCGCTCGGTCGTGCGCTGCGCGTGCGCGAGCCCCAGCTCGGCGAGCGTCGTCTCGCGCCCCATGAAGACGAGCGGCGGCTGCTCCCCGTAGTCGAGCGTGCCGAAGACGCCGCCCGCGCCCGAGAGGTCTGCGTAAGGGTAGGTCTCGCCCGGCGTGAGCAGGTACGGAATCTCGCCCTTGGCGGCGAGCATCCGCGCCGTCCCCTTCTCCGCGACCACGGGCGGCGTCGCGGCGGGGATGGCCCAGACCTGCTGGCCGAGTTGGAGCGAGTCGAACGAGGGGAGCGCGTTCGGCGAGGGGACTTGAATCTGGAAGGTGAGGTAGAAGCGGCCCTGCGCCTCCGCGAGCCAGCCCCAGCGGCCGTCGGCGAAGGCCGCGTACCACTCGTCCCAGAAGCCGCCGGCCGCGTGCTGCAACTGCGCGCGACCCGTCAGCTCGAAGGCGACGCCGAGGTAGACGCCGCGTAGTCCCACTTCGAGCGGCGAGCCGGACTCGACCACGTCGGCGACCTTGCCGAGGTCTTCGATGCCGCGGTCGGTGCGCGCCACGACCGAGCGGCAGAAGTCGCAGACGACCACGACGGACGAGCCCGTCTTGAATAAGACCTCCGCGCCGCACGCGGGGCAGTTCGCGCGCAGCGCCATCAGGCGTCACCCCCGCGCGCGTCCGTGTGTGTGGAACTCGGAGGGACGTACTGAAGACCCGGCGACGGTTGAGAAGTTCGGGGCTCGGCCTCCTGCTCTACTTGAGTCTCGCGGCTGACGCTGCGCACGCACACCTCCGAGGCGCCCAGCATCTCGCCGAGCCTGTCGGCCCAGGGCCACTCGGGGCGCTCGCGGCAGCAGTAGAGGTTGAAGGTGGCGACGCGGAACTCGGGGTAGGTGTGGCAGGCGAGGTGCGACTCCGTCAGCATGGCGAGACCCGTGACGCCTCCCTCGCCATCGAACTTGTGCCACAGGGGCTCGCCCAAAACGCACAGGCCCAGTTCCCCAACCGCGCGCGCGAAGACCGCGCGCAGGCGTCCCAGGTCGCGCAGCGCCCCGGCGTCGCAGCCCGACGCCTCGATGAGCCATTCCGTCCCGACAGTCAACATGGCATGGAGTATAACGACAAGAGCGGCGGTGTCCGTTCCCGATGAACGCGTGCGAGGATAGGATAAGCGGCGAGCCTTTGCAACACCTTCTTGCGCGGCGGCGCAAGCGGCGGCGGCGCGCGTCGTTCTAAACTCAGTCTAACCCTGCAACACCCGACGAGAGGAGACCGAACATGTTGAACCCGCTCCGGCTCTCGACTGCCCTGCTCCTGACCCTGTTTGCATTATCATCCGGCGCGCTCGCGCAGACGCAGGGCTCGGCCGCGCACCTGACGGTCTACGACGCGGGCGTCGCCGAAATCCTCGAAGAGCGCACGGTCGAGTTGCAGACCGGCATGAACCAGGTCGAGTGGCGCAGCCTCATGCCGAAGGCTTACGCGCGCACGCTGCGCGTCACGGCCGAGGACGCCGAGGTCGTGCGCGTGGACGTGACCTACGACGGCGTCGAGGTGCGCGGCCAGCGCTCGCCCGTCCTCCACCTCTTCATCCAGAACCGCGGGCGGGCCGGCCGGCGGCGCGTGCAGGTGGACTACCTCGCGCCCGACATCAGTTGGCGCGGCGACTACTCGCTCGTCCTCGGCGAGACGCAGAACGGTGCGCCGCCCTCGGCCGCGGCGCTCGACTCGTGGGTCTCGCTCTACAACAACACGGGGACGGACGTGCGCGGCGGCACCGTCGACCTCGTCGCGGGCGAGGTCGCGCTGCTCGCGGGCGACGGCGCGTACCGGCGCGACTCCGACGACATGACGCTCAACACCGCGCAGGTGAGCAGCCGCCTCAACGAAGGCGCGGTCACGCTCATCTCGTCCGCCGAGGCGACGGGCTTGAGCGCCTTCAGCCGCTTCCGGCTCGGGCGCGACGTGGCGCTGAACGCGAACGCGCCCGTCAGCCGCCTGCCGCTCTTCCAGCGCGCGCCGCTCGTGGTCACACAGCGCAACGTCTTCGAGAACGAGTACGGCACGCAGACGCTCGCGCGCGGCGGCTTCGTGCTCATCCCGCGCGGGCTCGAAGTCCGGCTCGTCTCGAAGAACCCGACCGGCGCGCCGATGCCCGCGGGGCAGGTCACCATCTACGCGCGCACCGCCGGCATCGCGCAGGTCGTCGGGCAGGACAGAATCCCTCTGACGCCGCCGGACGGCGAGTTCAGCGTCTCGCAGGGCCGCTCCTCGACGCTCTTCGGCACGCGCCGCGTCCTCGAACGCCGGCAGGTCGAGTACAAGACCGAGGACAACGACACGCGCTACAAGATCGTCACGAAGGTCGAGGTCGTCCTGACCAACCGCGGCGCGCTCGAAGCGGAGGCGTTCGTCCGCGAGGGCGTCGAGTCGCACGGCGACAACCAGTGGACGCTCATCGAACCCTCGTCGCCGGCCGAGCGGCTCGCCGCCAACACCTTCCAGATGCGTGTCCGCGTCCCGGCCGGCGGCAAGACGACCGTCACCTACACCGTCGAGACGAAATAGACCCGAGGCGACGCGCATGAAGAACGGGCACGCACAGCCGGAACATGTTTGCGAAGCCCCGGAGGAGTCACAACCTGTTTGCGAAGCCCCGGAGGAGTCAGAACCTGTTTGCAAAGCCCCGGAGGGGCGGGATGTTTATAGTCCCCACGTGCTAATGAACCCCGAGCCCCGTCAGGGGCGACATATACACATGCCGCTCCTCCGGAGCTTGGCCGAGTTGACAACGCCGATGACCATAAACATTCCGCTCCGACGGAGCAGCGACTTCTCGAACAGGCTCTCTTTGATGTCCCGCCGCCTCCTTCTACTCCTCGCCGCGCTCTGCCTCTGCGTCGGCGCCGCGGCACAGGCCCCGAAAGAGCCTGCGAAGGAGTTCGTGCCGACGGCGGCGCAGAAGGCCGAAGCCGAGCGGATGCGCGGCGCGCTCGCCGAGACGGTCGGCGAGCGCTTCGAGGTCGCACGCCACCGGCTCGCGCGCCGCTCGCGTTGGCACGGGGGCACCGTCTACTGGCTCGCGCACCTGCGCGCGCGCAAATCGGGCGAGTATTACGTCAGGTACAAGTACAGGTACACAGACCGCGTCAACCCGCGCGACCCGCTCTACACCTTCGTCGAGCACCAGACGCTCGTCCGCGTCGGGCCGCGGGGCTGCGAGCGCAGGCCGCGCTACAACTTCATCTGCGTCGGCGACACCTTCATCCTGCCCGTCCTCGTGGGCGACCACGCCGGGCACACCTTCTCGCTTGAGTCGCAAGTATTCTCGCCCGGCGACCCCGCGACCGCGAAGGCGCTGCGCGGGATGGACGAGGCCGCGCTCCACCGCGAGCCCGTGCCGAACCCCGCGGCCGCGTTCCTGAGATACGTCGGCAGCCGCGCGGAGGTCTCACTGCACCGCGCGGCCGGCTTCACCGCCCGCTACTCGGCCACTTTCGAGGCCGTCGGCCCCGGCGCCTTCAACCTCTCGCTCCGCCCGAACATGCCCGGGACGCCGACCACGGCCAACGCCGCCGCGGGCTCGACGCCGATAGTCGTCCTCGACCCGAAGGCGCCCGTCACCGCGCTCTCCTCGGGCGACAACGTCCACGGCTACACCGAGCGTTTCTCCTCGCGCGGCGGCGGCAACAGCTACCTGACGACGCCCGTCATCCTTCAGCCCGGCGAACTGCTCACGCTCCACTACCTCAGCTACAGCCGGCGCGGGCGCGACCCCGGCGGAGAGTCCAGTAAGGAGATTAAGGCGGGTGTCAAAGACCAACTGCCCGTCATCACCCTCCTCCCCTTCAGCGTAGACCCCGCGCAGGACTACAACGAGTGGCTCGTCGAATTCCTTCCGCCCGCGCGGCGCGAGTGAAGGACTCACCGCCGACACGTAAGACGCGGTCCTTACACGGCTCAAGTCGAAGCCGCGTCTTACGTGTCCGCGGTGGTTCATTCTTCCGATCTACTATCTTTGCCCTCCGTCTTCCGGCGCGTGCTATGATGCGGCCGTTCCGGGAAGACGATAATTTCACATGCTCTATCTCTCGCAAGTGCTCGGGCGGCCGATCCGCGCGGTCGAGGGCGAGCGGGTGGCGACGCTCAAGGACGTGATCGTCCGTCTGGGCTCAGACCACCCGCCGGTAACGGGGCTCGTCGCGCGCTACCGCCGCCGCGACTTCTTCGTCCCCCGCGCGCGCGTGGCACTCATAGACGTGAGGGGAGTCCGGCTCAACTCCGACATCATCGACCTGCGCCGCTTCGCGCGGCGCGAAGGCGAAGTCCTGCTCGCGCGCGACGTGCTCGACAAGCAGCTCATCGACGTGGACGGCAAGCGCGTCGTGCGCGTCAACGACGTGCAGCTCATCGAGTCGGGCGGCGAATGGCTCGTCACCGGCGCCGACGTGACGTTCGCCGGACTCTGGCGCCGCCTCACCCCGCACAACTTCGTCGGTACGAACCGGCCGGTCGAGGTCATCGACTGGGCCGACGTTGGTTATTTAGCGACCGACGCCGCGACCGTCCAGCTCAAGTCGTCGCGCGACAAGCTCTCGCGCCTGCACCCCGTCGAGATCGCGCGGCTCGCCGAAGCGCTCTCGCGCCACCACGGCTCCGAAGTCATCGAGGCGCTCGACGACGAGACGGCCGCCGAGACCCTGGAAGAGATGCACGCCGAAGACCAGGCGCGCATCATCGGCGACATGGAGGAGGAGCGCGCCGCCGACATCCTCGAACACATGTCGCCCGACGAGGCGGCCGACGTGCTGGGCGACCTCCCCGAGGAGAAGGCCGAAGACCTGCTCGAACGCATGGATCACGAGGAGAAGGCCGACGTGCAGGAGCTTCTCCCCTACGAGGACGACGAGGCCGGCGGCCTGATGACGACCGAGTTCGTCGTGCTCCCCAAGCACCTCACGGCGGGCGAGGCGCTGGCGCGCCTGCGCGAGATGGCCGAGACGCCCAACATGATCTACTACCTCTACGTCGTCGAGGACGAGGACTCCTGGCGGCTCTGCGGCGTCATCGCGCTGCGCAGCCTCATCCTCGCCGACCCGGAGTTCCGGCTCTCGCAGGTCATGCGCGACGAGTTCCAGTTCGCGCACCCCAAAGACCGCGCGCGCGAGGTGGCCGAGACCATCGCCGAGTACAACCTCCTCGCGCTGCCCGTCGTGGACGACGCCGGGGACATCGCCGGCATCGTCACCGTGGACGACGCGATGGAATACCTCCTCCCCAAAGACTGGCGCCCGCGACTGCCGCGCGTGTTCGGTTAATTCAGGCGGCGACGCTTTCATTCTCTGCCGACTTGAAGGATGATTAACGCACGACCGGATTGACTCAACGCTGAACGCTTCTATGAAAGACGGGGAACCTCCGAGTGGCCTTGACGCGCGCAGAGAGTGTGCGGGACGCGGGTCGCCGTTTGTGGCGGCGCGGCTCGCGGCGCGTGCAGCGCGCGGCAGCGTCGCGGCGGGGGCTGTTCGCCTACCTCGCCGTCATCGGCCCCGGCATGATCGCCGCCAACGCGGGTAACGACGCGGGCGGCATCGCCACCTACGCCTCGGCCGGGGCCGACTACGGCTACAACCTCCTCTGGACTTTAATCCCACTGGTCTTGGCCCTCGGCATCGTGCAGGAGACGTGCGCGCGGATGGGCGCGGTGACGGGCAAGGGGCTCTCCGACCTCATCCGCGAGCAGTTCGGCGTGCGCTGGACGGTGCTGGTGATGCTGGCGCTGCTGGTCGCCAACGGGGGCGTGACCGTCTCGGAGTTCGTCGGCATCGCGGCGGCGACCGAGTTGTTCGGCGTCCCGCGCTTCGTCTCGGTGCCGCTGGCGGCCTTCGCCGTGTGGTGGCTGGTGGTGAAGGGCTCTTACCGGAGGGTCGAGCGCGTCTTCCTTCTGATGTCGCTCGTCTTCCTCGGCTACGTCGTCTCGGCCTTCCTCGCGCGCCCCGAATGGGGGGAGGTCGCGCGGGGCTTCGCGCGACCCGCGCTCGACTTCAACCCCGGCTACCTCTTCACCGTCGTCGCGCTCATCGGCACGACCATCTCGCCCTACATGCAGGTCTTCGTCCAGTCCTCCGTCGTCGAGAAGGGCGTGGACGAGGAGGACTACCACCTGACGCGCGCCGACGTGTGGGTGGGGACGGTCTTCGCCATCGCCGTGGCCTTCTTCATCATGGTGGCGACGGCCGCGACGCTGCACGGCGCGGGCGTCCGTATCGAGTCGGCCGAGGACGCGGCGCGCGCGCTGGAGCCGCTTGCCGGGACTTACGCGCGGACGCTCTTCGGCGTTGGCCTCTTCGGCGCGTCGATGCTGGCGGCGGCCGTGCTGCCGCTCTCGACGGCCTACTCGATCAGCGAGGCGCTGGGGTACGAGAAGGGCGTCTCGCGCACGTTCCGCGAGGCGCCGATCTTCGTCGGCATCTTCACGTTCCTGATCGTCGTCGGCGGCGTGGTGGCGATCATCCCGGGGCTGCCGCTGTTCGACGTGCTGCTCACGGCGCAGGTCATCAACGGCCTGCTGCTCCCCGTCCTGCTGGTCTCCATCCTGCGGCTCGCCTCCGACCGCGAATTGATGGGTGCGCACGCGAACGGCCGGGTCTATAATGCGGCGTCGTGGCTGACCGTGCTGGTCGTCTCCGCCCTGTCGCTTCTCTTTATCGCGAGCAGGATTTTCAATTTTTAGAAGTCAGGAGTCAGAATGGAGAGGCGGAGTCCGCTTCTGTTCTTTCTTCCGACTGCTGACTTCTGACTCTTGACTCCCTGACTCCAATGTCCCGTCCTCCGCTCAAGACGCAGATCGCTTTGCCGCTCGTGCTGGCGGCCATCTTCGGGCTGGCGTGGTACGTGCTCCGCAGCCTCGGCGGGGAGCTGCCGCCGGGCGCGCCCGAGCAGCAGCGGATGTCGCACGCGGCGAACGAGTGGGCGTGGACGATTGCCAGCATCGCCTGCCTGATGAGCCTCGCGCTCGTCGCGGTGCGCGCGCTCAACGAGCTGACCTTCTTCGTCTTCCGCAAACGCAAGGGCTACGACGCGCCCGCGCTGGTGCGCGACCTCTTCTCGCTCGTCCTCTACGTGACAGCGGCCGTCTTCATCCTCCGCTACACGCTCGACCTCTCGTTCGCGGCGCTGCTGCCGGGCTCGGCGCTCTTAGGCATCATCCTCGGCCTCGCCTTGCAGGACACGCTCGGCAACCTCTTCTCGGGCATCTCGCTGCACGCCGACAAGCCGTTCCAGTTGGGCGACGTGATCACGGTCGGCAAGCACACCGGCGTCGTCATGGCCATCACGTGGCGCGCCGTCAAGATCAAGACCTTCTCGAACCACATCGTCCTGGTCAGCAACAGCAGCATCGCCAAGGAGTCTATCGAGGTCGCGCCGCAGGACGGGCAGAACGCGCGCATCGTCTTCTTCGGCGCGCTCTACACCGACTCGCCCACCAGGGTCATGCACGCCGTCCGCGACGCCGTCCGCGACGCCGAGAACGTCCTGCGCTACATCACGCCCGTCGTCCGCATCCGCGGCCTCGGCGACTCCAGCGTCGAGTACGAGGTCAAGTACTGGCTCGACGACTACACGCGCTACAACGACACCGACGCGCTTATCCGCCAGCGCATCTGGTACGCCTTCCGGCGCAACGGCTTCACCTTCGCCTTCCCGACGCGCACCGTCCACGTCGTCCAGCCCGCCGCGGCGGACGGCGACGGGCGCGGCGCAGAGATGCTGGCCGAGCTGCTCTCGTCCGTGGACATCTTCGCGCCGCTCTCGACCGACGAGTTGCTGGCGCTGGCGTCCTCGGCGACGGGGCGCGTCTTCGCGCCCGGCGAGACGATCATCCGGGCGGGCGACGACGGCGCCTCGATGTTCGTCGTCAGCCGCGGGAGCGTGGACGTGCGCGTGGACGCGAACGGCACCTCGCGCACCATCAACCAACTCGGCGAGGGCGCCTTCTTCGGCGAGATGGCGCTCTTCACCGGCGAGCCGCGCACGGCCAACGTCGTCGCCGCCGAGGAGACGGAAGTCTTAGAGATCGGCCACGACGCGATGCGCGGCCTCTTCCAGACCAACCCCGACCTCGTCGAAGCGCTCAGCCACGCCATCAACGAGCGCCGCGCCGACCTCCTCGCCAACGCCAACGCACAGCGCGGCGACGAAGACACCCACGAAGGACTCCTCTCCCGAATCAAACGCTTCTTCCGGCTCGACTAGAACCGTGTAGAGGGAGAGGATTAAAACACAGAGACACAGCGACGCGGCTCGTTGAGGACTAAAGATAAAGCCGTGTCTTTCGTGTCTCTGTGTCTCTGTGTTTAAATCCGCTGTCTATCATGGCTCGAAGACTACTGCTCGTTCTGCTTCTCTCGTGCGCCGTCGTGCCGTGCGTCGCGGCGCAGGGCGACGACGCGCAGACGCAGGTCAAATACCTCTCGGGGACGGGGAAGGACGACGCCGTCGAGTGGGACTTCTTCTGCACCGCGGGGCGGCGCGGCGGCGCGTGGTCGAAGATTCCCGTGCCCTCGAACTGGGAGCAGCACGGCTTCGGCGGCTACAACTTCGGGCGGCCTCACGACGAGAAGACCAACCCGCTCGCGCGCGAACAGGGGAAGTACCGTCTACAGTTCGACGTGCCCGCGGGCTGGCGAGGCAAGGTCGTCCGCCTCGTCTTCGACGGCGTGATGACCGACGCCGAAGTTCTCGTCAACGGCAAGTCCGCCGGCCCCGTCCATCAGGGCTCCTTCTACCAGTTCAAGTACGACATCACTCGACTCCTCAAGTACGGCGCCGCGAACCTGCTCGAAGTCACGGTCAGCAAAGTCTCCGCCAACGAGAGCGTGAACCGCGCCGAGCGCTTCGGCTCGGACTACTGGGTCTTCGGCGGCATCTTCCGCCCCGTCTACCTCGAAGCGCTGCCCGCGGCCTTCATCGATTGGACGGCGGTTGACGCGCGCGCCGACGGCAGCTTTTTCATGGACGTGCACCTCGGAGGCGACATCACGTACGGCGGTGTGTCGGCGCAAATCATCGACGCGCGCGGCCGCGCTGTCGGCATGCCGTTCGGGGCCTGGGTCTTCAAAGGTAACCGCTCCGTCAGGCTCCAAAATAAGATTGACGCGCCGAAGCTCTGGACGGCGGAGACGCCGAACCTCTACCGCGTTCAACTCACGCTGTCGCAGGAGTTGGAGAGCACGCACGACGTGACCGAGCGCTTCGGCTTCCGCACGTTCGAGGTGCGCGCGGGCGACGGGCTCTACCTCAACGGGCGGCGCATCACTTTGAAGGGCACCAACCGCCACTCGTTCTGGCCCGAGTCGGGGCGCACGACGAGCCGGAAGATAAGTTACGACGACGCGCGCCTGCTCAAGGAGATGAACAACAACGCCGTGCGCATGTCGCACTACCCGCCCGACAAACACTTCCTCGAAGCGTGTGACGAGCTGGGGCTCTACGTCTTAGACGAGCTGGGCGGCTGGCAGCGCGCTTACGACGCGGAGACGGGACGAAAGTTAATCGGCGAG
The DNA here is from genome assembly GCA_040510435.1 of Pyrinomonadaceae bacterium. Classification (GTDB taxonomy): domain Bacteria; phylum Acidobacteriota; class Blastocatellia; order Pyrinomonadales; family Pyrinomonadaceae; genus QHXN01. Next base: position 6,856 of record JBEVJD010000240.1, on the reverse strand, counting down.
CTGGTGCGCCGCGACGTGAACCACCCCTCCATCCTCTTCTGGGACAACGGCAACGAGGGCGGCTGGAACCGCGAGAACGACGACGAGTTCGCGAAGTGGGATCCGCAGAAGCGGCCCGTGCTCCACCCCTGGGAGAATTTCCGGGGCGTCAACACGGATCACTACGAGAACTACGAGAGCCACGCGCGCCTCGCCGCCGGGCCGGACATCTACATGCCGACCGAGTTCCTGCACGCGCTCTACGACGGCGGCGCGGGCGCGGGGCTCTGGGACTACTGGGAGGTTCTGCGCCAGAGCCGCGTGGGCGCGGGCGGCTTCATCTGGGCGATGCTGGACGAGTGCGTCGCGCGCACAGACCGCGGCGGCCGTCTCGACTGCGCCGGGAACCTCGGCGCGGACGGCGTCGTCGGCCCGCACCGCGAGCGCGAGGGCAGCTTCCATGCCGTGCGCGAAATCTGGTCGCCCGTGCAGTTGCACGGGCCGCAGGAGTTGACGGACGCCCCGCGTGTCTCCTTCGCTTTGGAGAACCGCTTCGACTTCACGAACCTCGACGAGTGCGGCTTCGAGTGGCAACTCGTGCGCTTCCCTTCTCCTTCTGAGACGAGGTCGGGGCACGTCACGTTAGCCGCGGGCAGGTTGAAAGGGCCGAACGTCCCGCCGCACGGCGCGGGAGAGTTGCGGCTCAAACTGCCGCCGCTGAGACGGCGTGCCGACGCGCTCTACCTCACCGCGAAAGACCCGGAGGGGCGCGAAATTTGGACGTGGTCACGGGGGCTGAAACGGGCTCCTGATGTCCCGCGCGTCGGGGCGCGCGCTGGCGTCGGCAGCGAAGTTACGACCAGAGACGAGGGCGGCTCGCTCTACGCCCGGGCCGGGGCAATCGAGCTGCGCTTCGACAAACGTTCGGGCTTGCTCGCCGAAGTCCGCCACGGCGGCAAGTTGCTCCCCTTCGGCAACGGCCCGCGCTTCCTCGCCTTCCGCCGCGACGGGCGCAAGTTCGTGGAGGTCTCCGGGCCGAGCGAAAAGATGTTCTTCGAGCCGCGCATGGAAGGCGGCGACCTCGTCGTCGATGTGCATTACAACGGCGCCCTCAAACGGACGCGCTGGCGCGTCTCGCCGGGCGGCGTCGCGCGGCTCGACTACGAATACACGTTCGACGGCGCCGTTGACCTGCTCGGCGTACAGTTCGACGCGCCCGAGCGCGAGATGCGCGGTGTCCGCTGGCTCGGGCGCGGGCCCTACCGCGTCTGGCAGAACCGCACGCACGGCACGCGGCTCGGCGTTTGGGAGAGGCGCTACAACGACACGACGCCCGGCGAGAGCTGGGACTACCCAGAGTTCAAGGGCTACTTCACCGGCTGGCGCTGGGCCGCCTTCGACATGGGCGGGGGCGGCGTGACGCTCTTCAAAGAGTCCGGCGACTCGCACCTCGGCGTCTACAGACCGAAGGACGGCCGCGACGGACTCCTCGACTTCCCCGAGACAGGCATCGCCCTCCTCGACGTGATTCCGCCCATCGGGAGCAAGTTCCACCCGCCCGACCAACTCGGCCCGCAGTCCAGACAGACACACGTCTCCGGCACCAAACGCGGAACGCTCCTCTTCCACTTCGACGCCGTCACAACAAGGCGCAGGTGAGGACGAAGAACAGCGGGGCTCTCGTCAAACGTTGACGAGAGCCCCGCCGTCTTTACCTCTTAACTTCCGCCTCTTTACTCGCGCCTCAACTTCAGGCCGCGCCCCGCGTGACCTGAGTCTGGCAGTCGTCGTGCGGCGTCCTCCTCTTCCCCTGACGCAGGCGCGTGATGAGCAGCGCGACCTCCTTCGGCGAGGTCTTCACCAGAGCCACGCCGAGCAGGATGACGAGCGCCGCGCCGACCTCGCGCCAGCCCAAAGGCTCGGACAGCACCAGCCAGCCGAGCGCGAGCGCTACCAGAGGGTTCACGTACGAGTAGGTCGAGACCAAAGGCAGAGGCAGCTTCTGTATCGCGTACATGTACGCGCTGTAGGCCACAATCGAGCCGAACACGATGAGGTAGACGAGCGCGCCCGCGCCCCGCGCGCTCAAACGCATCCCCGACCATTCGCCCGCCAGCGTCCCGACGACCGTCAGCACCACGCCCGCCCAGAGCATCTGCACCGCCGAAGCCATCAGCGGCGACACCCCCACGGGGCGCAGCTTCGAGTAGACCGAGCCCGCCTGCCAGAAGAAACTCCCGATCTGTATGATGACGACGCCGAAAATGTACTTGCCGTTCAGTTCGGCCCCGAACAACTGCGGCCCCACGAGCATCGCCAAACCACCGAAGCCGACCGCCATCCCCAACAGGCCGCGCACGCCAACGCGCTCGCCGTCCTTCTGGAAACGCTCAAGCAGCGCCGCCCAGAACGGCGAGGTCGCGACCAGCAGCGCCGCCATCCCGCTCGGCACCCACTTCTCCGCCCACACGACCGCCCCGTTCCCCACGCCGAGCAGCATCAAGCCCACCACGCCCAAATCGAACCACTCGCGCCCGATGGGCAGGCGCGCGCCGCGCTGCCAGCTCATCACGAAGAAGAGCAGCCCGCCCGCGATGAGGAAGCGCAGCCCCGCGAAGAGCGTCGGCTGAAAACTCTCCAGCCCGACGGCAATCGCCAGGTACGTCGTCCCCCAGAAGAAACAGACCGCCGCCCACGCCCCGTACGCCCCCAACTTCTCCCTGCCCATCTCACTCACCCGCCCTTTCCCTGTTCACCGGCAACCCCGTCGTCTCCTTGACGGTCTTCAGAACGATGGTCGTGCGCGTGCTCCTGATCGCCTTAAAACGCCCCAGCTCGTCCCGCAGAATCCTGTAGAGGTCGTCCGTGTCCCGCGCGCGCACCTTGACCAGAAAACAGTCCTCGCCCGCGAGGTGGTGCAGCTCCAGAACCGACGGCAGCGCCGCCAATTCCTCGCCCGTCCCTTCGGCGCGCCCGACCAAATCCTCAGGGTCTTCCACGCGCAGGAAGATGAAGGCCACGAGCCCCAGCCCCAACGCGTGCGGGTCGAGAATCGCCGTATAGCCCTTAATCAGGCCGCGCTCTTCCAGCTTACGCACGCGTTCGAGGGTGGCCGAAGGGGCCAGCTCGACCGCGCGTGCGAGTTCCACGTTGGTCGTCCGCCCGTCCTTCTGTAGTATCTCCAGAATCTTCGCGTCCCTCTCGTCAAGCATCAAACGACACCCCTTCCGCCCTTACGAATCCCCGAGCCGCCGCGTTCCATCAAATTCGGTGAAAGTCTCTATTTGCCGCTCATCATACGCCCGAACTGGCAACGCGTCAACAAATATACTCCAAAATAGTATTTATGGGACGATAAAAGCGGCGGCGATTCTGGCCTGCCGGGTCGGGCAACGCGGAAATTTCCTCGTTCATCCATAGACTTGACAAGGGGAGACTCAATCTTTATTATCCCCTCGTGCTCACGCATTGAGGATAGCTTCGGCGCCCTTTCGGGGTCGCACGGGGTAGCAAAAATTCTCTCTGGAGGTGAAAAATCATGAGCATCACACGTTATGACCCTTTCCGTGACCTGAAGACCTTACAAGATGAGGTCAACCGCCTCTTCTCCACCAACTTTTCGCGCGGCTTCGGCGACGAAGGCATCGCCCGCGGAGTCTGGACGCCGAACGTGGACATCTTCGAGAACAAGGACGAAATCGTCCTCGAAGCCGAACTCCCGGGCATGGCCCGCGAGGACTTCGAGCTGACCATTGAGAACAACGTCCTGACGCTGCGCGGCGAGCGCCGCTTCGAGAAGAAGGACGAGGCCGACAACTACCACCGCGTCGAGCGCGCGTACGGGGCGTTCACGCGCTCCTTCACGCTGCCGCAGACCGTCTCGGGCGAGAACGCTTCGGCCGAGTACAAGAACGGCGTGCTGCGCGTCGTGCTCCGCAAACGCGAGGAGGTCAAGGCCCGCCGCATCGAGATTAAGGGCGAGGCGGCCGAGGCCGGCGCACCCAAGACCATCGAGGCGAAGGCCGAGGGGCAGAAGTCCTCGGCCAGGGGCCAGGCGAACACGGCGAACGCCTAACCCGGCAGGAACCCTCCGACGGCCAGCCCGGCGGTCAGCAAGCCCCGGAAGCAACGGCTCCCGGGGCGGCCGCCGCGGCTGGCCGCCGAGGTTTAAGACCGACCCGGAAGAAGCAATATTTTTTAGAGAAGTAGTCAGTTAACAGTTTCCGAGGCAATCATGCGTCTAGAACGTTTCACACTGCGCGGCCAGGAGGCCATCCAGTCGGCCATCGAGGCGGCCGAGCGCAACCAGCACCAGCAGGTCGAGCCCGAGCACCTCCTGCTCGCCATGCTCGAACAGCCGGAGGGCGTCGTCCGCCCTCTGCTCGGCAAGCTCGGCGCGAACTTGCAGGTCGTCCTTAACGACTTGCAGGCGGCCATCGCGCGCCTGCCGAAGGTGCAGGGTGGCTCGCAGTACTTCAGCCCGCGCATCACGCAGGTCTTCCAGGCCGCCCAGAAAGAGGCCGAGCAGATGAAGGACGAGTACGTCTCGACCGAGCACCTGCTCCTCGCCGTCGCCGCCGAGAAGGACGGCGCGGCCGGCCGCATCCTGCGCCAGCACGGCGTCAACCGCGAAGACCTCTTCAAGGTCATCGAGCAGACGCGCGGCGGCGTCCGCGTCACAGACCAGAACGCCGAGGCCAACTACCAGGCGCTCTCGAAGTACGCGAAAGACCTGACGGAGCTTGCGCGGCAGGGCAAGCTCGACCCCGTCATCGGCCGCGACGACGAGATACGCCGCACCGTGCAGGTCTTGAGCCGCCGCACGAAGAACAACCCCGTGCTCATCGGCGAGCCCGGCGTCGGCAAGACCGCGATTGTCGAAGGGCTCGCGCAGCGCATCGTCTCGGGCGACGTGCCGGAGACTCTGCGTAACAAGCGGCTCGTCGGGCTCGACCTCGGCTCGATGCTCGCCGGCGCGAAGTACCGCGGCGAGTTCGAAGACCGCCTGAAGTCCGTGCTCAAAGAGATCGAGAACGCGCAGGGTCAGATCGTCCTCTTCATCGACGAGCTGCACACGCTCGTGGGCGCGGGCGCGGCCGAGGGCGCGATTGACGCGTCGAACATGCTGAAGCCCGCGCTCGCGCGCGGCGAGCTGCGCTGCGTCGGCGCGACGACGCTCAACGAGTACAAGAAGTACATCGAGAAGGACGCCGCCCTCGAACGCCGCTTCCAGCAGGTCTTCGTCGGCGAGCCGACGGTCGAGGACACCATCGCCATCCTCCGCGGCCTGAAGGAGCGCTACGAGGTGCACCACGGCGTGCGCATCAAGGACTCGGCCATCGTCGCGGCGGCGACGCTCTCGAACCGCTACATCACCGACCGCTTCCTGCCCGACAAGGCCATCGACCTCATCGACGAGGCGGCCTCGCGCCTCCGCATCGAGATCGACTCGCTGCCGCAGGAGATCGACGTGCTGGAGCGCGAGATACTGCAACTGGAGATTGAGCGTCAAGCGTTGCAGCGCGAAGAGGACGAGCGCTCGAAGGCGCGTCTGAAGGACATCGAGCAGCGCATCGCAGACCTCAACGAGAAATCTTCCGGGATGAAGGCCAAGTGGCAATCCGAGAAGGAAGAGATCGACCGGATGCGCGAGGCCAAGAACGAGTTGGAACAGCTCCGCCTGCAACTCGACCAGGCGCGCAACGCGGGCGACCTCCAGCGCGCCGCGGAGATTCAGTACGGCCAGATTCCCGAGCTGGAACGCAAGCTCGCCGCCGAGCAGCAGAAGCTCGCCGAGCTTCAGAGCGACGGCGTCATGCTCAAGGAAGAGGTTGACGAGGAGGACGTGGCGCAGGTCGTCGCCAAGTGGACGGGCGTGCCCGTCTCGAAGATGCTGGAGGGCGAGATGCAGAAGCTCGTCACGATGGAGGAGGGCTTGCGCCGCCGGGTCATCGGGCAGGACGAGGCGCTGACGGCCGTCGCCAACGCGGTGCGCCGCGCGCGCGCGGGGCTGCAAGACCCGAACCGCCCCGTCGGCTCCTTCATCTTCCTCGGCCCCACGGGCGTCGGCAAGACCGAGACGGCGCGCGCGCTCGCGGAGTTCCTCTTCGACGACGAGCGGTCGATGATCCGCCTCGACATGTCGGAGTACATGGAGAAGCACGCCGTCGCGCGCATGATCGGCGCGCCGCCGGGCTACGTCGGCTACGAGGAGGGCGGGCAGTTGACCGAGGCGGTGAGACGACGCCCGTACAGCGTCATCCTCTTCGACGAGATCGAGAAGGCGCACCCGGATGTCTTCAACACGCTGCTCCAGGTGCTGGACGACGGGCGGCTGACCGACGCGCAGGGTCGGACCGTGGACTTCCGCAACACGGTGATCATCATGACGTCGAACATCGGGTCGCAGTACCTGCTCGACGGCGTGACCGACGACGGCCAGCTCAAGCCCGAGGCTCGTGACCTTGTGATGGCCGAGCTGCGGGGCCACTTCCGGCCGGAGTTCCTCAACCGGGTCGACGACACCGTGCTGTTCACGCCGCTCAACCCGGGCGAGATCGAGAACATCGTCGAGCTGATGCTCGCCGACCTCCGCGTCCGCCTCTCCGAACGCAACATCACGGTGCAGATCACCGAGGAGGCCAAGCGCTTCATCGCCCGGGAGGGCTACGACCCGGTCTACGGGGCGCGGCCGCTGCGGAGGTTCATCGCCCGGGAGGTCGAGACCCAGGTCGCCCGGGCGCTGCTGCGTGACGGGGCGATCGAGGGCTCGACCGTGCGGGTCGACGTGGACGGCGACCGACTCGTCGTCACCCACGAGATGGTAGGAGCGCAGGCATGAGCGCCCCTACGACCGCGCGGACGAGCATCGTCACCT
>JBEVJD010000239.1:0-31539 GCA_040510435.1 Pyrinomonadaceae bacterium | reverse complement strand
GGCGAAGAGGGGCCGGGCGGCGGCGCCGAAGTGGTCGCGGGCGGCTGGTGCGCCCCCGCGCCGAAGGTCGTGAACGGCTGCGGCTGCGGCCGCGGCGGCTGGTAGGCGGGCGGGGCGAAGACCGAGGGGTACGAGTCGGCCATCTGCTCGTCGAAGCGGCGCGTCGGTTCCTCCGTGACGGAGCCGGGGTGCGGCGGTTCGGGCTCTTCGGGGTTCTGCGAACGCGCGGCGCCCCACAGATTCTCCTCCGTGTGGCGCACGAACTCCGGGTCGAGCGGGTCTGTGTCGTACTTACTCCTCTTCTCAGTCATTTATCTGTTTACGTCGCGCGCGGCGCGCGGGTTCTCCCCTTAGCCCTTGACCTCGAACGGCGCGGCCTCCCAGCGCCCCTCCCGCTCAGAGATGCGGAAGGCGCGCAGGACGCAGCCGCCCTCTTCGTCGAAGCCGATTATGAAGTAGATCGCCTCGGGGTAAAAGGCGAGCCGCACGTCCGTCCGCGAGGGCTCGGGGTCTGACGAGCGCGGGTGCGAGTGATAGACGCCGACCAGCGTCTCGCCGCGCGCGCGCATCCGCCGCTGCGCCTCGAACAGTTCCTCGGGCGCGGCCTCGTAGGCGACCTCCGGCCGGGGCGCGACGTTGCGCAGCGGGTAGACGGACGCGGCCCGGTTCCCCTCACCGCCCAGAAGCCCGCAGCACTCCTCCGGCGCGCACGCGCGCGCGCGCGCCGACATCTCTTCGACGAGCGCCTGCGTAATCTTGAAGTCTGCGGGCTCCACGTCGGGGGACACTCACGCGCCCGCGGCGCGCGCTGCTTCGAGGGCGCGCCGCAGCGTGACGAGCGCGCCGAGGTGGTAGGAGTTGTGGTCTGCGACGAGCAGCGCCTCGCGCAGAAGCGTCTGCCCAGTGCCGTGCGGGATCGCGGCGTAGAGGTCGTGCGCGGGGTCTTCGACCAGCGCCTCCAACGCGCGCAGGTCTGCGCGGAAGCTCTCGACACTCCGCCGCCAGTCGTCCTCGTCGGCCCCCACGCCCTCCTCCGGCCAGTACCCTTCGGGCCACCCGGGCGAGACGTGTGCGGCCGACCGGCTGAACTCAAGGATGTCCCACTGCGCGATGCGCATGTGTTCGAGCAACTGCCACGGTGTGTACGGCACGCCTGCGGCCCGCGCGTTGAAGAACTCGGCGGGAAAGCCGTTTATCGCCTCCTCGAACTTGATGTGCGCGCCGCCGCCGCGCAGCAGGTAGAGCAGGTGCTCGCGCAAGGAGCGGTCTTTGTCGTCACTCATCGTTCGCCTTCACCCTTCGACGATGCGCCTTCGATGATGTCAATGTGCAGCTCATCCAACTGGTGCGGGTCGATGGAGCCGGGGGCGTCGATCATGAGGTCGGCGGCCGAGGCCGTCTTGGGGAAGGCCATCAGGTCGCGGATGTTCTCGATGCCCGTGAGCGCCATCAGCGTGCGCTCGATGCCGGCGGCGATGCCGCCGTGCGGCGGCGTGCCGAACTCCAGCGCGTCCAGGAAGAAGCCGAAGCGCTCGCGCGCCTTCTCCTCCGTCAACCCCAAAGCCTTGAAGACTAACCGCTGCACGTCGCGCCGGTGAATCCTTATCGAGCCGCCCGCGACCTCGATGCCGTTGACGACAGCGTCGTAAGCCTTCGCACGAATCTCGCCGAAGAGATGCGTCTCGCCGCCCTCGACGGCGCGCTCGAACTTTTCGAGGTCTTCGTCCACGGGCGACGTGAACGGGTGGTGCATCGAGTAGTAACGGTCGTCGTCCTCGTGGTACTCGAACATCGGGAACTCGGTCACCCACAGCGGCGCGAACGTGTTCGGTTTGATTAACTTCTCGCGCCGCGCCACCTCGTTGCGCAGGGCGCCCAGAGAGGCCGCGACCACCGAAGCCTTACCGGCGACGATGAGCACCGCGTCGTCCTTCTCCGCCCCGGCCGCCGACGCCAGGCGCGTGACGCCCTCGTCGCCCAGCGCCTTCAGCAGCGACGACGACAGCTCGTCGCCGAGCTTCACCCACGCGAGCGCGCCCGCGCCGTAACGCTTTGCGACCTCCTGCAACTCGTCCAACTGCTTGCGCGAGAGGTGCGCGCCGCCCTTGACGACCAGCCCCTTGACCTCGCCCCTCTTCTCAAGCGCCGAGGCGAACGGCGCGAACGTCGTCCCCTCCAACGCGGCGCGCAGGTCTTGCAGCTCCATCCCGAAGCGCAGGTCGGGCTTGTCCACGCCGTAGCGCCGCATCGCCTCGGCGTAGGAGAGACGCGGGAACGTACGGGGCAACTCCGCGCCGACGAGGCGGAAGACCCGCGCGAGCAACCCTTCGATCAACCTGTAGACCTGCTCGCGCGTGGCGAAGCTGAACTCAACGTCGAGCTGCGTGAACTCGGGCTGGCGGTCGGCTCTCAGGTCTTCGTCGCGGAAGCAGCGCGCAATCTGGTAGTACTTGTCGAGCCCCGCGATCATGCAGAGCTGTTTGAAAATCTGCGGCGACTGCGGCAGCGCGTAGAACTTGCCGTGGTGCAGGCGCGAAGGCACGACGTAGTCACGCGCGCCCTCGGGCGTGGACTTGATGAGGATGGGCGTCTCGATCTCCGTGAACGACTGCTCGTTCATGTAGCCGCGAATCTCGGCGACCATCAGGTGGCGCAGCCGGATGTTGTTTTGCAGGTATGGGCGGCGCAGGTCGAGGTAGCGGTACTTGAGCCGCGTCTCCTCGGCCGCGAGCTTCTCGGGTTGAGCGTCGAGTTGGAAGGGCGGCGTGCGCGCCTCGTTCAGGACGAGGACTTCGAGCGCGCGCACCTCTATCTCGCCGGTCGGCAGCTTCGGGTTGCGCGCCGACTCGTCGCGCACCTCGACCCGGCCGCGCACGGCAACGACGTACTCGCCGCGCACCTCCTTCGCGCGCGCGTGCGCCTCGGGCGCGTCCTCCGCGTCGAAGACGATCTGCGTCAGCCCGTCGCGGTCGCGCAGGTCAACGAACGTCAGCGGCCCGAAGTCGCGGCGCACCGCGACCCAGCCCATCAGCACGACCTCGCGCCCCGCGTCCCCCGCGCGCAACTCCCCGCACGAGTGCGTGCGCTCCAGCTCTCCCAGGTGGTCAAGATTGATTGGCATGATTCCCTTACATTTAACGAAGCGCTCATCACCGCTCCGGAGGAGCGAGATGTTTATAGTTTGACACGATAGGTTGTTAACAAGCGCCGTAGGAGCGACATGTCGTCCCCGACGGGGCTCGGGGCCAATTAGAGCTACGAAGCTATAAACATCTCGCCCCTTCGGGGCTCAGCACACGGGCTCCAACTGTTACACGCCCCTACTCAAAGCCTCGCCGATGACCGCACCGGCCTCCGCGCGCTTGAGCGTCCGCTGCTCGCCGGTCTTCATCTCCTTGAGCGCGACCTCGCCGCGCGCGCGCTCGTCGTCGCCGATGACGACGACGAAGGGCACGCCGAGCGCCGAGGCGTACTTGAGCTGCTTGCCCAACTTATCGGCCTCCGGGTACACGTCCACACGCAAGGCCGGCGCGCTCTTTCGCAGCTCGGCGGCTAAGGCGAGCGAGTCCTTTATAGACTCTTCATTCCAAACGGTCACCAGCACGTCGGCCGACGCACCCCCGAGGTTTTCAGGGAACATCCCGCGCTCCGTCATCACGACGATGATGCGTTCGAGCCCCAGAGAGAAGCCGCACGCGGGGATGTCTTTCCCGGAGAATATCCCGACAAGGTTGTCGTAGCGCCCGCCGCCGCCCAGCGAACCGGCGAGGTCGGGCACGCTGATCTCCATGATGGCGCCCGTGTAGTAAGAGAGTCCGCGCGCGAGGCTCGGGTCTATTTTGATCTTATCCGCGACACCGTACGCGCGCGCGTACTCGACTATCTGGCGCAGGTTCTCTACGCCGAGCGCGCCCGCGTCGTGGCCGCCGATGAACTCGACGAGCCGGCCGAGCGCCGCGTGGTTGTAGGCTTCGGCCTTCGACGCCTCGCCCGTCCCGCCGTCGCCCGCGACGAACTCGGCCGCGTGTTCGAGCGCGGTCAGGTTCTCGAAGAAGCCGAGCAGACTGTCGCCGCTCTCGGCTTCGATGCCGCGCGCGGCGAACTCGCGCGCGACGCCCTCGCGCCCTACCTTGTCGAGCTTGTCGATGGCGACGAGCGCTTCGCCGTGCTTGTCCGCCGCAACGCCTGCCGCGCTCAGTACGCCCGCGAGCACCTGACGGTGATTCAGGCGAATCGTGAAGTTGTCGAAGCCGAGCGTGCGAAGCACCTCGCTCGCCGCGGCGCAGATTTCGGCTTCGACGACCGCGGAGCGTGTGCCGATGCAGTCCACGTCGCACTGGTAGAACTCGCGGAAGCGGCCGCGCGCGGGGCGGTCGGCGCGCCAGACGGGTTGAATCTGGTAGCGCTTGAAGAACTTCGGGAGTTTGTCGCCGTACTCGGCGACGACGCGCGCCAGCGGCACCGTCAGGTCGTAGCGCAGCGCGAGGTCGGCCTCGCCCGTCTTCTCGTGCTCGCCGCGCTTGAGGATTTTGAAGATGAGCTGGTTGCCCTCCTCGCCGTACTTCCCCAAAAGCGTCTCGATGTTCTCGACCGCGGGCGTCTCCAGCGGCTCGAAGCCGTAGCGCTCGTACACGTCCTTGATGACGCGGATGACGTACTCGCGCCGCCGCAGGTCGGCCGGGAGGAAGTCGCGCATGCCGCGCGCGGGCTGTGTCTTTGAAGGCATAAAGCAGTAGTCAGTAGTCAGTAGTCAGAAGAAATACAGTCGTTAATGAATCGTCCGGGTGTCAACGTCAACGTCCGCTGAGCGGAGCCTTCTGAATTCTGACTCCTGACTACTGACTCCCTCAACGAAAGATCGAAAAACCGACGTAGAAGACGTTCGAGTCGAAGCCGGGGTTCGTGTCGGCGCGGTAGCCGTTCGAGACGTGGTGGTATCTGTAGCCGATTGTCCACGCGCGGCGGGCGCCGGTCTTCCACTGGACGCCGCCGCCGAAGTCGCCCGTGAAGTTGAACTGCGCGCCGCGCACGTCGGGCACGCGCTCGCCGAAGTAGAGGAAGCCGCCCGAAGCCTGCGCGAAGGGCTGCACGCGCTCGCGCCGCCGGAAGTTGAGCTGGAAGCCGACCGGCGAGAGCCCCGCGCCCGTGATCGTCCTCCGCACCTCGCGCGTGACGCCGGCCGTCGTCTCGAAGGCCGGGAACGAGAGCGACGCGACCGGCACGGCGTCGAGCGTGTACTTGAGCGCAAGGTTCTCGCCGCGCGCCACCACCCGCGCGTAGCGGAAGGCGACGAGGCCGAGCCGCGTCCGCTCGGTCGCGCCGATGAGCGTCGGGCCGCTGAACGACCCGCCGCCCCACACGCCGTACTCGTTGGCCGCGCGCTCCGACCCGTAGACGCCGCGCTGCGCCCCCGGCGCCGCCGACGCCCCTTCGGGCTCCGTCAGCCTCGCCACCTCCTGCGCGCTCGCCTGCGCGCACGCGGCGAGCAGGAGCGCGATGATGAAGGCCGCGTGACTCCTCTTCTGACGCATGGCCTCAGACCTCCTCGGTACGTGCGGCGGGACTTCAAAGGAAACCTTCAGCCCTCGATGCCGTACTCCTCGCGGTAGACGCGCGTGTACTCGACGTAGTTCTTCCAGAACTGGTCGAGGTCCGCGGCCTCCGCGTCGGTCAACTGCCGCTTGACGCGCGCCGGCACCCCCATCACGAGCGAGCGCGGCGGGACGATTGTGCCCGGACTCAGGAGCGCGCCGGCCGCCACCAGCGAGTGCTCGCCCACGCGGCAGGCGTCCATCACGATGGCGCCGATGCCTATCAAACAGCCGCGCTCGACGTGGCAGCCGTGCAGCGTGACGTTGTGCCCGACTGTCACCTCGTCTTCGAGGACGGTGGCGTGCGTGCCGTTCGAGACGTGGATGACCGTGCCGTCCTGCACGTTGGTGCGGTCGCCTATCCTTATATGAAACACGTCGCCGCGCACGACCGCGCCGAACCAGACGGACGAGTGCGCGCCGATGTGCACGTCGCCGACGATCTGCGCGCTCTCTTCGATGAACGCGGTCGAGTGAATCTGCGGGTGTATGCCGCGGAACGGTCGAATCATGTTGGCTAACCTGACGAAGGGAGAGGGCTACTTTTCTCCGTTTCGTTGAAAGCGAAAACGGTAGCACGCGCCGTCCGCACCGGGCAAGCAAGCGCCTGTGGTACAATCGCCCGCGCCGACGAGGAGACGAGCCCAGAAGTGCCGACCGAGAACCCGCCGCCGTACTTCCCGCAGAACCCGCTCTCTCCGGGCGACGAGAAGACCGCGAGAAAGATGCGGCTCACCTTCTACGGCTGCGCCCTCCTCGCCGCGCTCACTGTTCTAGCGGCCACCGCCGGCCTCGTCTACCTCGTGTGGTCGCTGTTCTGAGAGTCAGAAGTCAGGAGTCAGTAGGCTCCGCTGAGAGGAAGTTGAGGATGACAGCCGCACGGTTCGAGCGATGCAGGTCTTTCTTCCGACTTCCGACTCCTGACTCCTGACCACTTCTTACATACCGTCTCCCGTAAACAGCGAGACATGAAAAGCCTCTTCCCCCGTCTCCTCTTTCTATTGGCACTCGTGGCGCCGCTCGCGCTTGCGGGTCGGCCGGCGGGAGCCGGGGGCCCGGCCGTGTGGGTGAGCGTGCGCACGCGGAACTTCCTCGTCGAGGGCCGGGACGAAGAGGTCGAGTTGCGGCGCGTGGCCGCGAGGCTCGAAGAGTACCGCGCGGCCTTCTCGCGGCTGCTCTCGGGCGAGCACTTCGACGCGGGCGTCCCCACGGCGGTCGTCGTCTTCCCCGACGACGCCTCTTACGCGCCGTTCAAGCCGCGCCTCGGCGGCGAGACCGCGCGCGGCGTGGCCGGCTACTTCCAGCCGGGCGCGGACATCAACTACATCACGCTCACGCGCGACGGCGACCTCGGGCACGACCACGCGACGCTGCTGCACGAGTACACGCACCTGCTCGTCAACAACCACTTCCGCGGCGCCCCGCTCTGGCTCAAGGAGGGACTGGCCGAGTTCTACAGCACCGCGCGCCTGTCTTCGGACGGCCGCCGCCTGACGCTGGGCGAGCCGCCCGAGCGCCGGCCGAAAGAGCTGCGCAAGAGCCAACTCCTGCCGCTCCCCACGCTCCTCGCGCTCGACCAGGCGTCGCCTGCTTACGCAGACCCGGCGCAGCGCGGACTCTTCTACGCGCAGTCGTGGGCGCTCGTCCACTACCTGTCCGAGGCGCGCGGCGGGCGCGGCGGCGGCGGGCTCGCGCGCTTCACAGACCTTCTGGCCGACGGCGCGCGGGTCGAAGACGCGCTGCGGCAGGCGTTCAATTTAAGCATCACCGAACTTGATACCGGGCTCGGCGCTTACGTGCGCCTCGCGCGCTACAGGGCGGGCGTCGAGGAGTTAGGCCGGCCGCTCGACTTCGACGCGCAGTTGAGCGCGCGCCCTCTGACGGAGGCGGAGGTCGCGGCCCGCCTCGGCGACCTTCTGCTCCACACAGACCGCGACGAGGACGCCGAAGTCTACCTCTCGCGCGCCGTCTCCTTAGACCCGAAGCTCGCGCAGGCGCGCGTCGCGCTCGGCGCGCTGCGGCTGCAACAGAACCGCGCGGCCGACGCGCGCGAGCAGTTGAGGCAGGCCGTCGAGTTAGACCCGCGCGACCACCTCGCGCGCTACCTCCTCGCCGACGCGCTCAACCGCGAGGGCGCGTCGGACGCCGAGCGCATCACGCCCAAAGAGTTCGAGGAGCGCACGGAGGCCGTCCGCGTCGAACTGCGCCGCGCGATAGAACTGGCGCCCCGCTTCGTCGAGAGCTACAGGCTGCTCGCCTCGGTCGAGGTGGAGCGCGGCGACCGCTACGAGGAGGCGGCCGAACTGCTCAAGGGCGCGCAACTGCTCGCGCCGCGCCGCGCCGACCTCGCGCTCATGCGCGCGCACGCGCTCATGCTCGGCGGACACTTCGAAGAGGCGAGACGCTCGGCCGAGCCCTACGCCGTGCGCGGCCACGACGAGCGCCTGCGCGCGCAGGCCGCCGCGCTCGTCAAGCGCATCGAGGCGCGGCGCGAGCAGGCCGCGCTCGCGCAGAGGGAGGCGAACGAGTTGCCGCCCGACGCGAACGTGCCCTCGCAGCCCTGCGACATGCCCACGCGCGGCGGGCCGCAGCACAAGCGGCTCCGCTTCGAGGGCGCGCAGGTCTGCGGCCGGCTCGCAGAGATTGAGTGCGCCGACCCGGGCGTCGTCTTCCGCGTCGAGACGGCCTCGGGCGCGACGCTGCGGCTGCGCGCCGAGGACATGCGCCGCGTACGCTTCGTCACCTACACCGCGCAGGTCAAGACCGGCACCGTCTCCTGCGGCCCGCGCGAGCGCGCCGACCACGTGCTCATCACCTACCGCTCGCCGCGCGACGGCCAGCAGCCCTTCGACGGCGAGGCCGTCGCCGTCGAATTCATCCCCGAAGACTGGAACCCGTGAAAGGAAGTGATGAGTGATGAGTGATGAGTGATAAGAAGAAGACAAGGCACGTCTTTTCCTTCTCATCACTTATCACTCATCACTTATCACTCATCACACATCTATGCCTGAAGGAGATTCACAACAACGAGAGGAGAGCCGCGGGCTCGCGCGCAGGCTCGGGCTGTTCGACGCGACGATGATCGTGATGGGCGGCATCGTCGGCTCCGGCATCTTCATCAACCCTTACGTCGTCGCGCAGCAGGTGCACACGCCGCTGCTCATCCTCGGCGCGTGGCTCGTTGGGGGCGCGGTCGCGCTCGCGGGCGCGTTCGTCTACGCGGAGCTGGCCGCGCGGCGCCCCGAAGTCGGCGGGCAGTACGCCTACCTGCGCGAAGCCTTCCATCCCGGCATCGCGTTCCTCTACGGCTGGGCGCTGCTGCTCGTCGTGCAGACGGGCGGGATGGCAGCGGTCGCCGTCACCTTCGCGCGCTACTTCTCGGAGCTGACCGGCGCGACCCTGCCCGACTGGGTCACGGCCGCGCTCACTCTCGGCGTGCTCACCCTCGTCAACTGCCTCGGCGTGCGCGCGGGCAGCAACGTGCAGAGCCTCCTGATGGTCTTGAAGATTCTGGCGGTGGCGGCGCTCGTCGGCGTGGGGCTGTTCGGGGTCGCGGAGCCGAGGGCTTTGACGGGAGGGCCGCTGCTCGACCGTCCCGTCTCGTTCGGGCTGTTGGCGGCGCTGGGCGCGGCGCTGACGCCCGTGATGTTCGCGTACGGGGGCTGGCAGACGGCGAGCTTCGTCTCGGGCGAGATGCGCGACCCGCGGCGCGACCTGCCGCGCGGGCTGCTGTGGGGCGTCTGCGGCGTGATCGTGCTCTACACGCTGGTCAACGTCGCGTGCCTGCGCGCGCTCGGCGCCGACGGGCTGGCCGCGACGAAGACTCCGGCGACCGCGTTGATGCGGCTCGCCCTCGGCGAGACGGGGGCGCGGCTCATCGCCGTCGGCATCGCCATCTCGACGCTCGGCTTCCTGAGCCAGAGCATGCTCACGGCCCCGCGCGTCTACTTCGCGATGGCCGAGGACGGACTCTTCTTCCGCGGCGTCGCGCGCGTGAACTCGAAGACGCGCGCGCCCGTCGCGGCCATTGCCTTGCAGGGCTTCACGGCCGCCGTCATCGCCGCCTCGGGCCGCTACGAGCAGATACTCAACTACGTCGTCTCCGTTGACTTCATCTGGTTCGGGCTGACCGCGCTCTCGCTCTTCGTCTTCCGCCGCAGGGGCGACGGCGAAGGCTCGGGCTTCCGCGTCCCCGGCCACCCCTTCACCACCGCGCTCTTCGCCGCCGCCTGCGCGCTCATCGTCGCCGCCACCTTCTACCAGGCCCCCTACAACAGCGCCCTCGGCCTCGCCATCCTCGCCACCGGCGTCCCCGTCTACTTCCTCTGGCGCGGGCGGAGGAGCCCCGGGTAGCCCCGGCAGGCGTTGACACCCCGCCCCGCGGGTAATAACTTTTCCGCGCCGCGTCAGCGCCTTCACGCCCGTCGCGTAGCCAGACCGTAAAGTCCCGGCGGCCGACCTTTCCGCCCTTACCGACAGTGCCGAACGCCTATGGCTAAAATAAAAGTGAATATCGAGACGCCGTCCGGGGTGACGTTTGAAGGCCGGCTGCTCTCGGATGACTACACGCCCAAGCAGGTGATCTCCGAGGTGCTGGAGGAGCTGAGCCTGCCCCGCCTGTCGGACGAGGGTGAGGTCATCACCTATTCGCTGCTGCACGTCAACTGGAACGTGATGCTGCCTAAGGGCAAGCGGCTGGCGAAGTCGGGCGTGCAGCAAGGCGACACCGTGCGGATTATCTCCTCCCACCCCTACGGGCAGGGCACCCACCCTGACGGGGAGGTGGAGGTCATACTGACGGTGCCCGACCTGAACAGTTCGGAGCGGGTCATACTGCCGAGAACGACGACCATCAAGGACATCATCCCCTCCCTCGTGACCGATTACGCGCTCCCCTCCCATGACGAGTTCCACGAGCCGATTACCTACCTGCTGGAGAGCCATGCGCAGGCGCGCTTCCTCAACAATGATGAGACGCTGGCGTGGGCCGGCATCCCCAAGTTGGACAGACTCACCCTATACCGGCTGCCTCCCCGGACGCCGCCGAGCCCGCGCCCCGGGGAACTAAAGGTGGACATCATGACGCCGTACCGGGAGGTGCTCGAAGACAGCATTATCCCGGACGACTACACGCCCGAGCGTGTGATCCCCGAGTTGCTGGACGAGCTGAACCTGCCCCGCCTGTCGGACAAAGGGGAGGTCGTCACCTACTCGCTGCTGCACGTCAACGCGAAACTCGTGCTGCCGGAGGGGAGGACGCTGGTGGAGTCGGGAGTGCAGAACGGCGACACCGTACAACTCGTCTCGCCGGGCTCGGTCTTGCCTCATTCCGAATACATAGACGTGCTAATTGAGGCCGCCCTCGCGCAGGGGATGTTCGCGTTGGATTTGTCAGGGTTGAAGTTAACCGAATTGCCCGAGTCAATCGCCAGGCTCAAGCAACTCCGGAAGTTGAATCTTGCCCACAACAACCTGACGGAGTTGCCTGAGTCCATCGGCCGGCTGACGCAGCTTGAGTCGCTCGACCTCTCCGACAACGCGCTGAAGAGCCTGCCCGATTCGCTGCTGAGTCTCAGGTCGCTGGAGGCGCTTTTCCTGCACGGGAACGCCGACCTCTCGCTGCCGGCGGAGATTCTGGGGCCGGCCCCGGGCGCCGACGACGAGAGCCCGAAGCACCCCGCGGAGATTCTCGAATATTACTTCCGGGCGCGGGGCGGCAGCCGCTCGCTGAACGAGGCGAAGCTCATCCTCGTCGGCCGCGGCGGCGTGGGCAAGACCTCCATCGTGAACCGGCTGGTCTACGACCTCTTCAAGGAGGAGAGGAAGACGGAGGGCATCCAGATCACGAAGTGGAACATACGCCTGCGCGGGGACGAGCTCGTGCGCCTCAACGTGTGGGACTTCGGCGGGCAGGAGATCATGCACGCCACGCACCAGTTCTTCCTCACGCAGCGCAGCCTCTACCTGCTGGTGCTGAACGGGCGGGAGGGCGGCGAGGACGCCGACGCCGACTACTGGCTCAAGCTCATCGAGAGCTTCGGCGGCGGCTCGCCGATCATCGTCGTCCTGAACAAGATTAAGGAGCACCCCTTCGACGTTAACCGGCGCGCGCTGCAACAGAAGTACCCCGCCATCCGCGACTTCATCAAGATGGACTGCGAGGACGGGACGGGCGTCGCGCAGCTCTACAAGGCGATTGAGTGGGAGACGGATCGCCTTGAGCACCTGCGCGACGCCTTCCCCCTGAGCTGGTTCGCCATCAAGGAGCGGCTCGCCGGGATGCGGAACAACCACCTCAGCTTCGACGAGTACCGCGAGGAGTGCGCGCGGTTCGGCGAGAAAGACCCGGCCTCGCAGGAGACGCTCTCGTCCTACCTGCACAGCCTCGGCATCGTCCTCAACTACCGGGACGACCCGCGCCTGCAAGACACGCACGTCCTGAACCCGCACTGGGTCACCAACGGCATCTACAAAATCCTCAACTCCGAGAGGCTCGAAAAACAGGGCGGCGAGATTCTCCTCGGCGACCTGTCCGAGATGCTCGACCCGGAGGACTACCCGGCGAAGACGCACCGCTTCCTCATCGACCTGATGAAGAAGTTCGAGCTGTGTTTCAGCTTCCCCGGCGACGACTGCCATTACCTGATCCCGGAACTGCTCGATAAGCAGGAGCCGCCCTCCACCCTTGAGTTCGACCCGCAGGGGTGTCTGAACTTTCAGTACCACTACCCCGTGCTGCCCGAGGGTCTGCTGCCGCGCTTCATCGTCCGCACGCAGGTGCTCAGCGAGGGCGACGAGACGCGCTGGCGGACGGGAGTCATCCTGAGCTTCGAGGGCAACCGCGCGCTGGTGAAGGGCGACGTGCAGGACAGGAAGGTGTACGTCTCCGTCCTCGGCCCGACGGCCGGGCGCCGCCGCCTGCTGGCCATCATCCGCTCGGACTTCGAGCGCATCCACCGCGACATACGCAACCTCAACCCGCTTGAGATGATTCCCCTGCCGGACTACCCCGAAGTGCTGGTGCCGTTCCAGGAGCTGCTGGTGATGGAGCAGCGCGGGCTCAAGAGTTTCAAGAAGGTCGTGGGCGATCAGGTCATCGACCTCGGCGTGGACGAGCTACTCAACGGCATTGACCTCGACGTTAGCCGCCGAAGGGTCAGGACGGCGGAGCGGCGCGCGCCCCCCGTGCAACTCTTCTACAGCTACTCCCGCAATGACGAGGGGCTGCGCAACGAACTGGAGATGCACCTCAAGCTCATGCAGCGCCAGGGGCTGCTCGAAACGTGGCACGACCGCAGGATCGAGGCGGGTGGCGACTGGCAGGGGAAGATCGACGAGAACCTTGAGCGCGCGGGCGTCATCCTCCTGCTGGTCAGCGCGGACTTCATCGCCTCGGACTACTGCTACGAAAGGGAGATGCAGCGGGCGCTGGAACGGCAGCGCAACGGCGAGGCGACGGTGATCCCCGTCATCGTGCGCGACGTTAACTATAGCGTCGCCCCCTTCTCCGGACTTCAGGCGCTGCCGCGCAACGGGCAGGCCGTCACGATGTGGGCGAATAAAGACGCGGCCTGGCGCGATGTCTCGGAAGGCATCGAGCTGGTGGTCAAAAGGATTCAAAGGAAGTCCGCACACTAAGGAAGTCCGCACGCTAGCGATGTTCCCGGGGCGGCGCTAGCTCTTCCAGCACGCGGCGGCGAGGCAGAGCCAGCCGGCGAGGAAGGCGAGGCCGCCGAGGGGCGTGATGGCGCCGAGCCAGCGCAGCCCCGTCAAACTTAAGACATAGAGGCTGCCTGAGAAGATGATTGTGCCCGCGACGAAGAGCCAGCCCGAGGCCGTCGTCCAACTCCCCGGCCAGCGCGAGGCCGCCCACGCCGCGGCGAAGAGCGCGAAGGCGTGGTACATCTGGTAGCGCACGCCGGTCTCGAAGACGGCCAACATGTCCGCGCTCAAACGCTCCTTCAGCCCGTGCGCGCCGAACGCGCCCGCCGCCACGCCGACGAAGGCCGAGACCGCGCCGATTAAAAAGAAATGTCTGTCCATCCTTCTCCTTATCTCAAATTTATAAGTTGAAATTCTTAAGCCGTCTTCAGCATCTCGCGCGCGTGGCGACGCGCGGCCTCCGTGATCTCGGCGCCGGTGAGCATGCGCGCGATCTCTTCGACCTGGCGGCGGCGGTCTAACGTGGCGATGCCGACCTCGGTGCGACCCGCGCGCTCGTGCTTGTCCACCAGCAGGTGGTTGTCGGCGAAGCGCGCGATCTGCGCCTGGTGCGTCACGCAGAGCACCTGGTTGGTGCCCGAGAGCGCCTTGAGCTTCAGCCCCACCGCCTCCGAGATGCGACCGCCGATGCCGGCGTCCACCTCGTCGAAGACGATGGTGCGCGGGAAGCGCGCGGGGCTCGCGCTCGTCTTCAAGACCAGCATCATGCGCGAAGCCTCGCCGCCAGAGGCCACCTTCGCCAGCGGCCGCAAAGGCTCGCCCGCGTTGGCCGAGAAGTAGAACTCGACGCGGTCGAACCCGGCGGCCGTGAAACTCCGCGCCGCCTCGTCCGCCCCCGCGTCCTCGGGCGCGGCCACGCGCGCCTCGAACCGCGCGTGCTCCATCGCGACCTCTTTGAGGGAAGATTCGACGGCGCGCCTGAACTCCCCCGCCGACTTCACGCGCGCCTTGTGCACGCGCGCCGCGGCCTCGACGTAGGCCGTGCGCGCCGCGGCCAGTTCGCGCGTGACCTCTTCCGCGCGCTCATCCGTGCGCTCCAACTGCCGCAGGCGCTCGCGCGAGCGCTCGAAGTGTTCGAGCGCGCTCTCAATCGTCCCGCCGTACTTGCGCTTGAGCCGCGCGATCTCGGCCAGACGGCTCTCGATCTCCGCCAGGCGCTCGGGCGAGAAGGTCAGCCCGTCGAGGAAGTCGCGCAGAGACGCGCTCAAGTCTTCGAGCACCACGCGCGCCGTCCCGACGCCCTCG
The DNA here is from genome assembly GCA_040510435.1 of Pyrinomonadaceae bacterium. Classification (GTDB taxonomy): domain Bacteria; phylum Acidobacteriota; class Blastocatellia; order Pyrinomonadales; family Pyrinomonadaceae; genus QHXN01. The sequence goes on along the minus strand of JBEVJD010000239.1, from coordinate 16,981 downwards.
ATGTAGTTCCTGTACGAAGCCTCGTACTGCGACAACTCGTCCACCTGTCGTTCGAGACGGCTCAGGCGCGCGACCGTCGAATCGCTCTCCTCGTAGGTCGTGTTGTATGCGTCCGAGCACAGCTCGGTCAGCTTCTCAAGGTTCGCGAGCCGGCGCCGCTCCGACTCCAACTGCTCGTCCTCGCCCGCCGAGAGGCGCGCCGCCTCAAGCTCGCTCACCTGGAAGCGCAGCGCGTCCGTCAGGTGAAACTTCTCGGCCTCGTCGCGGCGCAGCGCTTCCAACTCGCGGTTGAGCGCCGACCAGCGGCGGAAGCGGGCGGCGACCTCCTCGCGCCGGTCGGCGATGTCGGCGAAGGCGTCGAGCAGTTCGAGGTGCGTCTCCGGGTCGAAGAGCGTCTGCTGCGTCCCCTGCCCGTGGATGTCCACGAGCAGCGGCCTCAGACTCTTGAGCAGCGAGAGCGTCGCCAGCCGGTTGTTGACGAAGACGCGGCCGCGCCCCTCGGCCGCCAGCTCGCGCCGCACGACCAGCTCCACGTCGCCGGAGCCCGTGCGGGCGCCGACGCCCGCCTCTTCGAGAATCGCCTCGACCTGCGGGTGCGCGCCGAGCGTAAAAAGTCCCTCGACCGACGCATGGCTCGCGCCCGCGCGCACCAGTTCCGCCGGGAAGCGGTCGCCGATGAGCACGCCGAGCGCGTCCACGATGATCGACTTCCCCGACCCGGTCTCGCCGGTCAGCAGGTTTAGTCCGCGGCCGAACTCGACCCGCAGCTCGTTGATGAGCGCGAAGTTCGAGATGTTGAGGAGCGCGAGCATCCGACCTCCAGAAAATTCTGTATCGACGCCTGCATAACAGTACCGCGAGCGGTCGCGAACGGGTCGTAGCTCCGCGGTACGGACTTATGTTGGAAGACGCACCCGCTCGCTACCGCTCGCGGTACTGTTATCTTACTAAGTCCGGAAAAGTTTTCCACAGAAACGCCGCTTGTGGAAAAAATAAATTTGCCCCGACAACTTTTGACGCGCGCTCTTTGTGCTATCCTCTCGCACCGTAAGCCGAGCGAGCACGTCGGAGCGCCCCCCGCGCCGACCGAGTCAAGGGGTCGAATTTCCATCCTGTAAGAGTCATCGCCTGACATGTCGAACACAGACTTCGCACACCTGCACCTCCATACCGACTTTTCACTTCTAGACGGCGCCATCCAGATCAAGCCGCTCGCCGAGCGCGTCAGGGAACTCGGCATGAAGGCGTGCGCGATGACCGACCACGGGAACATGTACGGCGCCGTCTCCTTCTATAAGGAGATGAAGGCGCACGACGTGAAGCCGCTCATCGGCTGTGAAATCTACCTGGCCCCCGGCAGCCGCTTCGACAAGAGCGAGGTGCGTAAAGGGGGCAAGCCCTACAACCACATGATCCTCCTCGCCAAAGACCGCGAGGGCTACCACAACCTCGTCCGGCTTACGTCCAAGGCTTTCCGTGAGGGCTTCTACCGCAAGCCGCGCATCGACCGCGAGCTGCTCGCACAGTTCTCGGGCGGGCTCATCGGACTGTCGGCCTGCCTGTCGGGCGTGCCGCAGGAGCACCTGAAAGGGGGCCGGCTCGAAGAGGCCGCGAAGGCCGCCGGCGAGTTCGAGGACATACTCGGCAAGGGCAATTATTTTTTAGAGATTCAAGACCACCAGCTCGAAGACCAGCTCAAAATCAACCAGAGCCTCATCGAGCTGTCGAAGAAGACGGGCATCCCGCTCGTGGCGACGAACGACGCGCACTACCTGTTTAAAGAGGACTACGAGGCGCACGACGTGATGCTCTGCATCGGCACGGGCAAGACCGTGGGCGACCCGAACCGCATGCGCTTCGGCGGCCCCGAATGGTACGTCCGCTCGCCCGACGAGATGGCGCAGCGCTTCGCGCACATCCCCGACGCCGTCGCGCGCACGATGGAGGTCGCAGAGATGTGCGACCTCAAGCTCCCCTTGGGCGAGAACCAACTGCCCATCTACCCCATCCCGCAGGCAGAGGGCGACATCACGGTTGACGAGTATTTCGAGAAGGTCGTCCGCGAAGGTTACGAGAAGCGGCGCGCGACCCTCTGGGACAGGATGCAGTCGGAGGGCAAGCTCAAGCACAGCCTCGCCGAATACCAGCAGCGCATCTCGACCGAAATCGCGACCATCAAGCAGATGGGCTTCCCCAGCTACTTCCTCATCGTCTGGGACTTCATCAAGTTCGCCAAAGACCGCTGCATCCCCGTCGGGCCGGGGCGCGGCTCGGCCGCCGGCTCGCTCATCGCTTACTGCTTAGAGATCACGGACGTTGACCCGCTCCAGTACGACCTCCTCTTCGAGCGCTTCCTCAACCCCGAGCGCGTCTCGATGCCGGATATCGACATCGACTTCTGCGTCAACGGCCGCGCCGAGGTCATCAACCACGTCACGCAGCTCTACGGCCGCGACTCGGTCTGCCAGATCATCACCTTCGGGACGATGGCGTCGAAGGCTGCGATTAAGGACGTGGGGCGCGCGCTCGACATGCCCTACGCCGACGTTGAAAAAATCGCCAAGCTCATCCCGCCGCCCATCCGCGGCCGCAACGTCTCCATCACTCAGGCCATCGAGACCGTGCCCGAGCTGAAGCAGGCGTTCGAGTCCGACCCGCAGGTCAAGAAGGTCATCGACATCGCCCGGCGGCTCGAAGGCTGCGCGCGCCACTCGTCGGTGCACGCCGCGGGCGTCGTCATCAGCCCCGTGCCGCTCGAAGAGCTGATCCCGGTCGCGGTCAACAACAAGCAGGAGTTCACGACGCAGTTCGAGATGTCCGACCTTGAGAAGACGGGCATGCTCAAGATGGACTTCCTCGGCCTGACGACGCTCACCATCATCGACCAGTGCTGCAAGACGATTAAGGAGATGCACGGGCGCGACATCCTCTGGTCGGAGGTTCCGCAGGACGATCCCAAAACCTACGAACTCTTCGCCAAGGGGCACACCGAGGCCGTCTTCCAGTTTGAGTCGGTCGGCATGCAGGAGATTTGCCGCAAGCTCCGGCCGAAGTCGCTCGAAGACCTGTCGGCCTTAAACGCCCTCTACCGCCCGGGCCCGCTCGACGGCGGCATGGTGGACGACTTCATCGACCGCTACCACGGCAAGAAGCCGGTCGAATACCTCGTGCCCGACATGGAGGTCATCCTCAAGAACACCTACGGCATTCTGGTCTACCAGGAGCAGATCATGCAGCTCGCGCAGAAGCTCGGCGGCTACTCCCTCGGCGAGGCCGACCTCATGCGCCGCGCGATGGGCAAGAAGAACCGCGAAGAGATGGCCGTCCACGAGGAGAAGTTCATCGGCGGGTGCGTCAAGAACAAGATTGCCAAGAAGACCGCGCGCGAAGTCTTCCGCCTCATGGCGCAGTTCGCCGACTACGGCTTCAACCGCTCGCACTCGGTCGCCTACGCGCACGTCGCGTATCAGACCGCGTACCTGAAGGCGCACTACCCCGAGCACTTCTACGCGGCGGTCATGACGAACGTGACCGACGACACGGCGAAGATTTTCAAGTACGCGTCGGAGCTGCGCTCGCAGGGCATCAAGATGCTGCCGCCCGACGTGAACCAGTCGGGGCCGGGCTTTACGCCCGTCGAGCGCGCCGTGCGCTACGGGCTGTGCGCGATTAAAGGCATCGGCCAGACGGCCGTGGACGCCATCATCGAGGCGCGCCAGGAAAAACCGTTCCGCTCCATCTTCGACTTCGCCGAGCGCGTCGGCGAGAAGGGTTCGGGCAAGCGCGTGATGGAGAGTCTGGCCTGCGCCGGAGCCTTCGACTCGCTCAGGCCCGAGGGCGAGGACATTCACTCGTGGCGCGCGCGCCTGTTCGCGTGCGTGGACAAGGCCCTTGAGCGCGGCCACCGCGCGCGGCGCGAGCGCGACAGCGGTCAGGTGGACATGTTCGGGTTTGCGAACGCGGGCGCGGACGCGAACGCGGAAGAGCCGCCGCTCCCCGTCCACGGCGTCGAGCCGTGGACGCACAAGGACTTGCTGACGCGCGAGAAGGCGGCGGTCGGCTTCTACGTCTCGGGGCACCCGCTCGAAGACTTCATCGAGAAGATCGACCAGCTCAACTGCGTCCCCATCACCGAACTCGGCTCGGTCGAGCAGAACACGCGCGTGAAGGTCGTCGGCGTGGTCTCGGACTTCACCGTACGCAACACGAAGAAGGGCGACCGCTACGCCTACTTCCGCCTCGAAGACCTCTCGGGCGCGGGCGTCAAGTGCGTGCTCTGGCCCGAGGCTTTCAAGACGAAGGGCGGCGACGCGGCCGACGACGTGATGCTCGTCGCCGTGGGGCGCTGCGAGGGCGAGAGCGGACTGACCATCGTCTGCGACGAGGTGACGGCGCTGGACAAGGCGCGCGTGCCGATGACGAACGGCAAGCCGACCTACCACGGCGGCCGGCTGCGCGCCAACGCCCTCGTCATCGAGTTCCCGACCTGCGACGACGTGCTGCGCGCGGGCGACAGCGTCGCCGAGGCGCTGCTCGCGCACCCCGGCGACTGCGAGGTCTTCATCGACCTCCACCTCGGCGAAGAGAACCTCACGGTGCGCGCCAAGACGCCGCCGTTCGCCCGCGTCGCGCCCAACAAGCAGTTGCAGGAGACGCTCCTGGCCGCGGGCGTCCGCGTCCGCTGGGTGGAGTGAAGGCGCGCGGACGAAAGTGGACGACAAACGCCTCGTCAGAATCAGCAAGTACCTGAGCCTGCACCTGCGCCACGAGCCCGAACGCCTCGGGCTCGAACTCGCGCCCGGCGGCTGGGTCGGCGTGGAGGAGTTGCTCGACGCCTGCGCGCGCCGGGGCTTCCCCGTCTCGCGGGAAGAACTCGGAGAGGTCGTGGCGCGCAACGACAAGCGCCGCTTCTCCTTCGACGAGGCGAGTCAACGCATACGCGCTAACCAGGGGCACAGCGTTGAAGTAGACCTGCAACTGGAACGCTCCGAGCCGCCCCCCGTCCTCTACCACGGGACGGGCGAGCGCTCGGCCGGGACGATCACGGCCGAGGGGCTGCGCAGGATGAGCCGGCACCACGTACACCTCTCTTCGGACGCGGAGACGGCGCGGCGCGTGGGCGCGCGCCACGGCCGCCCCGTCGTCTTCGCCGTGGACGCCGCGCGGATGGTCGGGGCGGGTCACGAGTTCTACGTCTCGGCCAACGGCGTCTGGCTGGTCGAGCGGGTGCCCGCCGAATACCTGCGCCGTCTTTGAAAGCGTCCGCAGCCGGCCTCCCCCGCCTCACAGACAGTCACGCCGCCCCGCCCCGTCAAAAATTTTCCTTAAAGCTTCCGAACCGATTCGGCCTCGGCCGGGTCATATACGTCAGAAGGGGCGGCCCGACGTGACGGGGTCTGAACTCGATGAAGCTGAAGACGGCCTACTTGATTCTGTGCGTGCCCGGGGTGCTGCTGCCGTACTGGCAGTTCGCGCCGTGGCTGTTGGAGCACGGGCTCGACCTGCCGCTCTTCTTCGCGCAGTTGTTTGAGAACCGCGTCGGGGCCTTCTTCGGGATGGACGTGTTCGTCTCGGCCGCGGCGTTGCTGGTCTTCGCGTGGGGCGAGGCGAGGCGCGTGGGCTCGCGCGCGGTGTGGGCGGTGGCGCTGGCGGTCTTGACGGTGGGCGTCTCGCTCGGGCTGCCGCTCCTGCTCTACCTGCGCGAGCGCCGGCCGGGGCGGGACGGGGCGGGCGCATGAAAGACTCCGCGGAGCGAGAAGCCTTCCTCGTGCTGCGCGCGCAGTCGGGCGACCGCGAGGCGCTGGACGCGCTGCTCGCGTCGGTGCAGGAGCCGCTCTACCGCTACCTCTTAAGTCTGATGCGTGAGCGGCACCTCGCGGAGGACGCTTTGCAGGAGACGTTCGTGCGCGTCTACCGCAAGCTCGGGTGGCTGCGCGAGCCGGGGCTGTTCCGCGCGTGGGCTTACCGGATCGCGACCCGCGAGGCTTTCCGGCAGATGAAGCGCGAGCGGCGCTGGGCCGATCAGGTGCGCGACGAGGACGCACTGGTCGCGGTCGCCGCCCCCCCGCCGCGCGAGGAGTTCGCGCCCGAGTTGTCGGCGCGTCTGCGCGAGTCGGTCGCGGGTCTCTCGCCGGCCAGCCGCGCCGTCGTCGTCCTCTACTACCTGCACGAGATGTCTCTGGAAGAGACGGCCGCGGTGCTCGGCGTGCCGCTCGGCACGGTCAAGTCGCGCCTCGCGTACGGGCTCGGGGCGCTGCGCAGACAGTTGCGGGAGCCGGAATGAATCGAAGTCCGAACGAGATGCAGGACGAGCGCGCGGGCGCGACGCCCGACGAAGACGCGGGGACGTTCGACCGCAGCTTCAAGTACGCGGTCATCATCTACGCGGTGGTCGAGTTCATCGCCATCGCCTTAGTGGTCTACTACACGCTCGCGCGCTGAACAGGGCGCGAGCGAGAATCAGACGGAGGTGCTTATGTCAGAACGTGTCAACCTGGACGCCGTCCGCGGCGCGGCGCTCGCGCGCGTCGAGCGCGGGGAGCGCAACTTCAAGCTCGCCTTCTTCGGGGCGGTCGCCTTCGAGGCGCTTTTCCTCGTCGCTTTCCTGCTCGCGGCCGACCTCTCGAACCGCACGCACGTGCTGCTGCTGCTCGCGACCGTCGGCGGCTACACGGTCGTCATCCTCGGCCTCGTCGCCCTCGGCGCGCACGTCAGCCGCGGCGTCGCGCGCGTGCTCAAGGCCGTCGAGTTGCTCAAGGGATGACGCGGCGGTTTCCTGTTATGATTCGGGCGAAGTCTTAAGGTCGGGTCGGGCACGCCCGAGGGGAAGGCCAACAGAACGGCTTTATGTCGAGAAAAGATTTTCTTCAGGCGCACGCGCTCGTCATCGCCGCGACGATGTTGTTGAGTTCCCTCGCCCCAGCCTTCGCGCAGCAGCCGGCGCCGACGCCGCAGCAGCAGGTCAGACCCGACGTAGAGGACGAGGTCGTCCGCGTCCGCTCGAACCTCGTGCAGGCGGACGCCGTGGTGTTGGACGGGCGCGGGCGGCAGGTCACAGACCTACAGGCTTCTGACTTCGAGATTGTCGAAGACGGCAACGCGCGGCGGCCGGAGTATTGCCAGTACGTGCCCGCGGACGGCGGCGCGCAGCCTTCGAACGCTCCCGACGGCCGGCTCGCCGCGAACGAAGTCCGCCGCTCGATGGTCTTCGTCGTCGCCAACCCCGTCATCTAGGTCAAGAACAACTTCTTCAGCGACGACCGCCCCTTCGACACCCAGCCGTCGAGCGTGCTGCTCTCGATGGCCTTGACGAACGCGCGCTCCGCCGCCCGCGTCCTGACGCGTTTCGTGGACGAGCAGATGGGGCCGCACGACCTCGCGGCCATCCGCGACACCGAAGGGGCGCCCGGCCCTTTCACGGGGCTGACGGCCGACCGCGCGGTTCTCCGGCGCGCCGTCGAGCGCGTGCAGGCCGACCCTTTGAAGAAGGCTCCGAAGGTCACCGTCATCTTCACCGGCAGGATGTGGATCATGAGTGAGTGGGTGGAGCAGAACCTGCGCGCCCTGGGGATGCTGGACGCGGCGGTCGAAGAGCTGGCGCGACTCCCGGGCCGCAGAGTTCTCGTGCTCGTGTCGAGGGGGCTGCTCTACGCCATGCAGGAGCACGGGGCCGAGCGAGTCCGTGACCGCGTGCAGGAGTTGACCGCGAAGGCCAACCGGGCCGGCGTCACCATCTACACGCTCAACCCGAGGGGGGTGGACGAGGCGAACCTCCGGGGCGGCGGGCTGCAAGACAACGGCGCGCTGATGAACATCGCGCGCGAGACCGGCGGGCGCGCCATCTTCAACCGCAACGACCTCGCCGCGGGGTTCGAGGGCGTGCTTGAAGAGACCCGAGGCTACTACATCCTCGGCTACAACCCCGGGCAGGAGGCGTCCGCGCGGCCGCACAAGATTCAGGTGCGCGTGCGCCGGCCTGGGCTGCGCGTGCAGGCACGCAGCACGGCCTACGCGCGCGCCGCGGCCCCGCGCGGCCCCGTCAGCCGCCCGCAGTTGACCGAAGTCCTCGAATCGCCGCTCGCCTTCCGGGAGATCGGCCTCAGCCTGACCCCGCTCTTCCTGTCCCCCGACGGAAAGTCCGCGCGCATCATGTCGGTCGTCAACATCGACCTCGCGAACGCCGAGCGCGAGACGCGCCCGGACGGCTCGCGTGCGGTCAACCTCGACGTGGTCGGGCGCGTGACCGCGCCGGACGGGAGCGTCGTCTATCAGCAGGGGAAGAACTACACCTTGAACGCCGCGCGCGCCGGGGCCGTGCCGCCGCGCGGGGTTGATTACTGGTTCGAGCTTGAGGCGAACGCGCCCGGGTTCTACCAGCTCAGCGTCGCCGTGCGCGACGCCGTTTCGGGGCGCGCGGGCAACGTCACGCAGTTCGTCGAGGTGGCCGACCTCGCGCGCGGCACCCTGAGCACTTCGAGCCTGTTCCTCTCGTCGGCTTCGGCCGCTCCGTCGCCGCCACCCGCGGGCGGCGAGAGCCTTTCCGCCTACTCGCGCAGTGCGTTCGCGGCCGCCGGGACGCTGCGCTATCAGTGTTACGTCTACAACGCGACGCGCGACGTGAGCCACGGCGCTTCGTATCTGGAGGTGCAACTGACGCTCAGGCGCGGGCGCGTGGCGCAGGCCGTCACCCCCGCGAGAACCGTCACGCAGTTGGACGTGCCCGTCTTCGTCGGCGGCGACATCCCCCTCGAAGGGATGCCGCCCGGCCGCTACACGCTCGAAGCCTCGATCACGGACAAGCGTTCGCGCGCGACGCGCACGGTCGTCTCGCACCCCTTCCAGCTCACGAATTGAGGCCGCCAAAATCGCCCCGTGACGCGCCGCCGACACAGTAAAAACATACCGGGGGACGCGGCCAAAGGGCGCTTAGGTGTTGCAACTGCGTACCGTTCTGGTGCATCATAGGTGGCGTCATTCCTTCTCTCGCGCATCGACGGTGATGCGCCCCGCGCCTCGTGACTGGCGGCGGCGTTCTGGATGGGTTCGAGAGTGAGGCAGTTGTTAACAGATCGGAAGCCGCTCAAACGTTGAGCACCCCAGACGCGAGCCTTCGTTGCCACCGTCCCGCCGAAGTAAACTTCAATGGGAAGCTTCTCTTAGATACTCCTTTTGAGGGAGAGGTACATCTGAATGTCCATTAAACTTTACGTCGGCAACCTTTCGTTCCAGACTTCGAGCGAGGAGCTGCGCGACCTCTTCTCGCAGGCCGGCAACGTCGAGTCGGCCTCGGTCGTCGAGGATCGCGACACGGGCCGCTCGCGCGGCTTCGGCTTCGTCGAGATGTCCTCGCGCGAAGAGGGCGAGGCGGCTATCGCGCAGTTCAACGGCAAGGAGTTCGGCGGCCGTAACCTGACCGTCAACGAGGCTCGCCCCCGCGAGGATCGCGGCGGCGGCGGCGGCGGACGCGGCGGCTTCGGCGGCGGCGGTAACCGCGGCGGCGGCGGCGGCGGACGTGGCGGCTTCGGCGGCGGCGGCAACCGCGGCGGCGGCGGCTTCGGCGGCGGCGGCGGCGGCAACCGCGAGCCCCGCTGGTAAGCCGGGGTCACAAGCCGGCGACTCACACCGAGAAGCGCCTCCGGCAAAACAGACCGCCGGGGGCGCTTTCGCAATTTTCGAAAGACCGCTCGTGACCGAACGGGCGGCGTTAGAAGGAACTGAATGAACTTTTCTGAACTCGGACTCCGGCCCGCCTACGCGCGCCGTTGCGAGTCCCTCGGCTACACCGAGCCGACAGCGATTCAAGAGCGCGCGATTCCCATCGTGCTGACCGGCGCCGACCTTATCGGCTGCGCCGAGACCGGCACGGGCAAGACCGCGGCCTTCCTACTCCCCTCGATGCAGAGGATGAGCGAAACGCCCCGCCCGGGCGTCCGCGTGCTCGTGCTCGCGCCGACGCGCGAGCTTGTCTCACAGATCAACGAGAGCTACAAGCAACTGGCGCCGAAGGGCAGCCCGAAGTGCGCGGCCGTCATCGGCGGCGCTTCGATGTCGAACCAGACGGAGGCCCTGCGCCGCGGCCTGGGCGTGGTCGTAGCCACCCCGGGACGCCTGCTCGACCACGTCGAGCGCCGCACCATCGACCTCTCTCACGTCGAAGTGCTCGTCCTCGACGAGGCCGACCGCATGCTCGACATGGGCTTCCTGCCGGCCATCCGGCGCATACTCGCGGAGCTGCCCGCCAAGCGGCAGACGCTCCTCTTCTCGGCGACGATGTCGCATGAGATCGAGAGCCTCGCCCGCTCCACGATGAAGGAGCCGAAGATGGTCGAGGTGAACGTGCGCGGGCGCGCGGCCGTGACCGTCGAGCAGACGGCCTACCCCTGCGCGTTGGAGTCGAAGACGGCGCTGCTGCTCGACTTGCTTGAGCGCGAGCGCGACAACTTCGAGCGCGTGCTCGTCTTCACGCGCACGCGGCGCGGGGCCGAGCGCCTCTCGCACATCCTGCTCGCGCGCGACCACAAGGTGAACCGCATCCACGCCGACCGCACGCAGCCGCAGCGCGAGGCCGCCCTGCGCGGCTTCAAGGACGGCCAGACGCGTGTGCTCGTGGCGACGGACATCGCCGCCCGCGGCATCGACGTGGAGTCGATCTCGCACGTCATCAACTACGACGTGCCGACCGCGCCCGAGGACTACGTCCACCGCATCGGCCGCACGGGGCGCGCCGGGAAGACGGGGCGCGCCATCACGCTCGTGACGCCCGTGGACGAACTCTCGATGCGCGCCATCGAGCGCCTGACCGGACAGTCGGTCGAGCGCGTCGTGCTGCCGACCTTCGGCGGCGCGCCGCCCATCGGACAGCGCGCGGCGGTCAAGCCGTTCCGCGCGATGCGCGGCTCGGGCAGCAGCTCGCGCCGCAGTTTCCGCCCGCGACGCGCGGGGCGATAAGCAGACTTTGACAGAACGGCCGCGCGGCTTCTTTAATCCCGCGCGGCCGAAGCCACAACCCAGACACTTAAGGAGCCCAACGATTGGCTAAAGAAGACCTTGTTCCGGCATCCGGCGTGGTGGTTGACAAGCAGCCCAACGCCTTCTTCATGGTTCAGATCGACAACAGCGAACACGTCGTGCTCGCGCAGATATCCGGCAAGATGCGTAAGAACCGCATTCGCATCCTCGTCGGCGACCGCGTCAGCGTCGAACTCTCGCCCTACGACCTCACGCGCGGCCGCATCACTTACCGTTACAAGTAAGTCCCCGCGCCCCAACCCCGCGCGCCCCTGAAACGTGTGTGTGGCGGTGCCTCGACGCGCCGCCACCCTCCGCAGCCCTCGACAATCCGCCCGCACCTTCGCGGCGGCGCGCAGGCGTCGCCCGAGTTCACTTCCCCTCCACACGACCTGACACAGCCGGCTGACGGAATACTCCTGCCACGGAAACGCGGCGGGCGGTGTTCTATTCGCAGGGTGGACTTGATGGCCGTCACTCCACCCCGACAAATCCGTCACGGTTGAGGTCAACACGCATGTCGAGAATTTACCTTCCCTCGCTCCGGGTCTTGCTCTGTCTGCTCCTGTGCGCCGCCGCGTCTTTCGCGCAGGGCGTGACGGTCGATAAGGCGGAGGCGGAGAGGTGGCGCGAGGACTTGCGCCACATGGCGCGCGAGATGGAGGCGCGCCACAAGAACCTTTTTCACACGACGACGCGCGAGCAGTTCGAGGGCGCCGTCAGGAGACTTCACGCACGCATCCCCGTGCTCGCGCGCCACCAGATCGTCGTCGAACTGGCGCGCATCGCGGCCTCGGTCGGCGACGGCCACACCAACGTCGCGCCGACGCGCGACCCGAAGATCGGCTTCCGCACGCTGCCCTTCAAGCTCTACCTCTTCAAGGACGGGCTCTTCGTCCGCGCGGCCGAGCGCGGCCACGCGGAGTTGCTGGGCGCGCGCGTCGTGCGAGTCGGCGACGCCGCGCCCGAGGAATCGGTCGCGCGCGTGCGCGAGCTCATCGGGCGCGACAACGAGATGGACGTTAAGTTCTTCGCGCCGCTCCTGCTCGCCATGCCCGAAGTGCTCCACGCCCTCGACCTGTCGGAGAGCCCCGACGCCGCACGGTTCACCTTCGAGAAGGCGGGGCGGCAACAGACCGTGACGCTCAAGCCCTCGGGCCCGGCGGAGCTTTTGCCGCCGGACACAGACCTCAGTTGGCTGCCGAAGGAGGGCTGGGGTGACCTGCGCGACGGGGCGCGGACGCCGCTGTGGCTCAAAGACCCGAAGGACAAGTTCTGGTTCGAGCACCTGCCGGACTCGAAGGCCGTCTACGTCCAGCTCAACGAGGTCAACGACAAGCAGGCCGAGTCTCTGGCCGACTTCTCCAAACGACTGCTCGCCTTCGTCGAAGCGAACGAGGTCGAGAAACTCGTGCTCGACCTGCGGCTCAACCGCGGCGGCAACAACGTGCTGCTCCGCCCGCTCGTCGTCGGGCTCATCAGGTCGAAGGTGAACCGGCCCGGGCGCCTCTTCACCATCATGGGGCGGAGCACTTGGTCGGCCGCGCAGTTCCTTCTGAACGACCTGGAGGGGTACACGGACGCGCTCTTCGTCGGCGAGCCGTCGGGCTCGAAGGGGAATCATTACGGCGACTCGCGCCGCATCACGCTCCCGCATAGCGGCGTTACGGTGCGCGTCTCGGTCTACTACTGGCAGGACTGGGCGCCCTGGGACGCGCGCCCCTGGACGGCGCCGCACGTCGCGGCGGAGCTTTCGTCCGCAGACTATCGCGCGGGGCACGACCCGGCGCTGAAGGCCGCACTCGACTACGTCCCGCGCAAGCCGCTGGCGCAAGTTTTGGACGAGGCGCTGAAGGAGGGCGGCGCGGAACTGGCGCTGAAGAGGTTCCGCGAGTTCAGGGCCGACGCCGTCAACAAGTTCGCCGAGACGGAGGAGCCGCTGCTCGTCGCCGGCCATCGTCTGCTCGGCGAGAAGAAGCACGAACAGTCGCTCCTCCTCTTCAAACTCGCCGCCGAAGAGAACCCGCACTCGCCCCACGCGCACTACGCCGTGGCACTCGCACACGCGCGCGCCGGCGACAAGGAACTGGGCGTAAAAAATTTAGAGAAGGCGTTGGGGCTGGAACCGAAGCACTACGAGGCGGCCGAGCTGCTGAGGCAGTTGAGGCGGCAGTAGGCGACGCACGCCGCCTGCTACCGATTGTGCGTCATGCCGGCACCGGCCGAGCCACCGGCCCCTACCGACATCCCTTCGACCCCCACAGCGCCCGCGGCGGCGGGCGGCACCGCCTGAACCCTCACGCCCGTCGTCGCCGCGCCTTCGCCGGCAAGGCCGCGACCTGCGGCGGCGCCCGAGCCGGTGAAGGGGGACGCCGTGGAAACAATCGCCCCCATGACCCACATCGGATTATGAAACGCTTCCGACCAGGCTCGCCCGATGGCGGCCAGCCCCCTGCGGATGTCCCCGCGCATGAGAAGATACGTGGCTTGAGCCGACGACACGTCGTGAGGATTCTGGAGGTACATCATCATCAACCCGGCGTAGTTCTCGTAAACATCTATGTGCTCCAGGAAATTATCAAGGTCTGCCGGCCCTATCGCATACTCAATGACACGCCTGCTCAGATGCTGTGCGGTGTAGTAGACCACGCGGGGATTATCCGTCAGCGGCAGTCGTACGTGCGGCGAGATACGGTACCCGCCGCGAACGATGTGCTGTGCCGCATTGCCAAACCCTGCGGTCTCGTTGAGGGAGGGAAGAGTGGCCCGGGCGATGGGCAAGAGCATGACTCCGGGATTCCCGAGTGAGACGGTGCCGGGCCACGCGTTGGGGTCGGCGGGAAGGCGCGCGGACTGTTGCGCCGGAGGCGCCGGCTGTTGCGCCGCGGCCGGGGCGTTGGCTCCCGCGGCCGCGGAACCGGTTCCGGTCGGCGCGCCGGCCGGACTGCCCGGCGCGGGCGTGGGATTGTTCGGCTGATTCTGGCCGGAAGGGTAATAGAAAACCACCCCGTCTGAAGTCGCCCCTGGCTGGCGGTTGACGGTATAGCCGTCGATTGGGCCCGACGGGTCTAACAGCGGCCCCGGATGCTGGATGTACCAGATGGTTCCGCCGTTCCTCGGCTGAAAGACGTTTATCCAGAGGTTGGCGTCCACCACGATGAGCAGTGAGTTCTCCCGTCGGGCGACGTATGGATTTCCCGGGAACTCAGCCCCGAGCCTCCAGACGCCGGTCGGGCTGGGGGGCGGAAGTGACGGGGCGGGAGGCCAGTTGAGTGGCTGGTCTGAGGGGAGGCCGCAGACGTGTTCTCCCCACCTTAAATAGTCGCGGAATCTCGCGCCGCGTCCTACCGGCTTAACGTCGTAAACATCCACGTTACTCCCGCGCGGGACTATGAAATCGGGGTTCGGGCAGGCACCGGAATTACACCAGCGGTAACGCTGATAGGCTGCCGGCGTGGCGGTTGGTATGACGAATTGGGGCTCTATCGTCGGCGTGAAACGACGAAACACGGACTCGACGCGGCGCTCTATCGAATTGTAGGGCTCCTGCGGAGGGCTCGCCGGGCGGACTTCGTGGCACACGCGGTGGAAGTTCCTGGGACTCGGGGTGCCGCTATCGTCGTAGAGCGGGGCCCAGTCGCGGCGCCAGCGCTGAATGATACCTTCCGGCTCCGCGCGGTTCCCGCCCGAGAGCGACCCCGTCTGTTGCACCACGTGCGCCAACTCGTGCGCGAGGAGGTGCCGCCCGGCGCTCGCCCCCGGAGCGTACTGCCCCGCCCCGAACACCACGTCGTTTCCGACCGTGTAGGCCAAAGCCCTCACCGACCGCGCGGACTCCGCCGCCTTCGCATCGGCGTGTACCCTCACACGACTGAAGTCGTGGCCGAAGCGCGGCTCCATAAAAACGCGCGCCGCCGCGTCCAGCGGCTCCCCCGGCGAGCTCAGGACTTCGCCGACGACGGACGGGACTTCTGAAGGACTATCGGCAACGGTGGGAGGGTGGACGGGGACGCGGCTGAAATCGTGCCCGACGTGAGACGACGCGGCACGGGTCAACCCGGCCTTGAGTTCTCCGGCGTGATTCGGCCCCGGGCTCGGCGTGTGAGTCTGCGCAGGGTTGGAGGGCGCCGGTTGTTCCTGAGATTGGCTCTGCCTCTGCGTGAAGGTTTGCATACTTCATCCTCCACTCGGCGGTCGGGTGCATGCAGTCGTCAGGTGCGGGTTCGCGCCACCAGCAGTTTCACCCTCCGCACGACGCCGTCCTCCGCGGGGAACTCCGCGGCCGTCAGCGAGATGACGAAGCCCGCGACCGCCGACACGATCCCGGCCGCCCCAACCAGCAGCGCGATCCCGGGCGTGCTGAACAGCGCGGAGAAGAAGGTGACGATGCCGCAGGCCATCAAGTGATTGCCGCGCCTCACGTCCCTGGCGGAGAGGGGCGGCCCGACATTCACCGACGGCGGCGCTTCGGGCGCGGCGTGCGGCCTGACGTTGCTCAGGTGGATGTCTTCCTGTTCGACGAAATAGCCGACCAGCTTGAACCACACGCAGATTGCGACGACGGCCCCGGTCGTGGCCCCCAGCACCGAGGGGATGGTGCCCGCCGGAGCCAGGACGAGTCCCCCTGCGAGCGCCCCGAAGAGGAGCAGCAGGAATAAAGAGACCAGGACAGCGATCAGGTAGAGCAGCGACCTCACGGCGATAACTTTAACATCAGTCGCACACCGGCGGCACCCGGCGCGCCACGGGCGGCTAGTCCCAGAAGAGGCGGCGGGTGAAGGTGTTGGCGAACTTGCGTGCGGGGTCTTGCTGTTGGCAGACCTGGCGGAACCTGTCGAAGTTCTCGCCGTGGAGGCGCTCCATGTCCTCCTTGTGGAAGAGGGTGCAGAACTTGCCGAGGTGCGGGCGCGTGTCGTAGGGCGTCTGCTTCATGTGGATTTGGGCGGCGTCGTAGTACTTCTCGTAGCCGTAGGAGTCGTTGGGGACGAGGTCGATCCAGGTCGAGCGGCGCTCGCGCCCGGCGCCGAGGAAGGTGAAGTCGTGGCCGGCGGGCGTGAAGCGCACCTCGAAGAGCGCGTAGGGCGTGTCGGAGTCGTAGGTGCGCTCGTAGAGCCCGATGAACTCGTCGCACGCCTGCCAGGTCTGCTCGAAGGGCACGGTGAACTCAAGCTCCTGGTGCATGTGGTAGATCGTGCGGCTGTACGCCTGACTGCTCTCCAGCACGAGGTCTGTGCCGCGCTTGAAGCCGTAGGCGATGTCCGACCACTTCGGCAGCAATCCCGTGTAGGCCATGAAGCCGCCGAACCAGGCGGCGAGCAGCGCGTCGTTCGAGATGCTCAGGAACTCGCGCAGAGGCCCGAGGGAGGATTTCGGCTTGGCCGTCCGGTTCCAGATGTTGATCTGGCACTTCTCGGTGAAGGGGTAGAGGTAGAAGCTGACGTGCTCGTTCTCGGCGATGAGCCGGTCGAGGTTGGCGCGCACGTAGTCGCGCGTGGACATCTCGACCTTCTGCTCGACGTTGAAGCGTTCGACGGCCTGCACGGTGACCTGCGAGATGACGCCGGCCGCGCCGACGCCGCCGATGGCCGCGCGGAAGAGGTCGTCGCCGGGGGCGCAGTCGCGGACGTTGCCCTCGGCGTCGATGACGCGCAGCCCCGTGACCAGTTCGCTGACGAAGCCCCAGTCGCGCCCCGTCCCGTGCACGTCGGTCGAGAGGATGCCGGCGATTGACTGCGCGTCGTGCGAGGGCTGCGCCTTGAAGGCCAGCCCCTCCGCGAGCAGGAACCGGATCACGTCGCGCACGCGCGTGCCGCCCTTGACGGCCATCTGCTTCGTCGCCCGGTCGACCCACACGACGCCGCTGAAGTCGTCGAGCGAGATGAGCGTGTCGTCCGCCACCACCCCGTCGTTAAAGGAGTGCCCCGCGCCGTAGAGCCGCAACTCCGAAGCATTCCTGACCAGCTCGACCAACTCC
>JBEVJD010000238.1:0-10320 GCA_040510435.1 Pyrinomonadaceae bacterium | reverse complement strand
AACACGATCCTCGCCGCGACCGTCGTCAACCCGTTCCGCAACCTGCTGCCCAACACGGGCAGCCCCTTCAACACGGCGACCACCATCACGCGCGCGCAGTCGGCGCTGCGGTTCCCGCAGTTCCCCAACGTCTTCGTGCAGGAGTACAACGGGTCGAACCGTTACAACGCGCTCCAGCTCCAGGCCACCAAGCGCTTCTCCACCGACCTCAGCTTCAACATGACCTACACGTACTCGAAGCTGCGCGAGCGCCTGACCTACCTGAACCCGTCCGACGACGAGTTGGAAGACCGCATCGGCACCGACGACCGCCCGAACCGCTTCACGCTGGCGACCGTCTACCGCCTGCCCCTCGGCCGCGGCCGCGCCTTCGGCAAGGACATGAACAAGGTGCTCGACGCCTTCGTCGGCGGCTGGCAGCTCAACGGCACCTACGAGTGGCAGCAGGGCCAGCCCATTCTGCTCTCGCAGGCGTTCTACTACGCCGGCAACATCTTCGCGGTGGAGAGCCGCGCGGGGCAGAACACCGGCGACGGCCGCAAGTACGGCATCGACCTCCCGGTCTTCGTCACGCCAGACGGGTCGGCCTTCAACAGCCAGATTCTCAGGCTCAGCTCTTCGAGCCTGCGCACCGTCCCGACGACGGTGGACAACCTGCGCCACATGGCCTTCAAGAGCGTCCAACTCTCGCTCACGAAGAACTTCGACATGGGCGAGGGTCGCAAGCTGCAAATCCGCGGCGAGGCTCTGAACGCCTTCAACAGCCCGTACTTCATCGACCTGAGCGCCGACCCGACGAACGCGAGCTTCGGCCTCTACAGCACGCAGCGCAACACGCCGCGCGACGTTCAGATCGGCGCCAAGTTCACCTTCTAAGCGCCTTTGACAGCGGGCGGCCTGACCGGTAAAGGCCGCCCGACCTTGAAACACGTGAGCCGCCCCCAGGCCCCCTGTGCCCCGGGGCGGCTCACGTTCAATAAGTCACCCAAGTGAACTATATTTCGGCACCAAGGCTCTTCGGCATCATCCTTCTCCTCGTCGCCCTCGCGCCCGCCGCGTCGGCGCAGACGAACGACAAGACATCTTCGTCCGTCAAGTGGTCGGGCGCGCTCAAGCAGAAGCCCGATTGGTACGCGGGCGCCGAGGCTCTGCGCGTCGCCGACAACCTGCTGCTCTACCAGCGCGAAGTGGGCGGCTGGCCCAAGAACATCGACATGGCCGCCCCTCTGTCCGAGAAGGAGCGCGCCGAACTCCTCAAGCTGAAGGTAGAGACGGGGAAAGAAAGCTCTGCGACCATCGACAACGGCGCGACCTTCACGCAGTTGGAATACCTCGCGCGCGTCTACACGGCGCAGAAGCACGAGCGCCACCGCGACGCCTTCATCAGAGGGCTCGACTACCTGCTCGCCGCGCAGTACGAGAACGGCGGCTGGCCGCAGTACTACCCGCTCCGCAAGGGCTACTACTCGCACATTACATACAACGACAACGCGATGGTCGGCGTCCTCGAACTGCTCCGCGGCGTCGCGCGGCGCGAGCCCGAATACGCGTTCGTTGACGACGCGCGCCGGGAAAAATCCGCCAAGGCCGTCGAGCGCGGCGTCGAGTGCATCCTGAAGACGCAGGTCAAAATTGAAGGCAAGCTCACCATCTGGGGCGCGCAGCACGACGTGAACACGTTCGCGCCCGCGCCCGCGCGCAAGTTCGAGCCCGTCTCGCTCGCCTCGCGCGAGAGCGTCGCCGTCACGCGCTTCCTCATGGGCATCGAGCGTCCCGACGCGCGCGTCGTCGAGTCAATCGAAGCGGCCGTCGTCTGGTTCAATGCCGCGCAACTCTCCGGCATCCGCTGGATCGAGAAAGAGGATAAGTCCGTCGAGGGCGGCATCGAGCGCTCGCTCGTCAAAGACCCGCAGGCGCCGCCGCTCTGGGCGCGCTTCTACGAGCTCGGCACGAACCGCCCGGTCTTCGAGGGTCGTGACGGCATCGTCCGCTACAGCGTCATGGAGATCGAGGCCGAGCGCCGCAACGGCTACGGCTGGTACACGGAGGAGCCGCGCAAGCTCCTCAACAAAGATTATCCGGCGTGGCAGAAACGTCTGAAGAAACCGTCAACCGAGCAGTCCAAATAAGCTATGTCTGACCGTCGCGATTTTTTAAAGAAGACTCTGGCCGGCGGCGCCGGTGCTCTGCTCTTAACACACCTGTCGTCCGGCGAAGCGCTGGCCCGCGCCTTAGCGCCGACTTACGCCGCCGACTCAGACCCCTGGTCGCGCGTGCCCGAGATTCTGAAACGCATCAAAGCGCCCGACTTCCCCCGACGCGACTTCTCTTTGACGAAGTACGGCGCCGCGGGCGACGGGAAATTCGACTGCACCGAAGCCTTCCGTAAGGCCATCACCGCCTGCAATAAGGCCGGCGGCGGCCGCGTCGTCGTGCCCGCGGGCACGTTCCTGACCGGCCCCGTCCACCTGCTCAGCAACGTCAACCTGCACGTCTCCGAAGGCGCGACCGTCAAGTTCATTCAAGACCCTGCGAAGTATCTCCCGCTCGTCTTCTCGCGCTGGGAGGGCATGGAGTTGATGAACTACTCGCCCTTCATCTATGCGTTCGAGCAGAAGAACATCGCCGTCACCGGCACCGGCACGCTCGACGGCAACAGCGACCACGAACACTGGTGGCCCTGGAAGGGTCAGGAGCGCCACGGCTGGAAGAAGGGCACGCCCAACCAGCTCAAGTCGCGGAATGCTTTGATGGAGATGGTCGAGCGCGGCGTGCCCGTCTCCGAGCGCGTCTTCGGCGAAGGCCATTACCTGCGCCCGCAGTTCGTACAGCCCTACCGCTGCACGAACGTTCTCATCGAAGGCGTTCGCGTCATCAACTCGCCGATGTGGGAGTTGAACCCGGTGCTCTGCACCAACGTCATCGTCCGCAACGTCCGCATCGAGACGCACGGCCCCAACAACGACGGCTGCGACCCCGAGTCGTGCAGAGACGTGCTCATCGAAGACTGTCTCTTCGACACGGGCGACGACTGCATCGCGGTCAAGTCCGGCCGCAACGCCGACGGCCGACGGCTGAACGTCCCTTCCGAGAACATCATCATCCGCGGCTGCCGCATGAAAGAGGGGCACGGCGGCATCACTCTGGGCAGCGAAATTTCGGGCGGCGTCCGCAACCTCTTCGCGGAGAACTGCACGCTCGACAGCCCCAACCTCGACCACGCGCTGCGCTTCAAGAACAACGCCGTGCGCGGGGGGCTCCTCGAAAACATCTTCTTCCGCAACATCACCGTCGGGCAGGTCGCGCACGCGGTGCTGACCGTGGACTTCAACTACGAGGAGGGCGCGAAGGGCAAGTTCACGCCCGTCGTCCGCAACCTCTCGGTGCAGAATCTGAAGAGCGGCAAGAGCCGGCACGCGCTCGACGTGCAGGGCTTCGCGAACGCGCCCGTCTTCGACCTGCGCCTGAAGGACTGCACCTTCGATAACGTCGAACGCCCGAGTGTCGTCAAGAACGTCTCGGGGCTCACGCTGGAGAACGTCAAGATCAACGGCCAGGTCGTGGACAAATTAAGCTGAGGTGAAGACTTTGAGACTCGCTCTGACTTTACTCGCCGTCCTCCTGCTGGCGCCCGCGGCGCTCGCGCAGGGGCCCGTCACCGTCTTCCTCGCCGGAGACTCGACGATGGCCCCGAAGCTCGACACGAAGCGGCCCGAGACGGGTTGGGGCGAGCAGTTGCAGAAGCATTTCGACGAGCAGCGCGTGCGCGTGGACAACCACGCCGCGAATGGCCGCAGCACGCGCACCTTCATCGGCGAGGGGCGCTGGCAGACGCTCATCGATAAGGTGAAGGCCGGCGACTACGTCCTCATGCAGTTCGGCCACAACGACGGCGCGAAGGACAAGGTTGACCGCTACACGCCGCCCGAAGACTACCGCAAAAACTTTGAGCGGTTCGTCGCGGAGGTGCGTGCGAAGAAGGCCACGCCCGTCCTTCTGACGCCGGTCATGCGCCGCCGCTTCAACAAGGAGGGCAAGTTCTACGACACGCACGGCGAATACCCCGACATCGTCCGCGGCGTCGCCGCCGAACACAAAGTCGCGCTCATCGACATGCACCGGACGAGCGAGAAGGTGCTCGTCAAGTACGGTCCCGAAGAGTCTCGAAAACTCTTCCTGCAACTGAAGGCGGGCGAGAATCCGAACTACCCGCAGGGCGTTGACGACAACACGCACTTCTCGCCGCTCGGCGCCGACATCATGGCCGCGCTCGTCGTGGACGGGTTCCGCGAACAGAAGCTCGGGCTGGCGAAACTGCTGAAGAAGGCCGACGCCGCGAAGCGCTGAAGATGACCGCCGGGTTGCTGTTGCGGCCCGGGATGAAGACTGTTGTAACCTTAGATAAAAGGACAAAAGACAGTGTCAGAATCGAATAGCCTGAACCGCAGGGACTTCGTCAAGACCGCGGGCACGGCCGCCGCGGCGTCGCTCGTGCTGGGTGGTGGGGGCTCGCGCGCTGCGGCTCAAACGAAGCGCCGCCGCTACGCGATGGTCGGCACGGGTCACCGCGGCTCCTCGATGTGGGGTGTGGACATCGCCAGGAACTACTCGGACGTGATCGAGTTCGTCGGCCTCGCCGACACGAACCCGAAGCGCATGGCGGCCGCGAAAGATTTGATGGGCGTCTCGTGCCCGACCTTCACCAGCTTCGACGAGATGTGCGACCGCGCCAAGCCCGATTTGCTGATGGTGACGACCGTGGATGCGACGCACGTCGATTACATCACGCGCGCGCTCGACTTCGGGATTGATGTCATCACCGAGAAGCCGATGGTGACCGACGAGCGGCAGGTGAAGACCGTCCTCGACGCCGCACGCCGCAACAAGAGCAAGGTGATCGTCGCACACAATTACCGTTACTCGCCGAAGCACCAGAAGATTAAGGAGCTGCTGGCGGCGGGCGAGATCGGCCCCGTCACCTCCGTCGATTTCAGTTGGTATCTGGACACCAGCCACGGCGCCGACTACTTCCGCCGCTGGCACCGCCTGAAGTCGAAGGGCGGGAGCCTCTGGGTGCACAAGGCTTCGCACCACTTCGACCTCATCAACTGGTGGCTCGGCGCCGACCCCGTCGAGGTCATGGCCTTCGGCGAGCTGAACGTCTACGGCAAGGCGAACCCCTTCCGCCACACACACTGCCGCCCCTGCCCGCACAAGGCGAAGTGCCCCTTCTACTGGGACATGACGAAGAACGCGCGGCTGATGAAGCTCTACGCGGAGGCCGAGGATGTGGACGGCTACCACCGCGACGGCTGCGTCTTCCGCGAAGACGTGGATATCTACGACACGATGTCGGCCGTCGTGAAGTACTCGAACGGCGCGCAGATGAACTACTCGCTGAACGCCTCGATGCCGATTGAGGGCTACCGGCTCGCCTTCAACGGCGAGGGCGGGCGGCTGGAAGTCCGCGACTATGAGCGCCAGCCGTGGAAGGTCGAGGTTGACCCGGAGGTCTACCTCATCAAGAACTTCAGCGGCAAGCGCGTGCAGATCGAGATGCCGCAAGTCCAGGGCGGACACGCGGGCGGCGACGACCGCCTCCGCGAGGTCATCTTCCGCAACGCGAGCGTGCCCGACTACATGCGCCTGCCCGACGCGCGCGCCGGAGCGATGTCCGTGCTGACGGGCGTCGCCGCGCGCACGAGCATCGAGAAGAAGCGGCCCGTGAAAATTTCCGAACTCGTCGCCCTGTGAGTTTGAATTTCGATGTCGTGAGTGGTGTGCTGCCGGCCAACCACCGAAGCCCTTTAACTTAAGGAGAAAGTCATGAGTAACGGTTTGAAGCTTGAAAAATACTCTTTCGGCGTGGGCGACCGGTTCGCGCACCAGGCGAAGGCGCAGTTGCGCGCGTGCGTGCAGGCTGCGGAGCAGGGCATCGAGGTGACGCCCGTCTGGAACAAGTCGTACCGCGAGCACGGCATCGTCGGCTCCAAGCCGCCCGGCGTGCTCGCCGCCGCGCAGGAGGCCGTCAAGGATTTAGGTTGGTCGAAGCCCTTCCACGTTGACGCCGACCACATACGCCTCGACATCGTTGACGAATTCATCGAGACGAGCGACTTCTACACGCTCGACGTGGCCGACTCCATCGGCGAGCCCGCCGCCGACGAGGACGTGCAAGCCTTCGTCGAGCGCCACCCCGAGTTGGTCGGCCGCATCGAGATTCCCGGCATCAAAGAACCGTTCGAGACGACGCGCGAAGAGATCGAGCGCATCGCACGCAAGTTCCTCAAGGCCGTGCAAGACGCCGGTCGCATCTACCAGCACGTCGCCAGCGTCAAGGGCGAGGGCAACTTCATCGCCGAGGTCTCGATGGACGAGACCGATTCGCCGCAGACGCCGCCCGAGCTGCTCGTCATCCTCGCCGCCATCGCCGACGAGAAGATTCCCGCGCAGACCGTCGCGCCCAAGTTCACGGGTCGCTTCAACAAGGGCGTTGATTACGTCGGCGACGTGGCGCAGTTCGAGAAGGAGTTCAACGAGGACATCGCCGTCATCAGTCACGCCGTCAAGACCTACGACCTGCCGGCGAACCTCAAGCTCAGCGTCCACTCCGGCAGCGACAAGTTCTCCATCTACGAGCCCATCCGCCGCGCACTCGCGCGCACGGGCGCGGGCATCCACGTCAAGACCGCCGGCACCACCTGGCTCGAAGAGATCATCGGCCTCGCCGAAGCGGGCGGCGAAGGGCTCAAGCTCGCCAGGGAGATTTACTCCAAGGCGCTGGCCGACATCGACGCGCTCTGCGCGCCCTACGCCACGGTCATAGACATCGACCGCTCGAAGCTCCCGACGGCCGAAGAGGTCGAGGGCTGGACATCCGAGCAGTACGTCGGTGCGCTCCGCCACGACCAGACGAACCCGCTCTACAACCCGAGCCTGCGCCAACTCCTCCACGTCGGCTACAAGGTCGCGGCCAAGATGGGCGACCGTTACCTTGGACTCCTCAGGGAGAACGAAGAGATCGTCGGCCGCAACGTAACGGAGAACCTCTACGACCGCCACATCAAGCCGCTCTTCATCGGGGCCGAGGCCGCCGCAGGCATCGGGGCCGACTAAGGCCGGGAGTGAAGCGTCTTCGCTCCGGAGGAGCGAAATGTTTATAGTTCTTGTCGCTTTAATTCATTCCGGAGCCCCGTCAGGGGCGACATGTGACATGCCGCTCCTCTGGAGCTTATATGCGGTAATGTCACCGTGAACTATAAACATTTCGTCCCTACGGGACTTTACGGCTGCGCGTGCGAGTCGTGTAAATTCAAGAGGCTTTGGGATGAACTTAACTGAGCTGTGTAAGATGTACGACTTCACCGGCCGCACAATTGTCGTCACGGGCGGGACGGGCGTGCTGGGGCAGGCGATGGTGCGCGCGATTGTTGGCTGCGGCGCGAACGTGGCGCTCATCGCGCGCAACCGCGAGAAGGCCGAGCCGCAGATCGCCGCGCTCGAAGTCCCCGGGCGTGCCGTCGTCTACACGGCCGACGTGCTCGACGCGGGCAGCCTGCGCGAGGCTGTGCAGGAGGTCGTCAGGGAGTTCGGGCGCGTAGACGCGCTGCTCAACGGCGCGGGCGGCAACCACCCTGGCGCGACGACTAATCCGCAGCAGAAGTTCTTCGATTTGCCGGAGGAGGCTCTGCGGTTCGTCTTCGACCTGAACATGATGGGCACGATCATCCCGAGCCAGGTCTTCGGCCGGCAGATGGCGGAGCAGGGCGAGGGCGTCATCCTCAACGTCTCTTCGATGAGCGCGGTGCGGCCTCTGACGCGCGTGCTCGGCTACTCGGCGGCGAAGGCCGGCGTCAACAGTTTTACGCAGTGGCTCGCCGTCCACCTCGCCACCGAATACAGCCCGCGCATACGCGTCAACGCCATCGCGCCCGGCTTCTTCCTGACCGAGCAGAACCGCTTCCTCCTGACCGACAAGGAGACCGGCTCGCTCACGGCGCGCGGCCAGTCCATCATCGCGCACACGCCGATGGGACGCTTCGGCGAGCCGGAAGATTTGTTGGGGACGTTGCTGTGGCTGCTGTCGCCCGCGTCCAACTTCGTCACGGGCGTGGTCGTCCCCGTTGACGGCGGCTTCTCGGCCTTCGGCGGCGTTTAATCAGAACCGCGAGCGGTAGCGAGCGGGTCGGAGTTTTAACACACGGGCCGTTATCGTAGCGCGCACCCGCTCGCTACCGCTCGCGGTTCTGTTATTACACGGAGAATCGTAAAGATGAGTAACGGTCTGAACATCAAGAAGGAAGGTGCGCTGGACTTCGTAAGCCTGGGCGCGCTCGTCCACCGCATTGACCCCGGCGTCATCCCTTTCCGCAAGGCCACGGGCTGCGAGATACACGTCTCGGGCGGCGAGTTCAACTGTGCCGCCAACCTCGCCGACTGCTTCCGCCTCAACACCGGCGTCGCCTCGGCGATGGTCGGCTACCCCATCGGCGAGCTGGTCGCCGAGCGTGTCCGCGCGATGGGCGTCAAGCCCTTCTACAAATGGTTCGAGCACGACGGCGTGCGCGGCCCCAACATCGCCGCCGTCTACAGCGACCGCGGCCACGGCGTCCGCGCGCCCGTCGTCTTCTACAACCGCTCGAACGAGGCCGCCGCGCTGCTCAAGCCCGGCGACTTCAATTGGGACGAAATCTTCGCGGGCGGCGTCCGCTGGTTCCACTCCGGCGGCATCTTCGCGGCCCTGTCGGAGACGACGGCCGAGGTCATCGTCGAAGGCATGAAGGCCGCGAAGGCCGCGGGCGCCGTCACCTCGTTCGACCTCAACTTCCGAGAGAAGCTCTGGAAAATTTCCGGCGGCGAGGGGCGCGCGGTCGAAACGGTCGCGCGCATCGTCGAGAACGTTGACGTGCTCGTCGGCAACGAGGAAGACTTGCAGAAGGGGCTCGGCATCCCGGGGCAGGACGTGACGAAGAGTTCGAAGCTCGACCCGTCGGCCTTCTTCGGCATGATCGACAAGGTGGTGAAGATGCACCCGCAGGTCAAGGTCGTCGCGACGACTCTGCGCGAGGTGCACACGACCAACCGGCACAGTTGGGGCGCGGTGGCGTGGGTCAACGGCGAGACGTACGTTTCGCCGACCGCGGAACTGGATGTCATCGACCGCGTCGGCGGCGGCGACGGCTTCGCCTCGGGCTTCTTCTACGGCCTGCTGAACGGCGAATCGCCCGAAGAATCGCTCAAGCTCGGCTGGGCGCACGGCGCGCTCCTGACGACCTTCCCCGGCGACACCACGATGGCGACGGTCGAACAGGTGCGCGCCTTCGCCCGGGGCGGCTCCGCGCGCATCCAACGCTAACAGAACCGCGAGCGGGTCGGTCTTACGCCGTGCGCACTTATAAATATAAGACGCACCCGCTCGCTACCGCTCGCGGTTCTGTTTTGAACAAGGAGATTATTTATGAGTACCAAGCCCGCACCTTCAACCGTAGGGAAGGGAGGGCCTGACCTCGACCTCTCGCCCGCGGAGTTGCGCGAAATAGTCGAGCAGGCGCTCATGACCGTCGGCCCCGGCGCGCGCGTCCTCGCCATCGTCCCCGACAAGACGCGCGACGACAACACGGACTTACTCTTCCCCTACGCCGCCGAAATTCTCGCCGCGCGCGGCGCCGAGCAGTTCGACGCGCTCGTCGCGCAGGGCACGCACATGCCCATGACCGAGGACGAGAAGCGCGCCAAAGTCGGTTTACACGAAGGCGCGCCCCTCCCCCTGCTCGGGCAAATCTTCGACCACCAGTGGAACCGTCCCGAAGAGTTGGTTGACCTCGGGGAGTTGAGTGCGGAACGCGTGACCGAGTTGACCGGCGGGCTCATCAACGAGTCCGTCAGGGTCAACCTCAACCGACTGCTCGCGCCCGGCGTCTACGACACGGTGCTCATCTTCGGCGCGACCGTCCCGCACGAGGTCGCGGGCTTCGCGGGCGGCGCAAAGTACTTCTTCCCCGGCGTCGCGGGCCCCGACCTGACGCACGCCACGCACTGGCTCGGCGCGCTCGCCTCCATCGAGAAAGTCATCGGCCGCGTCGAGACGCCCACGCGTCACATGATCGAGGCCGCCGCCGACCTCGTCCCGGCGCGCGTCATCTCCATCAACTCCGTCGTCTTACGCGGCGACGACGAGCGCCTGCGCACGCACGCACTCTTCTGCGGCGACGTGCGCGAAGCCTTCCGCCGCGCGGCCGAGGTCAGCCGGCAGGTTCACATCAAGTACACCGGCCGCAAGTACAAACGCGTCGTCGCGCTGCTCGACGAGCACTACGACGA